>JAJYFM010000145.1 GCA_021790895.1 bacterium
CTGGTTGCTGCTCCATCGCCGACACCTACTTCGTGTACGGTTTGACGACCTGCGAGAGCCGATCGGTCACGCCTTTGATGCGTACCAGATGCGGATATCGCAGCCCGCCGGTGTAGTGAATCTGAACGGTTCGATAGACATCGCTATGTTCAACCAACAGCGTGATCGGCTGTTTGCTCTTCGCTGCGTCGGCGATGGCTTGCGCCAGCACCGGCGCGGTATAGCCACGCCCGTCGACGGCAACGACGCGCGTCGCGATTCCCAATGATGCATTCCCGGCGGGAGAACCGAAGCGAACGTCGCCGATCTCGTCGCCGTTAATCGCAAGACCGATCGAGTACCAGAAATTATTCTTCGGTACCCAAATCGTCGGCTTCGTCGTATAGACGAGTTTCCAGCCATCGGGAGTGAATCCGTTTGCCGGGTGCGGCGCGATATTATCGATCCACTTGTGGAAGAAGCCTGCCCAGTTATACGGCAGCACCTTATTGAGACCGGCGATGATATCTTTACGCGTATACGTAACGACGATCGGTCCGGTCGTCTTTCCGCCGAAGAAAGCGCGCGCGAACGTGTCGAGCGATTTCTTGTCGTTCGTTTTGGCGCGAATGATGCTGTCTGCGCGCAGCCACATCAATGCACCCTCAACGTAGAAGTCGACGCTGCGACGCTCTGCATTGTATCCGTATGGTGCCGCGTAAAGAAACGGCGCCGATGTTGCAGTATCGCCGAGCGTTCTCCACATCCGTCCGGGTTCGTTGTCGTAGTATGCGTACATTGCGGCCACTTGGTTGGGCCATTCTTTCGCGGGGCGGATGCCGTCGCGGAACGACATGACGTCACCGTAGTATTGCGTCATGCCTTCGTAGACCCAGAGCAACGAGTCGTTATACGGGATTTGCAAGTTGTCGGGATAGAGCCCCGCCGGCATCCGGTACTTCCCATCCCACGAATGATTGAACTCGTGCGAAAGTAAATCGCCTCCACGCACGAAATCCTTATGGTTGAGAAAATACGCGCCGGTCTCGCCGTCGTCGCTCGATTCGTGATGTTCGATTCCCTCGCCGGGCATTTGGTCGGAGAGCGTTAACAAGAAATTGTAGTTGCGCCAGTGACGAGCACCATACATCGCCATCATTTCGCGGACGAGTTTCGCATAGTGCGGCTCGCCGATCTTCGCGGAATTCGCTTCGTGCTGGGTATCGGCAAAGACGTTGAGATAGGCGCTTGCGTTTCCTTGGTGCCAAAGACGTTTCCGATAAACGTGCGTCCCTGAATCGAGCGGCGAATCGATGAGGTGTTCGAGCGAAACTTCATCGAAGGTGACGGTATTGCCGATGCGATGAGCGCCGGTCAGGGCCGTCGCAAACTTCCATGCAGTGCCCGGCAACACGATCGACGGTTTAAAAAACGTGTCCTGAATCGTTCCGGTCGATGGATAGAGCAAGTTTTGGTTCCAGGTCGTGACGAACAAATTATGCGTTGCTAATCGCGACGAAGAATAATGACCGAACGTTGCTCCGAGATAGGTGAAATGAATGTCGACCGCGTTCGCTCCCTGCGGCACGACAAACTTGAACGCGAACATATCGAGCGGGTCGCGGCGCCAGGGAAGACGTTTTCCTCCGGCGGTAATGACCAACGACGAGACGTTGGCAATCGGGCCGACCGGCTGGTGTTCGCCGGGGATCCACTTGGGATAGTAGAGCGTCATCGGGCCCGGAGAGGCCGGTATCACCTCATGAGTGAGGACGATGTTCTGCGTCGGCGCTTGCCGCGCGTCGAGTTGAAGTTGAATCGGCTGGGTTGCCGCCTGCAACGGCGCAAGCCCCAGCGAACAGAGCAACAGCGAGAGACCGAAGCCTCGAATCAGATGAGTGCGCATCCGAACGCGGTACGCGCTCGGCAGACGGCTCCCTGCTATGCGCGCGCGCGCAGCACGAAGTGGTAGGGAAACTCCGGCGCGTCGATCCTCTCGATATGCGTGAACCCTCGTGATTGCAGGCGAGCGATCGCCTCGTCGCGCGTGTGCGAATGTTCGCGTGGCGGGCCGACGGGGCGCTCGGTGGCAGCCTCCCAATCGATGACGAGCATCCAGCCTTCGGGCGAGAGCGCGGCCCGCACCGGGTTCAAATCGATGTCGGTCATTTCGTGCAGAACGTTGAGCAAGAGAATGCGATCGGCGGGAGGGCCCGCCGGCGTATCGCCGGTGACCACGTTATCGAGTTTCCCCTCGAGACAGCGCTCGGCGATGATCCGTACGAACCCCGGCTGCGTGTCGACGGCGACGACGAAAGCGTCGGGGTGCGCCTTCGCAATCGCGAAGGTGTAGCGACCGGTTCCGGCACCGAGGTCGATGACCCGCCCCTCGGGGGGAACCTCGAGCCGTCTCACGATCGCCGCCGCAGGCATGTACTCCTCGCGAGCGGGGTCGTCGAGCCGCGCGGCGCGCTCGGGTGAAAAGAGTTCGGGCTGCCGGGCTCCGGTACGATCTTGAATGTCGCTCATCGCCTCCGGATTCGGCGCGAACGGCTCGCGCTCCGTTTACCGGCGACGTTCACGCCTCAGCGGGTCGGCGTTTAGATGCCGGTCACCGAGAAAATTGCGATCGCACCCGGACCGACGTTCACCGCAACCGACGGGCCGACCTCATGCACGATGAAGCTCTTCGGCGGCAAGGCGAATTTCGCGTGCAACGCCTTCGCCATCTCGTCGGCGAGCGCCGGAG
>JAJYFM010000146.1 GCA_021790895.1 bacterium
CCCGGCGCGGGGAAGGGGACGCAGGCGCAGATTCTCTGCGAACACTTCGGCTTCGAACAACTCTCGACCGGCGATCTCTTGCGCGCCCACCGTGCGCGCAACAGCGAACTCGGTCAAGAGGCCCAGGGCTATATGACGCGCGGTGAACTCGTTCCCGATGCGTTGATCGTGAAGATGGTGGAAGGCGAACTGCAGCCGGGCGCATCGGTCATCTTCGATGGCTTTCCGCGCACGAACCCTCAGGCGCAAGCGCTCGACGCGCTGCTCGAGGCGCGCGGACGCGGGCTGCCGATCGCGATCTATTTCCGCATCGACCGCGCGCTATTGGAAGAGCGGCTCCTCGGACGTTGGAGCAATCCGCGGACGGGGCGCGTCTATCACGAACGTTTCAATCCCCCCGCCGTCGCCGGAATCGATGACGAGGACGGGGGCCCCTTAGTTCAGCGCGATGATGATAAGCCGGAGACGGTGCGCAAACGCCTCGATGTCTTCGAAGCGCAGACGATGCCGCTGGTCGCGTACTATCGGCAGGCGGGGCGCCTGGAAACGATCGATGCAAGTGCGGCAGTCGGCGACGTCGCGCACCAACTCGTGCATGCGCTCGCGGTCGAGCATGCGCACTAATTCGGTGCACGCATGATCGAACTCAAGAGCGCGCGGGAGATCGATACGATCCGTCGTAGCGGCAAGATTACCGCTGCGGTCTTGGTGGATCTTATGGCTGCCGTTCGTCCCGGGATGACGACGCACGAGCTCGATGCGCTCGCAGAGAAGGGTATTCGTTCGCGCGGGGGGATCCCGACGTTTCTCGGTTATCACGACTATCCGGCCTCGATCTGCGCCTCGGTCAACGACGAAGTCGTGCACGGCATTCCGGGGGATCGCGTTCTCACCGAGGGCGATATCCTCTCGATCGATATCGGCACGACCTTCGAGGGATTCGTCTCCGATAGCGCCGTCACGGTTCCGGTCGGAAAGATCTCCGAGAGCGCGGCGCGCCTGCTCCGCGTCACCCAGGAATCGATGATGGAGGGCATCGCGCAGATGCAGGTCGGCGGGCACGTCGGCGATATCGGTGCGGCCGTCGCGCTCCACGCCGAGCGGCACGGGTATGGGGTGGTTCGAAAGCTCGTCGGACACGGGGTGGGCCGGGCGATGCACGAGGAGCCCCAGGTCCCCAATTATGGCACCCGGGGAACCGGCGCGGAACTCCGCCCCGGGCTCGTTTTGGCCGTCGAACCGATGATCAACCAAGGCACCTACCAGGTGAAGACCCTGCGGGACGGCTGGACAGTCGTCACCTCAGATGGTAAACTCTCGGCGCACTTCGAGCACACTATTGCGGTCACGCCCGAGGGGCCGCGCATCCTCACGCTTCGCAGCGTTGGGGAGCACCCCGACGTCGAACGCTATCGACCCGATGCAGAGAAATCATCGGGCGAGTCCATGGTGAGGAGCTAAAGTGTAATGGCGCGAGGAAAACGCCGAGGTGGGCGTCCGGCGAAAAAGCCGAATGCCGACAAAGCCGCCAAGACGGCGGTGCCCAAGGAAGAAGCGATCGAAGTCGAAGGCACGATCGTCGAACCCCTCCCCAACGCGATGTTCCGAGTGGAACTCGCGAACGGGCATCGGGTTCTCGCACACGTTTCGGGAAAAATTCGGATGAATTTCATCCGAATTCTTCCGGGAGATCGCGTGTTAGTCGAACTCTCGCCGTACGATTTAACGCACGGCCGCATAACCTACCGCTACAAATAGTGCGCGCGGCGCATCACAGAACGAGGAACCGTCCATGAAAGTCCGTCCGTCAGTCAAAAAAATCTGCGACAAATGCAAAGTCATCCGCCGTCACGGCAAAGTGCGGATCATTTGCGATGTCAATGCAAAACACAAACAGGTACAGGGGTAATCCATGGCTCGCATTTCCGGTATCGATCTCCCGCGCGAAAAGCGCATCGAGATCGCGCTTACGTACATCTACGGCATCGGCCCGACGACCGCGGCAAAGTTACTCGACCGAGCGGGAATCGATCCGAACCGTCGGGTGAAAGAGCTCTCCGAGGAAGACGAGAAGCGTCTGCGCGAAGCAATCGACGCACTTGCGCTTCGGCTAGAGGGAGATCTTCGCCGCGAAGTACAGGGCAATATCAAGCGTCTGATGGATATCGGTTGTTATCGCGGCTTGCGCCATCGGCGCGGGCTTCCGGTTCGCGGACAGCGCACCAAGACCAACGCACGCACGCGTAAAGGTCCCAAGCGCACCGTCGCCGGCAAGAAGAAGACCGTTAAGAAGTAGCACGAGAACTTCGGTGACGATCGACGGGATCAACGTCGCAATCGCCGCCGGGGGACGCATCGGCGGTGCCTTCGCCGCCGAGACGGGAACGGAACTCAAGGCGCTCGCTCCGATTGGAGCGAGCACCATCCTCGAACGAACGATCGCCGCCGCAGCCGATTTTGGCGCGCGGCGTATCGTCGTGCTTGGTGACGCCGAGATCGCCGCTCGTTGCGATGGACGGGTCGAACGCGTTCTTCCCGATCGGGGGGATGGTGCGGCGAATATGCTGGCCTGCTTGCGCGCGTTTGCAGAGGACGTCGAACCATCGGTAACGCTGTTGCTCGCGGGAGATCTGCCGTTCATCGATGCCGCGGCGTTGCGCAGGTACGTTGAAGCCGTTCCCGCTTCCGCCGTCGCGCTCGGAATCTGCAGTGGTGACGAGT
>JAJYFM010000016.1 GCA_021790895.1 bacterium
GCTCGCCATCGCGCAGCACGCCGCCGAGCCCCGCGAAGACCTCGCGCGCCCCGTAGCGACACTCGAGCCCCTCGAAGCGCAGCAGTTCCATCGCCCCGCCGTTGCGCGGGAACGGGCGAGCGTTCCTTCGCGCCCCTCCCCGTGGCTTGGGTCGTAGGTTTCCTCGCCGGAGAGAGATAGAATCGAGGGGTTCGCCCGGCGCGGGCCCGTATAACTACGGTTCATAGTTTCATCACGCAGGAAAGACGGAGAATCGACAAAGTGGCAGACACCCTGGTGCAGGTGACCCTCCCGGAGATGGGCGAGTCGGTCGCCGAGGGTTCCATCGTCGAGTGGCGCAAGCGCGTCGGCGAGTATATCGCGCAGGGCGAGCCGCTCGTGGACGTCACCACCGATAAGGTGGACGTCGAGGTTCCGGCGCCTGCCTCCGGCGTCATCGCGAGCCTGCACGCCGACGAGGGGCAGAGCATCGCCGTCGGCGCGCTGCTCGCCGAGATCGATACCTCTGCGAAGGCCGCAGCGGGTAACGGCGCAACGAACGGCGCCGCCAAGGCCGCCGCGCCTGCAGCCCCCGCCGGCCCACCGAAGATTCTCGACGTCACGCTTCCCGAGATGGGCGAATCGGTCACCGAGGGCTCGGTTGTCGAGGTGCGCGTGAAGGTCGGCGATGCTGTCGCCGCAGGTGACCCGCTCGTCGATGTTACGACCGACAAAGTCGATGTCGAAGTTCCCGCTCCCGCCGCCGGAGTCGTTACCGAAATTCTCGTCGCCGAGGGGCAGACGCTCGCCGTCGGCGCGGTGCTGTTGCGACTCGACGAAAATGCCGCCGTCGCGACGACGCCGACGAAATCCGCGCCGGCTGCAAAACCCGCCGCACCCGCGGCGCCTGCCCCGACGCGTAGCGGCGCGCTCACGGCTTCGCACCAAGCGCAGCGTATCGCGCGAAAACTCGAACTCGATCTGCACTCCGTTCCCGGCACCGGCCCCGACGGTATGGTGCTGCGCGGCGATATCGCCTCGGCACTTCGCAGCGGAAGTGCGCGCCCAGCGGCCGCCGCAAAAGGCGCGCAGTTGCCGCCGATCTCCGCCGATGTGAAGCGCACGCCGTTACAAGGGCCGGCTGCAGCGCTCGTCGGCTACATGGAGCAGAGCCTCAGCATTCCCACCGCGACATCCTTCCGCACGCTCGGTGTCGACGTGCTCGACGCGCGTCGACGCGAACTGAATGCCGCGATAAAAGCGGCAAAACGCAGCGAGAAGATTTCGTTCACGCACCTCATCGCTTTTGCGATCGTGCAAGCAGCGAGCGAGATGCCGTTCGTCACCTTCAGTTTCCGCACCGAGAACGGCAAGCCGACGCGCATCGAACCCGGCGTGCACCTTGGGCTCGCCGTCGATAGCGAACGGAAAGACGGCACGCGTTTCCTCGTGGTGCCGGTCATCAAGAACGCCGACAAACTCGACTTTGCCGGCTTTGTCGCCGCGTACGATGCGCTGGTCGCGAAAGCGCGCGAGAATAAGCTCGTCGCCGACGATCTGACCGGTGCGAGCCTCACGCTCACGAATCCCGGCGGCATCGGCACCGTTGCGTCGATTCCGCGTCTCATGGCAGGGCAGGGTTCGATTCTCGCAACCGGCGCGATCGGCTACCCCGCCGGCTTCGCCAACGTCGACGAAACGACGCTGCGTAGCCTCGGCATCGGCAAAGTGATGCAGATGACGAACACCTACGATCATCGCGTCATTCAAGGCGCGCAGTCGGGTGAGTTCTTGCGCCGCATCGATCGTTTGCTGCAAGGCGAGAGCGAATTCTACGAACGCGCGTTTTCGACGCTTTCGCTCATTGCGGGCCCCGCACCGCAACTCGGCGCGAAGGCACCGGTGCCAATCGCAAGCGCGTCTTCCGGCGCGCCGTCGGATGAAATGATGCGCGGCGTCGCAGCGGCGGCGGCGATCGTTGCGGCCTACCGCACGCACGGCCACCTCGCTGCGAACCTCGATCCGCTCGGCTCGACCCCGCCGGGCGACGAATCGCTCGATCCGGCGACCTACGGGCTGACGCACGCGATGCAAAGCGCGATTCCCGCAAGCGTGTTGCGCGTGAAAGTGCCGGGGAACACGCTCGCCGAGGTGCTTCCGCATCTGCGCGAGACCTACAGTTCGTCGCTCGCCTACGAATTCGAACATATCTCCAACCGCGAACAGCGGCGGTGGATGCGCGACGCGATCGAGACCGGTTCGCATCGCACGCCGCTCTCGCGCGAGCACCAGCAGCGTTTGCTGGAACGTCTGACGCGCGGCGAAACCTTCGAACGTTACCTCCGCAAGACGTATCTCGGGCAGAAGACGTTCTCGGGCGAAGGGCTCGATGCGATGGTGCCGATGCTCGAAGAGATGCTCGAGCGCTTCGCAGCCGAGGGTGTTGGGAATGCCGTCATCGGTATGGCGCATCGCGGTCGCCTCAACGTTATCGCGCATGTCGTCAACCTTCCCTACGATGAATTGCTCGGCGAGTTCGAAGCGGCGCATGAACGCGGTGAAGTCGGCGACGACGATGTGACCGGCGATGTGAAGTATCACCAAGGTGCGACCGGCACCTATCGCGCGCACGACGGTCGCGAAATTACGGTGACGCTCGCGCACAATCCGAGCCACCTCGAAGCGGTCGATCCGGTCGTCGAAGGCTCGGCGCGCGCGCTGCAGAGCGATCACGCTGCGGGCGAGCCGGTTCGCGACGGTAACCGCGCGGTGCCGATCCTCATTCACGGCGATGCCGCGTTCACCGGCCAAGGGATCATCTCGGAGGTTTTCAACCTCCAGTCGCTTGCCGGCTATACCACCGACGGAAGCCTCCATATTATTGCGAATAACCAGGTCGGTTTCACCACCGATCCGCACGACGACCGTTCGACGCGCTATGCTTCGGATCTCGCCAAGGGCTTCGACGTTCCGATCGTTCACGTCAATGCCGACGATGTCGATGCGTGCATCGACGCGGTGCGCCTGGCGGTCGATTTCCGACGCCAGTTCCAACGCGACGTCATCATCGATCTTATCGGATATCGCCGCTTCGGCCATAACGAACAAGACGAGCCGGCGTACACGCAGCCGTTACTTTACGAAAAAATCAAGACGCATCCCACCGCGCGCGAACTATTCGCCAACAAGCTCGTCGCGCAGGGAATCATCACCGCCGAACGCGCGAACGAAATGATCGAGCAGGCGACGAAGGCACTCCAGAGCGCGAACGCGCGCGTGAAAGCCGACGGCGGCAAGAGTCTGATCGAAAAAATCGGGCAAGCGACGCCGATCGAAACGGCGACGTTGCAGCCGATCGACCGCAAAAAATTACTCGCCTGGAGCGAAGATGCAGTCCGCGTCCCGGCCGATTTCACCGTCAACAAGAAACTCATTGCGCAGTTCCAACGCCGTCGTGCGCTCATCGCCGAGAAGGGACTCGTCGACTGGGGCATGGCCGAGGCGCTGGCTTTTGCGTCGTTGGTTACCTCCGGTGTGCCGATCCGCATAACCGGACAAGATACCGGGCGCGGCACGTTTAGCCACCGTCACGCGGTGTTGCACGATGTCGCGACCAACGCATCGTTCGTTCCGCTCGCGCATCTCGCCGATGCGAAGGCCTCGTTCGAGATTCACAATAGTCCGCTTTCGGAGTATGCGTGTCTCGGATTCGAATACGGATACGCAGTGACGCTTCCGAAGGCACTGGTGCTTTGGGAAGCGCAGTTCGGCGACTTCGTCAACGGCGCAGAGATCATTATCGATCAATTCATCGCCGCCGGTCAGGCGAAGTGGGGGCAGACCTCGCGTCTCACGATGTTGTTACCGCACGGGTACGAAGGCATGGGGCCGGAACACTCAAGCGCGCGTTTGGAACGCTTCTTGCAACTCGCAGCCGAAGGCAATCTGCGCGTCGCATACCCATCGACAGCCGGAAATTATTTCCACTTGTTACGCATGCAGGCGGGCTCGCCGAATCCGGTGCCGTTAGTGGTGATGACACCGAAATCGTTGCTGCGTTTGGAAAGCGCTTACGGCGATATCAACCAGATGGCAACCGGTTCGTTCCAACCGGTGATCGACGATCCCAGCGTTACCGACAAATCGAAGATCGAACGGATCGTGCTTTGCACCGGGAAGATCTATCACGATCTCGTTGCGGCGCCGCAGTATGCAGCGCGCAGCAAGACGGCGATCGTGCGGATCGAGTTGCTCTCGCCGATGCCGGGTGCAGAGATGAACGCATTGCTCGCGACCTATCCGAATCTCAAGCGGTTGGTCTGGGTGCAAGAGGAGCCGAAGAACATGGGCGCGCGTGCGTACGTACGACGTCGTTTGCTCGAACGACTCGAACGCCCGCTCGAGATCGATTACGTCGGTCGGCCCTACCGCGCGAGCCCGTCGGAAGGCTATCCCGGCGCGCACGCCGTCGAACAAGAACGCGTTATCGCCGAGGCGTTACAAGGGTAGCGGATCGTTTAGAGGTTCGCGAGCCGGCCGCCGTCGACGACCAACGTCGTGCCGTTGACGAACGCCGCGTCGCTCGAAGCGAGGAAGCAAATCGCTTCGGCGAGATCCTCGGGCTTTCCGATCGCCCCGGTAACTTTTTCTGCGCCGCTCTTGACGTTGGGGTTGTTCCAAAGCATCGGGGTATCGACCGCTCCCGGCGCAACGGCGTTCACGCGGATTTTGCGTGCGGTCAATTCGATGCTCAACCCGCGTGTGAATGCCTCGATGGCGCCCTTGGAAGAAGCGTAAGGCACTACGTTGGGCGTTGTCGCATGCGCGTGGACCGAACTTAAATTCACGATCGCACCGCCGTCGTTCATGTGCGGAACGCCGTATTTACAGAAATAAAAGACCGATCCCAAGTTCGTCGTGATGACGTGAAAGAAGTCGGCCTCCGCAATGTCGACGATCGGCGTGAACGTCATCATTGCCGCATCGTTGACGATCGCATCGATCGGCCCATAGGTCGCGACGGTTTTGGCGATGACGGCTTGCACTTGCTCTGAGTTGCCGACATCGACGGCAACCGCAAGCGCCGTGCCTCCCGCCGCAACGATTTCATCAACGGTCTTTTGCGCCGCTTCGACGTGCAAGTCGGCGACCACGACGCTTGCGCCCTCGCGCGCGAATTGCAAGCAAGCGGCCATTCCTATTCCCGATCCGCCGCCGGTGACGATACAGGTCTTCTTCGTAAATCTCATCCCAAGCGCTTCGGCCCGAGGCGGCGCGGCGCCTATGGCGGCGGAGCTCTCGACGCGGCGGCGAAGGTTCGCGCATGAGCGAGAGTATGCGCTTCGGCGTCGCAACGGCGGATCACCAGTGCGAGGCCTACGACGGCAACGACGATATTCGCGATCTCTGGGAGCGCTCGCGAGGAATTACCGAACGTGGACAGGCGACGGATTTTTGGAATCGCTATCGCGAAGATATCGATCTCGCGAAGGGTCTTGGCTGTACGATCTTTCGGCTCTCGCTTTCGTGGGCGCGTCTAGAGCCCGAGCCGGGGCGCTGGAGCGACGACGTCTTTGCCCATTACCGCGAGTTGCTGGAGTATTTACGCGCAGCCGGCATGCAGACGGTCGTTACCTTGCTCCACAACACCTGGCCGTTGCACGTGCAAGCCGCCGGTGGCGGCGCCGGGCTGCTCGACCAAGACTTCCCCAATCGGATGGCCGGATATGCGAGCGAGGTCGCGCGAAGGCTCGGCGATCTCATCGATGACTACGTCACGCTCAACGAACCCAATCAGCTCGTCTATGGGTTCATCAAAGGTTTCTGGATGCGCGCGTATCCGATGCCGCCGGGGCAAGCACCGGCGACGATTCCCGAAGAGCAGATGGACGCGGTTCTGCATCTCATTCCCAACCTTTTACTCGCGCATGCTCGTTCGCGCGCAGCGATTCGCTCGATCGTACCGACTGCGAGAGTCGGTGCAAACCCGTTAGTTCTCGGACTCCCGCGCTGGGTACAACAAATCGTCGATCGCACCGCGACGCACGCGAAATCTCCCGAACAACTGCGCAAACAGGCCTCGCGGATCGCGCAGCTGGGACTCGTGGAAAACGGTCGCGTCGATTGTTCGGTCGCGCAGATCGCTATCACGCACGCGCGGATGGAGCAGGTGTTGTTCTCCGAGCCGTACTTCCTAACGCACGCTGCGGTGCTTCATGCAGCAGATCGAACGATCCCCGCATCGCGTTCCGGGTGGAAAGCGACCATCGGAGTGGTGCAGAGCTCGGAAGCGTCAGAGAGCGTCGGCGCGCGCTTCCCCGACGCGACGGTGTTGTACTATCCGGATATCGCCGCCGCCGTCGCAGCGCTCGGTTCGGGAAATATCGAATGTCTCTATAGCGACGAGGCCCTCATTGCGCCGTATGCGTCGGAGGGACGAACGCTGACGAGATTACAGGGATATACGCGGCACTACGCCGTTGCCGTCCCCCCGGGGCATCACGCGTTGCTCGACGCTATCGACCGTGCAATCGAGAAACTGCGCGCGCAAAACACGGCGATGCCGCATGGGCACGGGCGCGCGACGTTACATCACGTCGGACGGAAGTCGGTTCTTGCGCCGCCCGACCCCGAGCGTGAAATCGGTGCTTCAGTCCTGCAGATACGCAAGCGTGGGCGGATGCGCATCGGTATCCATCCCGGCGTTCCCGGGCTCTGCGAAGCCGATGGGCGCGGTGGGTATCGCGGGCTCGAAGTCGATCTCGCGCGCGCGATTGCAAGCGAGGTGCTTCAGAGCGAAAATCCGCGCATCGAACTCGTTCCTCTTCGGCAAACCGAGCGAATCACCGCGACGCGGTCGTGGCTACAAATTTTCGATAAATGGCGGCGGACGCTCGCGATGTTCGGCACGCTGGTCGGGACGAACTGGTGGAATCTTGCGATGCTCGGAAAACTACCGGAGTTTCTCTGCCCGCGCGAATGCGTTGGGACGCTCGATTTCGTCGGTCTCGATTATTATTGGGGCGTCCCGTCGATTTGGCCCGGCGAGTTGCAGCGGCTCGGCGCAGCGGCAGAATGCCGCTACGCGCAGGCGCCCGTATGGCCGGGCGAACTCGAGCGCATCTTACGCCAGGCGCACGAACAGTTTCCCGATAAGCCGATCATCGTTATAGAGAACGGCTGTGTTACCAGTGCCGATGGCTTTTCGCGCGCTGCATATTTAGAAGCGCATGTTGCCGAGGTCGATCGCGCCATTGCAGCGGGCGTACCGGTCGAAGCGTATCTCTGTTGGAGCATTACCTCGAATCGCGAGTGGGGATTACCCTTTGATGACAACAGCGACTTTGGGCTCTACCACATCGACCTCGATAACGATCCTACGCTCAAACGGATACCCACCGAGGCGAGCGCCCGTTACGCTGAAATCATCGCGCAACATCGCGCACCGAGGTAAGCGCTTCGGCCATGGCCGGATCCGAAAGCACATCGGCGAGCGATCGCGCCAACCGAACGCGGTTATAACTCTCGATCGTCAGAAGATCGTCATCGAGCATGCGTTGGAGAAGCGCCATTAAGGGAGAAAAGAAGTCGCCGTTATCGAGCAAGGCGATCGGCTTTTTGTGATAGCCGAGTTGCTGCCAGGTCAGTGCTTCGAAGAGTTCGTCCATCGTACCGAAGCCGCCGGGAAGCGCGAGGAAGGCGTCGCTGAGATTTCCCATCATCGCCTTGCGCTCGTGCATCGAGATAACGACATGGAGCGCCGTGAGGTTTTGGTGCGCGACCTCCGCGCGTTCGAGCGCATGGGGAATGATGCCGATGACCTCGCCGCCGGCCTCAAGGGCCGCGTCGGCGAGCGCGCCCATGAGCCCGACGCGCCCGCCGCCGTACACGATGCCGATACCGCGCTGGGCGAGCTCCGTTCCAACGCTGCGAGCGAGGGCAAGAAAGCTGTCGCCGCGTCCGGGACGCGATCCACAGAAGACGCATATTCGTTTCATGGCGGAACGACGATTTGTACGTGCACGAACGCGGGGCCTGGAAAACGCGGGCAGGGCACCGTACATCGACGAAAAGCGGGAGCGATTGAGGGCTTTTTTGAAGCTTTCGCCCCGTGAGCGAGGAGAACCGGCGACTGGTCTATTCAAGCGAGGGCGGAGCGATCGACCCTCCAGCGACGAGGCGTCCCGGATCCGCGAAGCCCAAGACGGCACTTCTTCCCGAGGACGGCGTTATTCGCGTCGCACGCGAGCGGCGACGGGCGAGCAGTGTCAGCATTATATTTGGGGTCCCCGAATCGGAGCTTGTGACGACCGCGAAGGCGCTCAAGCACCTGTGCGGGAGCGGCGGAACGGCCAAGAACGGCGTCATCGAAATTCAGGGGGATCACCGCGAGCGCATCGTTGTTTGGTTCGCTGCCAGGGGAAAGCGCGCGAAACTCGCCGGGGGATGATCGAGCGCGGATCGTGCGTTTTGATAGGAAAATGATCGAACTCGGCCGCGATCCGTGAAACCTCGTTGAATCCCATTCTGTATAAATCGCATGTTCATTTCGAAAGCGGTGCCGGTTGCCGCCGCAGCGAGCCTGATGCTCGTCGCGAACGTCGCCGGCGTTCGCGCGGCAACTTTACCGCATCTTCACGTACCGATGTTCGTTCGCGAGCCGGCGATTGCCGGACGGATCGACGGATCGTGGCAGGGAGCGGCGCGCATTCGGCTTCGCTATGACTACACCAACCAACGGAAAGCCGAGCACCCCGCGATCGTCTATATCGGACAGGATCCTCGCGGCCTCGATGTCGCGTTCGTCGTTACCCAACGTTCGCCGGTCGTCGCATCGACGCTTAGCAACGGCCCCGGGGTTTTCGGAGACGATAACGTCCAGGTTGCGCTCAATCCGCAAGGCGTGCAGGGCTTCTCGTATCAATTCATCGCCAACGCACGCGGAGCTCGTTTTCAGACATCATCGGAAAACAGCGCTTATACGCCGCATTGGAAGGCGGCCGGGCGCGTCACAAAGACCGGCTACGTTATCACGATGCACGTCCCGTTCGCAATTCTTCGCTCCGGCGGATCGCATGCGTGGAAGGCGCAATTTCAAAGGTTTGCGGTGCACGATAATGTCAGTGATATTTGGAGTTACGATCGAAATGCGACAAGCGCCTCCGATACGCTCTATGCGGGTACACTCGACGGTGTCGATCCGGCCGGCTTCAAAGGTAAAGGGACGAGCCGGCCGGCGCCGCGTTTTCAACCCTATCTCCTCGGGGTTGGGCGCTCCGCAGCCGCCGGCGGTTCGACATCGCAGATTGGCTTTGATATGGCTGTGCCGATTACGCCGACTGCCTCGTTCGTCGGGTCGTTCCATCCTGACTATTCAAATGTCGAAACCGATCAGCAGACGATCTCACCGACGGCTTTTCCGCGCCAATTTCAAGAGGTACGACCGTTTTTCACGCAGGTCGGCAATGCATTTAACGCCACGCTCGGCTGCCAGAACTGTCCGCAAACGCTCTATACCCCTGCAATCCCAACATTCCGACAGGGTTACGGAGTGGAAGGAACGCAAGGGCCGTTCACCTTTGCGGGGTTCGATGCCGTGGGAGCACAACGAACCGATCTCGCCGACGCTATCAATTATGGGCACTCCTCCAAGAGCGGCATAGAGCAAATCGATCTCCAGCGCGTGACCGCCAACCTGCCGAATCTTATCGACAATACGAGTTCGGTGAATGGAGGCTATTTCAGCACGCACGGCCACTGGTTCGCGTACGGCAACTATGCGCGAGAGAATGGCACGCTCGTGACCGACCCGAGCCAAGCCCACTACGGCGAAATCGGCGCCGGTATGAAATCGGCAAATACCATATTCGTCCTAGCGCATCAGTTTATCGGCTCTCAGTTTAATCCGGTCGATGGCTACGAGCAACAGAACGATATCGGCGGCTATCTCTCATTTTTCCAACAGACGTTTCATTTTCCGTCGTCATCGAGGCTGTTGGATATCTCGGTAATGTTGAACGACGCTCGCTTCTGGAATCACCTTTCGCAGCCCGCCCAGAGTTCCGCCGGAGATCAGATCAATCTTGATTTCAAGAACCTCTGGACCATTCACGTTTATCAGCAAAGTGCGTTCGTGCTGGCCTCCAATGGAGAGTATCTTCCGTTTAACGTTGGCAACGGAGCATTTGTCGGCTACAACCTGAACTCGAACTACGGCAAGGGCCTTGTCTATGGAGAGGGGC
Source organism: bacterium (assembly GCA_021790895.1). Lineage (GTDB taxonomy): Bacteria > Vulcanimicrobiota > Vulcanimicrobiia > Vulcanimicrobiales > Vulcanimicrobiaceae > JABEUX01. The sequence goes on from JAJYFM010000016.1 coordinate 10,221, forward strand.
CGTACTATCACGGCCATGCGACGAATCTGCAGTTTTTCGATACCATGCCGATACGCCGCAACATCAGCTTTTCGCTCAACCTCAACGAAAATAGCTATGCATCGAATCGGACGACGGAGCCGTCATTCAAGCAATGGCTCAATTCGGCGAGCGTGAATTGGCAGTTCTCGCGTGATGCCTCGTTCTCGTTTGGGGCGCGCCGCATCAACGGTACGAGCCTTCCGACATCCTATTTTGCGCCGACCTTCGCGCCGATATTTACCGATAATCTGAGCGCGGCGTTCCACTATCTCCACGGGCACAACGAGTTCTATCTCGTCTATGGAGATCCGAATTCGCTCACTACCACACCGGCGGTCTACTTCAAGTGGATCTTCTATGCGGGGGCTGAAAAGGGAACGTAGCGGCCGAGCGCGGCGCCGGTTTTGAGTCTCGAAAAAAAACTCGGGAGCGTGACGCGGCGAAGCGTCCCGCTCCCGATGGTGCGATGCTACGCGAGAACGAGTTGCTCGTTCTGCGCGCCGGCTTTCCGGAGTGCCTCGGCGATCATCTGCTCCTGGAGCTCCGGCACGATCCAGCGCGCCTGCGCATCGGGCGAGAGTTTGTCGATCGGATCGAAGTAGAGGAATGCTTTCCCCGGCTTGACGCTGGGAGCAGCGTAGACGGCGATGCCGTTCTCTCGATCGTAATACTCGTACGAGTGCACGTCGCGCTTGCCGCCGCCGCCGGGTGCGTCGCACACGAAGGTCGGTGTGTTGAAGCCGGCGGTGCTGCCGCGTACGAATTTCTCCGTCTCGGTTGCGGTCTGAATCGTCGTGCGAAGTTCTTCGACGCCCTTGACCATGTCGTGCATGTAGACGTAATACGGGTGGACGTTGACATGGCCCAAGCGTTTAACCAATAGCGCCATCCGCTCCGGCGTGTCGTTCACGCCGCGGATCAGCACCGACTGATTGCGCGTGAAGATGCCACGCTCGAAGAGCATGCTCATCGCCTTTTGCGTGATCCACGTAATCTCTTCGGGCGCGTTGAAATGCGTGTGCAACACGACATCTTTGCCGAGTTTGCGGCCGCGTTCGACGATTGCGGCGATGGCGTCGAGCCATTCGGTATGCGTGATGATCTTCATCGGCATGACCGCCGGGCCTTTGGTGGCGAATCGCAGCCGGCGTACATGCGGAATATCGAGCAGCGCGTTTCCGATGAGTTCGATGTTCTTCGGCGGAAGTTGATAGGTGTCGCCGCCGGAGATCACGATATCTTCGAGCTCCGGGCGCTCGCTGATATATTGGAACGCCTGCTGCCATTGCGCGGGTGTTTTCGCTAATGAAACTTTATCGACTTCGTCGGTATCGGGACCGATGGCGTAACTACGGGTGCAGAAGCGGCAGTAGACCGGGCAGACGTTGAGCGGGAGGAAGAGCGCCTTATCGGTGTAGCGGTGTACGAGCCCCGGAACCGGAGAATCGTCCTGTTCGTGCAGCGAATCGAGCGTGAGGCGCGGGTGATCGGGCAACAACGAACTGGCCATCGGAATGAACTGACGGCGAATCGGATCGTTATGCGGGTCGTTCCAGTCGATGAGCGAGAGCGCATACGGCGAGACACGCACGGCCATCGGCGCGTGGGCGAAACCCGCTTCGATATCGGCGACGAACTCCGGCGGAGCAAGGTCGCGGATCGTGCCGATCAACTCTTCGGGGGTCTTGATCGAATGTTTCTGTTGCCAGAGGTGATCGAGAAACGTCGCTTCGTCGACTTCGCGATATGCCGGAACGTCGCGCCAAAATTCTCCCTGTTTGAGGTTTTTGTATGCGAACTGCGATGCCGCCGCTGCTGGTTTTTTATGAACGATCTCGCTCATGGTTGCTGCCTCCGATAGATGGGGTGGGTTACGAACGCGCGTATTTCGCGTCGAAAAAGGAACGTATCGCCGGGAAATCGCGCAGCGTCTGCAACGCGATTTCGGCGTGGTTATGGGCGTAGCCGTTGCCGACAATCATCGTGATATCTTTCGCCGCACCTTCGGCGCCGAGCGCAGCTGCGGTAAACGAGGTCGACATCGAGAAGAAGTAGAGCGTCCCGCCCTCTTTCGTGCAAAGAATCGAGGCAAGCTCGGTTCCCGGGACGTTCACGCAGTTAATGACGACATCGGCGAGCTCGGGCAAGAGTCGCTCGACGCGTTCGCTAACGCCCAGCGTGTCACGGGCATCGGCGACGATGAATGCATCGACGAACCCCTCGCGCTGGAGCAGGCGCGCAGCCTCCGTCTCGGCGCTCGGTGCGACGCCGATGACGCGTCCCTCCGCCCCCACCGCGCGTTTTGCCTGCGCGCAGGAAAGCATGCCGCTCTTCCCGTCTGCACCGATAACGACGACGTTTTGCCCGGGTTTGCAGAGCCGTGCAACCTGCGCGGGAGCACCCGCGACATCGAGCACCGCGAGCGCGACGTTCTCGTCGATATCGTCGGGAAGTTTCGACCAAAGGCTGCGTTCGAACAAAATCGCGCTGCCTTCAATCCAGATGCGCCCGGTCTTCGTGCACACGCGCGTGATTCGACGAATGTGCAACGGCGTGAGTGTGAGCGAGACGAGCGAAGCGATGCGATCGCCGACGCGAAGCGCAATCGTGTCGCGCAAGCGCTCGCCGATATCGGCAACACGGCCGATAAACATGCCGCCGCTTCCGGTGACGGGATTATGCTGCTTCCCGCGCGTCGCGACAATGTTCTCGACGTGCGCCGCGATACGTGCTTCGTCGCCGCCCTCAGCATCGAAAATCTGCTTGAATGAAGCGGAGTCGATATTGAGCACCTCGACCTCGCAGAGAATTTCATTCGCTCGCGCGACCGGGGTATTATCGAGGCGGAGCGCACTCTGCGGCATCGCGCCCAACGGCTCGAGTACCCGGTGCGTGCCGAGGGGGTGCAGCGTTTTATCGATGGTGGTCGTCATGGTAAGAGCGAGATGCCTCCGCGTTCGAATGGTGTCGAGAGCACGATCGTCGTGCGCGTACGCGCCATACCGGCCATGCTTTTCAATCGGGTGAGAAGATCGTCGAGATGATCGGTCGAGCGCGTCATCGTCTTGCAGAGAAATGACTCTTCGCCCGCGACGCTATGCACTTCGACGATCTCGGGAATCAGGCCGAGCGCTTCGGTGAACGCGGCGTAGTCGCAATCCTGCGTGGTGTAGCAACTGATAAACGCGACAAGCCCTAAGCCGACCCGCTTGGCATCGAGCTGCGCTGCATAGCGGCGAACGTAGCCGCGCCCTTCGAGGCGTTTGACGCGTTCGTGCGCGGCGGGTGCGCTCAAGCCGACCAGAGCCCCCAGCTCGGCATAGGTCGAGCGGGCGTTCCCCTGGAGGGCATCGAGAAGGCGGGCGTCGAGCTCGTCGAGCTCCCCTTGGTCGGGCGAAAGAGATACGGTCATATGCTTGGTTTGCCGAACAATATTCGGCTCAAGCACTATAACACCGTCGATTCATTCACCGCAAGGGGTGGCTGACATCCTCCAGGGCACGCTGGGCGATGACGCGGAGCATCCGCTTGCGGTAGAGGAGGCTCGCGTTGGCGTTCTCGAGCGGCTTCCCGGCCTTAAAGACCTCCTCCGCGGCACCGGCGGCGATCTCTTCTCCGAGGTGGCTTCCACGCAGCAGCGAGCCGGCGGCCTCGACCTCGAACGGCGCCGACGTGACGGCGCCAAGCACGACCCGCGCCTGCGTGCAGGCACCCTGCGCGTCGGTCGCGAGCGTGACGGCGACCCCAACGAGCGGAAAATCGAAGGCGTTGCGAAGCCGGAGCTTGCGATAGGTGCTGCGCATGCCGCTTGCCTGGAGCGGAAGAACGATCTCCGTTAAAATCTCATCGGCGCGCTTGACGTTCGCCCGCGCACCGTCATTTTGATAGAAATCACGAACCGCGAGGTTCCGCTCCCCGAGCGGGCCGACGAGTGTGATGCGTGCGTCGTAGGCTTGCATGACCGGAGCGGTATCCGATGCGTTGACGGCCTTACAAGTAGCGCTATGCACGGCGACGCGGCAGAGGTCGCCGTCGCGTTTGAGGCAATAGCCCAACGCCTTCCGCCATTCGGCGCTCTGATTGTAGTAATTGCAACGCGTCTCCAAACAGAGATTGCCGCCGATCGTACCCATGTTGCGAATCTCCGGCGTGCCGACCATCGCTGCCGCGCGCGCGAGCGCGGGATAGTGCAACGCAACGGCGGGATCGCGCGCGACGGCATCGAGCGAGCAAAGCGCACCGATGCGAAGCCCGTGCTGCGGATCGAAACGGATCGTCCGAAGCTCGGCGATCGAACGTAGACCGATCACGAGTTGCGGCGCGAAGAGTCCGAGCTTCATGTTTGCATAGAGATCGGTGCCGCCCGCAACGGGGAGCGCGTTGTTCCCGTGCGCGGCGAGCAATGCGACCGCATGATCGACCGATCGCGCCGGTTGGAAATCGAAGGCGGGAAGACGTAACATAAAATCTGTTCCTAGACCGCTCTCTCTGCAATCGGAGCGCGCAAGCGCAACGGGCCTGAGGTTCCGTCGAGCGCCTGCAGCACGCGCTCGGGGGTGATCGGCGTCGCATAGATCCGCGTGCCGATTGCATCGGCGACCGCATTCGCGATGGCGGGAATGACCGGGTTGAGCGGACCCTCGCCGGCTTCTTTTGCGCCGTAGGGCCCTTCGAGCTCTTCGGTCTCGATGATAATCGCTTCGATGCGCGGAGTATCGAGGATCGTCGGCGTCTTATAGTCGAGCAAATTCGGAATGCGATGAAGATCGTTACGGAAAGCCGACTCCTCCATCAACGCTTCGCCCATCCCCATATAAGCACTGCCTTCTATTTGCCCTTCGACGATGTGGGGATTGAGCGCGCGTCCGCAATCGTGCGCCAGCACGATGCGTTCGACGCGTACCTCTCCAGTCTCAAAATCAACCTCCACCTCCGCAACGCATGCAGAGTACGAGTACGCCGGCGACGGTCCGACACCCGACCCTTTGAAGTCGCCGTGCAGATCGGCGGGCGGCGTATAGGAGCCGACCCCCGCAAGCGTACCGAAGCGCGCCTCCGCAGCGCGTGCCGCATCGACAAACGAAAGCGATCGCTCGGGATCTTCTCGGTCGAAGACGCGCCCGCTTTCAAAGATACAGCGATCGGCCGGGACGCCGAGCTCCGCGCCCACGGCGGCGGCGATACGCTCGCGCACGTCGCTTGCAGCACTGCGCGCCGCGTTGCCGGCCATAAAGGTGACGCGACTCGAATACGAACCGAGATCGACCGGTGTGAGGTCGGTGTCGCCGGCACACACGCTGACATCGAGGACGTCGACGCCGAGCGTTTCGGCGACGATCACCGCGAGCATATTTTGCGAGCCCTGCCCGCAATCGCTCGTGCCGCAAAAGACGGTGACGCCGCCGCCGCGATCGACCTTGACGATCGCACCGGAATGGGGCATGGGGTTCCAGTAGATCGGCAGCCCGGCTCCGCAGAGATATGCACTCGCAGCGAGACCGATTCCGCGGCCGGAGGAGAGTTTTCCGTGCTTGCTGCTGTAATCGGTGCGTTCGGAGACGGCGTTCAACGCTTCGCGCATTCCGCAACTCGTGACGCGCAGATGATTGACCGTTCGCGTATAGGGATCGACGGCGATGGCGGCGCGATAGGCTCCTGCATCAAGTCCGAGCTCGGTCGCAATTGCATCGAGTTGTGATTCGAAGGCGTAGCGAGGTTGTGTGGTCCCGTGGCCGCGCTTCGGCCCGCATGGCGGCTTGTTCGTATATACGCGACAGCCGTCGAAAGCGTAGGCGCCCATTTTATAGGTGACGGGCAGCAACGCGCCGGTGTAATAGGTTGTTGCGACACCATACGAGCCATAGGCGCCGCCGTCGAGCCACGTCTGCAAACGACATGCGGCGATCGTGCCGTCGCTCTTGATGCCCGTCTGTAAGTGGATGCGTACCGGATGGCGGCCGCGGTGCGTGTAAAAAACTTCTTCGCGTGAAAGCGTAAATTTCACCGGGCGACCGGTCTTGCGCGCAAAATGGGCGGCGGCGAGTTCGTGCGCAACGGGCTCGGTTTTGCCGCCGAAACCTCCGCCGATCGGGGGCGCGATAATGCGAATGCGGCTCGCCGGCATTTCGAGCACCGATGCAGCAACGCGATGTAGATAGTGCGGCGTCTGCGTCGACGACCAGAGCGTCAGTTTTCCGTCCGCTCCGAAACTTGCGACCGCCGAGTGCTCCTCGAGCGCCGCGTGGGTATTTCCTTCGAAGAAATATTCGTTATCGAAGATTCGCTCGGCCTCGGCAAAACCTGCCTCAATGTCGCCGAACGTCAAATGCACGTCTTTGTGGACGTTATTCGCTTTGCGCGATTCGGGATGAATCTTCTCAGCGTCGGCACCGAGATCGCGTAATGCTTCATCGATCGACATCACCGACGGGAGAATATCGTATCGAACGTCGATGAGCGTCGCCGCATATTGCGCGGTCAGTTCGTCTTCGGCGACGACTCCCGCGATCGGCTCGCCGACGTACCGGACGCGATCGATGGCGAAGACGGTCTCATCTTGTGCCGACGGCAAAATTCCGTAGCGTACGGGCAGATCGCTGCCGACCGCGACGGCGACGACGCCGGGCAGACGCAGTGCGCGTTCGTAGTCGATCGAGGTAATGCGCGCGTGTGCGTGCGGGCTTCGCAACAATTTTCCGAAGAGCATGCGCGGAAGCGCGATATCATCGGCGAAGATCGCGGCGCCGGTTACCTTGGCGTAGCCGTCGATCCGCGGAAGCGCTGCGCCGACAACGTGCGCGCGGGTGCCCGAAGCGCCGTTCTTACTCATCGGCGGAAGCGCGCATGCGCCGGCCCGCAAGGGAGACCGCTTCGACGATCTTCGTGTAGCCGGTGCAGCGGCAGAGATGCCCGGCGAGCGCCTCGCGAATCTCTTCCTCGCTCGGCTCGGTGTTATTTTCCAGTAAATGAACGGCGGCGTTGAGGAAGCCGGGAGTGCAGTAGCCGCATTGCGCCGCACCGAGTTCCAGGAATGCGCGTTGAACGGGGTGGAGCGACCCGTCGCTTGCAAGCCCTTCCACCGTCTCGACGGGGCGATCGATGGCGTCGGCCGCGAGCGTTAGACACGATAGAACCGGGGTGCCGTCGAGGATGACGGTGCAGGCGCCGCATTGACCGAGTTCGCACCCGTGTTTGGTGCCGGTCAGGCGCAGCTCTTCGCGGAGGACCTCAAGCAGCGTCGCATTTGGGGAAAAAGCCAGCGTAACGTCGCGCCCGTTTACACGCAACGTTGCCAGCATCTTTGACGGAGAGATCGACACGCTCGTTCCTCGCCTCACGCCCGACTGCACGGAGCAGAACGCGCGCATCTACGCATGGTCTAGTATTAAGGAAGGGTTGCAATCGGTACCGATTAACTCCTTTCTACCCAGTATGCGAAAAATGTTAGTTGCACCTCACATAAAAATATAGAACAGCATAGAGCAAATGCATGCTTGATATTCTTTCAGGGGTCGTGCGCCTGCAGAGCGAGGGCCGCGACGTCGTTCTTGCAACGTTGATTGCCGTCGAGGGATCCGCTGCGCGCGATCCCGGCGCGGTGTTCGCGGTCGGCGAGGGCGGCGAGTTTCTCGGCGCGATCGGCGGTGGGTGCGTCGAGCCGGCGTTGGTCGATGCGGCGCGCGAAGTCTTTCGCGATGGAACGGCACGTCACGTCGTTTACGGATATTCGGATCGCGATGCGGTGAATGTGGGGCTGGCCTGCGGCGGCACCCTGACGATTCTTCTCGACCGCCCCGGGCGCGCGTATTGCGCGGAGTTGGAACGAACGGCCGATGAACTCGTTGCTCATGTCGTGCGGCTCGACGGCGAGAGGATCGGCGCGCGGATGGCGATCTATCCCGACCGCTGCTACGGAACGTTGGGCGATTCCACGCTCGACGGCGCGGCGGCGCGCTATGCGCGCGAGCGCCCGCTGCGTGACGCGGTACAGGTGCGCCTTGAAGGGGCAAGCGTGTTCATCGCTCCAAGGCCTATTGCGCCGCAGATGTATATTTTCGGCGCTCTTGATTTCGTTGCCGCGACGATCGACATCGCACACTTCCTCGGCTACGTGGTGACGCTCTGCGACGCGCGCTCTGCATTTGCAACGAAGGAACGTTTTCCCAATGCAGATCGCATCGTCGTTTCATGGCCGCATGAATTTCTTGCATCGGCGCCGATCGACGAACGCACCGCGATCGTCTCGTTTACGCACGACGAAAAATTCGACGTCCCGTTGCTCCTTGAAGCAGTGCGCTCGCGCGCCGGGTACGTCGGAGCGGTTGGTAGCCGAGCGACGCATGCGCGGCGCAGCGAAGCGCTCCGCCAAGCGGGCATGACCGATGCGGAAATATCGCGTATCTGCGCGCCGATCGGGCTCGATATCGGGGCGCGGACGCCCGAAGAGACGGCGCTCGCGGTTCTAGCCGAGATCGTTGCGATAGAGCGCGGGCGTTCCGGCGGAAGTCTCGCGCGTGGATCCGGTGCGATTCGCGGCCGTAGCCGAACGTGAAAGCGATCGCCGTCGTTCTCGCCGCCGGCGCAGCGAGGCGGATGGGCGGACAAAAATTACTGCTGGAGATCGGCGGCGAGCCGATGCTCGCACGCGTCTTTGCTGCGTGCGCGCACCTGCCGACGATTGCGGTCGGCGCGCCGACGCTACGGTCTTTCGTCGAAGAGTGCGGCGTTCGTTTCATTGCCAATGCCGAGCCGGAGCTCGGAATGATGCATTCGCTTGCGCTCGCCGATGAGACAGCCGAAGCGGGAGCGCCGTTGCTGGTCTTGCTCGGCGACAAACCGCTCGTCACGCAGGCGCTCGTCGACCGCATTCTTACGGCGGCAAGCGGCGCGGACGTCTGCTTTCCGCAGCGGGACGGCGTTGGCGGGCACCCGGTCTATCTCTCGGTTCGTGCACGCGCGAAAATCGCGCGGCTTCCGCGCGGCGACACACTCCATCTGCTGCGCGACGATCCGACGTTGCAGAGGCGAGCGATTCCGACGGACGAGATCGGTGCATACGCCGATATCGACGATGTCGCGACGCTCGAACAGCTGCGACGCCACGTCGAGAGCGCCGATGAGGCGTGAGGCTTACCGCACCCGGCGCCGCTGAAGGAACTCCCAGACGAGTGCCCCCGCGAACGCAATAAAACCCCCGGCTCCCAGTAGCGCTGACTGGTGCAAAAAATGCGGCGAGAAATCGAACGCAAACGCGATGAGACCGACGATCCACAGCGTGCGCGTGGCCGGCTTCGTCAACATGCCGAATAACGGCACGCAGAAGAACATAAACACAATGGCTATTTCGATGATATGCAACACGTGACGTACCTCACAGCTCAAGCAGGTCGTTGGCTGCTGCCAAAAGGTAACCCTGCGCCGGGAGCCAAAGGCGTCGCTATCGAGCGACGCGCGAGGATTTGCATGGCCGACAAGCAGCATCACTACACCGTGCGACTGACATGGACGGGAAGTCGGGGTGTCGGTACGGCGACCTACGAAAGCTATGGTCGCGAGTATCGTGTGGACGCCGAGCGCAAAACGGCGATCTCCGGATCCGCAGATCCGGCGTATCGCGGCGATCCGACGCTTTGGAATCCCGAGGAACTCTTCGTCGCTGCGCTGAGTGCCTGCCATCAATTGTGGTATCTCCACCTTTGTGCAGTCGCCGGCGTTCGCGTTCTTGCCTACGAAGATCGGGTAGATAGTACGATGGTCGTGCACGGTGACGGAAGCGGTGAGTTCGTTTCGGTCATTCTGCATCCATCGGCGCTTATCTCGGCGGATTCACCACGGGAGCGCGCGCTCGCAATTCACGATGAAGCTGAGACAATGTGCTATCTCGCACGGTCGGTGAAGTTTCCGGTCACGCACGAGCCGGTCGTTACCGTTGATGGAGCGACCTCTTGAGTCGACGCATTGCTGCTGCGGCGCTGCTCCTGGCGGTCGCGGCATGTTCGCGCGGCGCGCGGCATGAGGCCCCGCGCAATACCGTGCGCTTTGCCCTCGCGGCCGATCCGAGCACGCTGAACCCGCTCTTTCTGACCCCCGACGCTGCGTCGGTCGATCAGCAGGTCGCGCGCCTGCTCTTCGAACCGTTTGTCGATCTCAATGCGCGCGGGCGGTTGATTCCGGTCTTGCTGAGCGAGATACCGACGCGCAAGAACGGCGGGATCTCGGCCGATGGTCGGCGGATCGTGTACCACCTGCGTCGCGGCGTTCGCTGGAGCGATGGGCGGCCGGTAACGAGTGCCGACGTGCTGTTCACCTTGCATGCCATTCTGAATCCGGAAAATCCGGTACGAACGCGCGAAGGATATTCTTTGATCGACCGCGCCGTCGCACCCAACGCATACACCGTTGTCCTGCATCTCAAAAAAGCATGGGCGCCCGCCGTTGCGACCTTTTTTTCGTATGGAATCGAACCATACGCGGTCGTTCCCGCCCACGTGCTTGCGCGCGTGCACTCGTTGCGGACCGCTGCATTTAACGGCGATCCGACGGTGAGCGACGGCCCCTATCGATTCGTTTCGTGGCGACGCGGCGATCGGGTACTCTTTCGCGCGAATCCGCTCTACTGGCGCGGCGAGCCGAAAACGCGCCGGATCATCGCTCGCATCGTCACCGATCCCGGAACGAACCTCACGTTGTTGCGCACCGGCGATCTTGACTGGAACCTCATCGCTCCTGCGCAACAAGCGGCACTGCGCGGCGCGAAATCGATTCGCATTATGCGCGTACCGACGAGCGTAATCGCCGGCATCGCGATGAACGTCGAGCGGGGCCCGTTGCGCGACGTGCGAGTGCGCCGAGCGATCGCCGAAAGCATCGATCGCAACGCAATCTCGCGCAAGATTACGCTGGGTGTCTATCCGGTCGCCGATACCTTACAGCCGAGCTACTCCTGGGCACTCGATCGGCGCGTGCGAGCCCCCACCTATCATCCGCGACGAGCGGATGCCTTGCTGCGCGCTGCGGGGTGGAGGCGCGCTCCCAACGGCGTGCGTGAAAAGAACGGCAAAGCGCTGCACCTCCTCTACGTGCAATTCCCCGAATCGACGACCGGGGTTCTCGTTGCAACATTCATCCAACAAGCGCTCAAAGCGCGCGGCATCGAGGTAACGCTCAAAAGCGTGAGCAATGCGCAGCTCTTTCTTCCGAAAGACGGTACGCTGGCGCGCGGGCAATTCGACCTCGCCTATATTCCTTGGACGATGGGCATCGATCCGGATGATTCATCGATCCTACGTTGCGGCGCACCGGAAAATTATATGCGTTGGTGCGATCCGCTGGTCGATCGCCTCGAGCGACGGGTCCTCGAGACCAGCTCGCAGCGCGCTCGGCGACGCCTCTACGGACGTATCGAGGCCCGGGTCGCATCGCAAGTGCCGCTGCTGGTGCTCTTCGATGCATCGTATCTCTATGCGTACAATGCAAGGCTTGACGGTTTTGCGCCGAATCCCGTCCTTCCGACCGCAAACGCTTGGGCCTGGCGCACACGTTCGGCCCGCTCACGGAGGTAATGCATGTCCGTTGCTGCCGCCATCGGCGCCGCACTCTCCCACATCTATCTGCTTTTTTATGCACTTGCAGTGGTTCTCTGGTGGAGAACGATGCGGCGAGCGCGTTTGGAGCACCGCGCGCTCGATAGCGCATTCGTCTTTTGGGGGGAACTGCTCTTCTGGTACGGCGGACTCACGCTCATTTGGGCCGGAGTGTTTCACGGCTACGAGCAGGGCATCGCTGCAAGGGGAATCGGCTGGCATTCGAGCCCATTCGCGCAAGCATTTGACTGGTTCGAGATCGGCATCGGCATCGCGGCGCTCTTCGCCCGGCGACAGAATTACGGATATCGACTCGCGCTCACTATTCCGATCGTTTTTGCGGCGTTTGCGCTGCACATTGCGCTGCTGCTGGGGAAAGAGAGCGTTGCCCCTGGGAGCACCGGAATGACGCTCTGGGTCAACGATTTTATCGTGCCGTTGCTGCTCGGCTGGCTCGCCATCGCCTCTCGCGAGGAAAACCGTTAAGTCTGCTCGCGATTAGGGAAGCGGAAGCAGCGCCGATGATGCATGCGGCATCGCGATGGTGATGATGCCGGGAGCGTAGAGCAGCGGTTCGCCGGCGGTGGCGCTCGCGACATCGATACGGACCAATGCATTGTCGCGCATGTCGATGACGTAGGCGCTTGCACCGCCGGGAGTAAAGGCAGCTTCGAAAGGCGCCCCACCGACAACGATATTAGGAAGCGAGCGACGCGCCGAGAGATCGATCGGCGTCACCGAGATGCCGTCGAGATTTGGAACGTAGGCGAGTTTCCCGTTCGGCGCGACAGCCACCATCTGTGCTTGCGCTCCTGCGGGAAGAACCGCGAGCGTCTGGAGCGTCACGGCATCGAGGACGCTCACATCGTCGCTGCGATTGTTTGCGACGTAGAGCGTTTGTCCATCCGGTGAGATCGCGATCCCCGTCGGCTCGCGGCCGACCGCGACCGCCGGGAGCGCGCGCCCGCTCTGCAGATCGATCGCCGTCACGGCATCGGCGCCTTGATCGGTAACGTAGATGCGCGATCCATCGGGAGCGACCGCGATCCATCGCGGATTATTTCCAACGGCGATCGGTGCGCCGACCTTCAGCGTTGCAATCGCTATGCGCTCGACCGTATTCGCCCGATAATTCGCAACCCAGATTCCATTGCCGTGCGCGGAGAGTGCGAGTCCATCGGGGCTCTTCACCGGAATCGTTGCGACGACGCGCTGCGCCTGTGCATCGATGACGCTGACGCTATTGCCTCCACGATTGCCGACGAAGAGTAAGCGATTGTTTTGCGAAAGGACGGCATCGAGCGGGTGGCGCCCGACGGCGATCGCCGCACCACGCGCTTGCGTGCGAAGATCGTAGGGGATCACCGTGCCTTTCGCGCGATCGACAAGCCACGCAAGGGTATCGGGGTCGACGCCCTTTGCCGCGGTGCGATAGAGACGTAGCGTTGGGAATCGAGCGCCGTTGCCTGCGCGTGCGATGATGCGAATGTCATAGAGCCCTGCCGGCGCACCCGCGCTCTCGAGTGCGAGCGAGATATCGGCGCGCCCTTTGGCGGGCACGCTCAGCGAGCCGGTCGCCGGCGAGACGCGTGCGGGAACGGGGATCGCGGTGCTCCACGTGACGCGATGCGCGCGTGTGTCGGGATTAAGGACGGCAAATCCATTTCGCGTGCGAACCATCGTCATCGCCGTCGATGCGGGAAACGATACGTGGGCGGGTGCGAAGGAGGGCGGCGCGTCGGCGCGGGCGCTTCCCCACGATCGATTCGGCTGCGCGCTCAACGTAAACGCCAGATGCAAAACACCGCGCTGCGGAAGCGCGACCCATGGTCGGTTCCAGGGGTGCCCGTTCACGGAGAGGCTCCGGATATATTGCTTCGTCGGCGCGGCCTGCGGTGCATCGATGGTGATCGTGGGCCCGCTCGAGGGTGTAATGACAGCGTGGGTGAAGAGCGGCGCTCCGATATCGAGAAAGCGTTCGGCCGGATTTTGCGGATAGAGCCCGAGCGCGCTCCACACGTACCACGCGCTCATCGTACCGAGATCGTCGTTGCCGGGAAGTCCATCGGGGCGATCGCCCCACAGGCGCATCATCGCTGCGCGAACGACGCGTTCTTCACGCCACGGTGCTCCCGCCGAAAGGTAGGCCCACGGGCTGCCGATACTCGGCTCGTTTCCAAGCCATGCGTACGGTGCGCTCTGCCCCGCGTTGAGATGGGTGAAGAAGCGATCGAGGCGTTTGCGCGCTGCGGCGCGGCCGCCCATACCGCGGAAAAGATCGCGCAGATCTTGCGGAACCATCCACGTATATTGCGCGGCGTTCCCTTCCTGGAATCCGCTTTGCCCGTTCTCGCCGATCTTCGTATGCTCGAATGCGCCGCCGGGGCCGCGCGGAGCGATTTCGCCGAGCGAGCGATCGAAGAGGTGCGACCAATTCGCACTGCTTTTCAGAAATGCAGCGGCGACGGCGCGCTCGTGGAGCGCGCGCGCAAAGGCCGAGATCGAAAAATTATCGAGACTATATTCCAACGTCTCCGAGGCACCGTTTGGAACCGGGGAGACCGAGGTGGTATAGACGTTGGGAATATAGCCGAGGCGATTGAAATCACCGCCGGCCGGCCGCTCTTGATACCAGCCGAAGGCCGGAGGAGCGTTCGTCTCGTTTGCGCCCTTGACCATCGCTGCGAGCGCGCGATGGAGCGAAAAATCGCGCGCGCCGAATGCATAGGCACCGGCGATCACCGGATCGACCGAATCGCCGCCCATCACGCTGGTCGGTGCGTTGGCGAGTGCCCAGCGCGGCAGCCACCCACTTTGGTGTGCGGCATCGACGAGCGACTCGATCATATCGCTGGTGCGATGTGGAAAGAGCAATGCGAGCAGCGGAATCTCGGTCCGGTAGATATCCCAATCGGAGAAATTTGCGTAAAACGCATGCCCCGCAGCGACGCGATGCACCTTGCCGTCGAAGCCGCGATAGCGGCCGTCGACGTCGCTAAAGAGATTGGGGTGCAGCATCGTGTGGTAGAGCGCGCTATAAAAGGTACGTAGATTCGCGGTGCTGCCGCCCGAGACGCGCACGCGCTCGAGAACCTGATTCCAGCGCTCGAGTGCGCGGTCGCGAACCGCAACGATACTCCAGGAACGCGCCGATTCACGGAGGTTCCGCCAGGCGCCGCGTTCGCTCACGAACGAGATCGCCACTTGCATGCGGACGCTGCGATGCGTCGTCGTGTCGAAGCGCAGCCACGCGCCGGCGCTGCGCCCGCTGCCGTTATCGTAGAGCCCCGATGCGGCGAACGGGCGATTGAAGCGCGCCGCCATATAGACGGTGAAGCGATCGGGCATGCCGCAGAAATGCCCACTCTGCGCGCTCGCTTCGAGTGCATTGGTGCCGAGGATTCGGATACTTGCGTTCCCGACTCCGGCTTGATCGGAGGCGGGATTGATCGCGAGCAACGCATCGCGCGAACGGGGAAACGTAAAACGGCCCAACCCGCTCCGCGAGCGAACGGTGAGCTCGCTGCGAATCCCCGGTTCCCCGAGCGTCACTGCGTAGTAACCGGGCACCGCAATTTCGCCGACGTGAGAGAACGGCTGCGAGATCCCCTGTAACGTCGTCGGTGGTGAACCGAGAAGCGGCAAGACGGCAAAATCTCCGAAGACGTTGCAGCCGGGGCCGCTCAGGTGCGTCATACTGAATCCGGTGATCCGCGAATCGTTAAATTCGTATCCGCCGCCGGCATTTTGCGACGGCGTATCAGGGCTCCATTGAAGCATTCCGAAGGGTACGTCGGCGCCGGGGAAATCGTCGATTGGGCCGCCGAGCGGCGTTCCCGATGTGCCGACGAACGGGTCGACATACGAGACCGGCGTCGTCGTGCGTATCCCGGCGGCGACTGAGGTGCCGAGAAGCGCGAGCGATAGAAGTATTCGCAGCGCGCTTCTCGGCATGCGCATCTCCTACAGCGCCTTCACCGCCGAGGTGAGCGCATCGACGCTCGCCTTTGCGTCGCCGAAGAGCATCGAGGTGTTCGGCATCTCGTAGAGCGGGTTGTCGATGCCGGCGAAGCCGGAGCGCATCGAGCGCTTGAGCACGATGACGTTCGCCGCTTTATCGACGTCGAGAATCGGCATGCCGTAGATCGGCGAGCTCGTCACGTTGCGCGCCGCCGGGTTCGTCACGTCGTTCGCGCCGATGACTAAGGCCACGTCGGTCGTCGGGAATTCGGGGTTCGCGTCCTCCATGTCGAGCAGTTGCTCGTAAGGAACGTTCGATTCCGCGAGCAGCACGTTCATATGTCCCGGCATCCGGCCGGCGACGGGATGGATTGCGTAGAGGACGTTGACACCGCGTTTTTCGAGTTGATCGGCGAGTGCTTTTACCGAATGCTGCGCCTGGGCGACCGCCATGCCGTAACCCGGCACGAAGATCACTTTCGATGCATACGCCAACATGATGGCGACGTCGTCGGCGCTCGCGCTGCGAATCTGCTGCGGCCCGCCGCTTCCCGCCGCCGGCTCGCTGCCGCCGCCGGAACCGAATGCGCCGAACAGCACGTTGGTGAGCGGGCGATTCATCGCCTTGCCCATCATAACGGTCAGTAAAGTACCGCTTGCGCCGACGAGTGCGCCGCAAATAATCAGCAGCGTCGAATTAATTTCGAAGCCGGTGACCGCCACCGCCAATCCGGTGAACGAGTTGAGCAGTGAAATCACCACCGGCATATCCGCGCCGCCGATAGGAAGCACGAAGAGTATGCCGAGGAGAAGCGAGCAAACGAGCAATCCGAGAAACGCGAGGACCGGCATCGTTCCCAGCGTTGCGACGAACCATCCGGCGAGTCCGAGAATCGCCAATAAGATCAACGCATTGACGATCTGCTGGCCGGGATAGGTGATCGGCCGTCCGGTCATGAGTTCTTGGAGTTTGAGGAACGCGATGATGGAGCCGGCGAAGCTTAAGCAACCGATGATCGCCGAGAGCACCAGCGATACCGACACGACCGCGTTCTCGCCGTTTCCACTCGCAAGCAGAAAAAATTCCAGCGTCGAGATCGCGGCCGCAGCGGCGCCGCCGGCACCGTTGTAGAGTGCGACCATCTGCGGCATCGCCGTCATCTTCACGCGCAGCGCCGCGACGATACCGATCGTGCCGCCAAGAATGACGCCGACGAGAA
The DNA here is from genome assembly GCA_021790895.1 of bacterium. GTDB lineage: Bacteria > Vulcanimicrobiota > Vulcanimicrobiia > Vulcanimicrobiales > Vulcanimicrobiaceae > JABEUX01. The sequence continues at coordinate 27,004 of JAJYFM010000016.1, forward strand.
TCGCCCACCAGCCGATGCCTTGCGTCTGAATGAGCGAAGAGATCAGCGCGATTGCCATGCCGACCATCGCCAGTTGGTTTCCGGCGCGAGCCGTCGGCGGCGAATTGAGTTGATGGAGACCGTAAATGAAGAGTGCGACCGCGACGAGGTTTGCGATACTGAGAGCGAGGGTCATGAACGGGGCCCCTCTTTCTTCTTAAACATTTGCAACATGCGTTCGGTCACTGCGAATCCACCGAAGACGTTAATCGCTCCGAGCGTCAGAGCGGCCACGCTGATGATTTGCAGCATCGGCGAGGGCGACCCGGCAAAGAGGTTGCCGACAACCATAATTGCGCCGATAAACACGATGCCGTGGATTGCGTTGGTCGCCGACATCAGCGGTGTGTGCAGCGTCGTCGGGACCTTCGAGATGACTTCGAAGCCGACGAAGACCGCCAGCAGAAGGACGGTTAATAATTGTATGAGATGGGCGATATCGTTCACTGTGCCGCTCCAATCAAAGATTTACCGTCGTGAACGATACATGCGCCCGCAATGACGTCGTCTTGATAATCGAGGGCGAGCGTACCGTCTTTTGCAAACGGCGAGAGTAGGGCGAAAAGGTTGCGCGAGTAGAGTTGGCTCGCGTTATAGGGCATCGTTGCGGGGAGGTTGGTCGTGCCGATGATCTGCACGCCGTTTTCGGTGACGATGCTTTCGTTGGGCTTTGTTAGCGCGCAGTTGCCGCCGGCTTCGGCAGCGAGATCGACGATGACGCTGCCCGGCGCCATCGCTGCGACCGCTGCTTCGGTAATGAGAATGGGGGCCCGTCGCCCAGGAACCAAAGCGGTGGTGATTACGACATCGTTCTTGCCGATCTGTTCGACCATCCAGTCGCGTTGTCGCTGCTGCTGTTCGGGCGTCAGTTCTTTTGCGTAGCCCCCCGAGCCCTCGGCGCTCTCGCCGAGATCGAATTCGAGGAATTTCGCGCCGAGCGACTGCACCTGTTCGCGAACGACAGCGCGAACATCGTATCCGCTGACGACTGCGCCGAGGCGGCGCGCCGTCGCGATTGCCTGTAGTCCCGCTACTCCGGCACCGAGCACGAGTGCTTTCGCCGGAGGAATCGTTCCGGCCGCAGTGGTGAGCATCGGGAAAAACTTCGGCAACGCACTCGCCGCGAGCAAGACCGCCTTATAGCCGGCGATATTACTTTGCGACGATAGCGCGTCCATACTCTGTGCGCGCGTGATGCGCGGGATTTTCTCAACGGCGAGGGCTTCGAGTCCCGCCGAGGCAAGTCGCTCGGCGTAGCTCGGGTCGCCGAGAGGATCGAGGAAACCTACAAGTAACGCGCCCTTTTTGAGGCGCGCTAATTGATTTTCGGTCGGACGAGCGACGCAGAGCAAGGTATCGGCGGAAGAAAGGAGTTCGTTTTCATCGGCGACGATGCGAGCACCGGCCGATTCGTAAGCGGAGTCCGGAAAAGAAGCGGCGCGACCTGCATCGCGCTGTACGAAAATTTCCAGCCCGAGTTTTTTAAATTTAGAGACGCTTTCGGGAACGAGCGCGACACGGCGTTCGCGCTCGGCGCTCTCACGCGGTACGGCAAGTATCATCCGCGGGGCATACGGCTCCCGCGCAGCGACTCCTATCGCAAATCGGCCACGAGAATAATGAGGAGCACCGAAAAGCCGAGGATCCCCCCGACATGTGCGAGCAGCTCGCGGCGTAATCGGCGGAGGTGCGTATATGCAATAGTAAGATCGATCGCCGAGAGCGCGAGGCCGAGCGCGGCAAGGACCGCAAGCCCGATGCGGTCGTGCCGCATGGCCGTTGCGAGGATCGCCGCGGCGAGGATCGCGTCGCGCGCCCCCGTTGCCCGAACGAAACCCAGCGCGTTGCCCTCGCGCACCGGCAACCCATAGGCAGCAGCGAGCCGTTCGGGGGAGAAGAGCGCAAGGATCCCGATGCCGAGCAGCGCGCAGGCCGCCAGTAGCGAGAGCGGAATGCCAAGCGTCGCGGCCATTACGTCAACGCGATGCGCGTTCGCAGCGATCCGATGCGCTCGATGCGCACTTCGAGCAGGTCGCCGTCACGTAAAAACTCGGGCGGCGTTCGGGCGAAGCCGACACCTTCGGGGGTGCCGGTCGCGATGACGTCGCCGGGAAGCAGCGTCATGCCGCGCGAGAGCTCCGCAATAATTCTTGCGATCGAGAAAATCATCTTCGCCGTCGTGCTATGTTGCTTTTCGACGTCATTGACGTACATCGCGATGTCGAGCGCTTGCGGATCGCCGACTTCGTCGGGGGTCACAATCGCCGGGCCGAGCGGGCAACTCTCGTCGAGGCTTTTGCCCTTCATCCACTGGACGTGCGCGCGCTGGAGATCGCGCGCGGTGAGATCGTTGCAACACGTGTATCCGAAGATCACTTCCGCGGCGCGGCTCTCCTCGACATCGCGACAACGCGAGCCGATCACCACCGCGAGTTCGCCTTCGTAATCGTACTCATGCGAGATCGTCGAATCGAAGTGCGCAACGGCGTCGGGGCCGAGAACCGCCGTCGTCGCCTTCGTAAAGAAGGTCGGCACATCGGGCAATTTCAGATCGCGCCCGGCGGCGCGAGCGCCTTCCAGCGCGTGTTCGAGATAATTTCGTCCGACGCAGAAGACGTTGCGCGGCGGGAGAACCGGTGGGCCGTAGACGAGTGCTGCGGCGTCGAGTTGCGCTTTGCCGATCCGGTCTTTGCGCCGCTCCGCCGGCAACTCGATGAAGGCGCGCATATCGGGTGCATCGATCGGGGCGACATGCGTGCCCTGCACGACGCCGGGGCGGAGCGTTCCATCGTCGTCGAAATAAGAAATCAGCCGCACGAATTACTCCTTACGACTGGTGAGATGGAGAAAACCGCAATAGCGGCACTCATACGTTCGCAACATCGCAGCGGTACCGTTCATCAGCATGTGCGCGCGTGCCTCCGCTTCGCTGTGAAAGGTATCTTTCGTTCCACAACTTCGCTCGCGGTCGGCTTCGCTGCGCGGACGATCCATGCAGCGTTAACCGGCCGGGTGGTGCGTCGGTTTCGGAGTGGGTTTGAGCAATTTCTTGAGACTCGGAAGGTGCGGGTGCTCTTGCTCCTGCTGCAGACGTTTCGCATCGTCGATCATTTGGTTGGCGGCGCCGGGATCGTTGCCCCAATTCCCGCCTGCGCGAACGAGCGCGACGTGGCGAACGATTGCGCGCGTGTGCGGGTTGTACGCGTACGTGACGCGATAGAGACCGACCAACGCGGTTCCGTCGGGGCGACGAATCCACATCTGGAGGACGTTGCCCAGCGTGTGCGCGTTAAAATTGAGATCCTTGCAGCCATGCTTCTGCGTGACGCGCACCACTTGACCGAGCCGATTCACCTCGACGACGAACTCGGTATGCAGAGGCACCGAGGGCGGGCGGGGCGTTATCAACGGGTGCGGGGTCGCCGCGCGGACGACGGGAGCGAGCGCGGGCAGGCCGAGGACAGCTGCGGCAAGCAGGGCGGCGATCGGATAGCGAAGTTTTCTCATGAGCGTGCGGTTAACGATTCGTAGGGGCTGGGGGTTCCGCCTCCGAAGCGCGCTCTGCTCATGGTACGTCGTCTTCGCGCGCTCGGGCTCGCCTGCGCTCTCCTCGTCCTTTCGCTCGCCCCGGCGGGGGCGGCCCGCCCCATCGTCGATCTCCATCGACTCGACGGATATTTCGCACTCTTCGCGCACGATAGCGATGTGCCGTGGCAGCCGACCGTGGTGCGGCTCGATACCTACTCCAGCGCACCGGTGAGCTTTGCGGCCTATGCCGTCGACCCCGGCGACGTCCTGACCGCCGGCAGTAATTCGCGTCCGCGCGCGATCGATGTGAGCCGACGAAAAGCGGTCGTGCGCTGGAACTTCACCCCGCCCGGGGGCTATCGTTTTCAAGCGAATGTCGTGCAGGTGCCGCTCGGATCGCGGCAAGGGTTCTTCGTCGTTGAAGCTCGGCGCGGCGGCGTCGGCGAGCAGGTCTGGATCAATCGAACCGATGTCGGAATGATTGCGAAACAGACGCCCGGGGGGCTGATGATCTATGCCACCGACCTGCGCACCGGAAAGCCGCGGCCGCACATGCGCGTGATGTTCGTCGTGAATAGCCGCTTCGTCGTACGTTATACCGATGCACGTGGAATCGTGCGCTGGGAGCATGCCCCATGGCCGGTCTTTGCGCTCGGGCAATGGGGAAATAGCTATGCGTTCGTCTCGCTCTTGCCGCAAGCACCGCTTCCGCCGGAGATTCTCGGCGTGCGGCTTGAGAGCGCGGTCGTGCATGCCGGCGAAAGCGTCCGCATTGTCGGCTTCGCGCGCACGCGCGACGGCGAACTCTTGCGACCGGCGCGCGGCGACGTAACGGTGAGCGTGCGCAACGGGCCGGTCTCGGTTGCCGACGTGCGCGTACCGCTCGATCGTGCCGGCGCCTTTTCAACGACGGTGGCGATACCCGCCGATGCGCGGAGCGGCAATTATGCGGTTCTGGCGCAGGGCCTTTCCGGCGTTGCGGGAGCGACGCTGCATGTCGATGCCGATGCCGACGGCATCGCCCTCGACGTGCGCTCTGTCTGCAACGGGCGTTGCCCGGCCGACGCCGATATTCCATTGCGTATCGAAGCCCGTCGCGACGGTCGCCCGGTCGGCGATCTTCCGGTCACGGTGAAGATCGTGCGTTCGCCGCATGTCGTCGTCGGTTTTGAAGAGAAGCGGCGTCCGTGGGCGATTTCGAAGTGGTTAGAAACGACGGTGCGTACCGATGGGAACGGTCGGGCCGATCTCTCCATTCCGCGACCGACCGATGGACTTGCCTCGACCTACGGCGTGACGATCTCCTCCGGCGGCGCGAGTGCCGAGACGCGCGTCACGGTTCCGACGGCGCCCTTCACCATTCGCGTGCGCCCATTTCATCGACGGCAGTCGATCGGCACGCCGTTGGGCTTCGATATCTATGCGAACAACGTCGACACGCTCGCGCCACTTTCCGGGGCGCAGGTCGTCGTGACGCTCTCGCACGGCGCATCGGTGCAGCGTCAAGTGCTGACGCTCGGCCGGAATGGATTCGTCCGCGGTGCTTTTAGCACGCCGGATCTTGGTACGAACCTTATCATCGCCGAGATCGATCGTAACGGCGAAAAGGCGAAAGATGCCGACCAGATCGACGTCGTTCCTCAAGCGCAGGATACCGGCGAGATCGGAAGCGCCGCCGTCTCGCTCGCGCTCTCCGCGTCACGCTATACGCAAGGACAACGCATCGGCGTTACCGCGCGGTCACCGGGAGCACGCGGCAACACGCTCTTCACGTTGGAGAGCGCGTTAGGCGTGGAATCGGATGTCGCCGGAGATGGGAACGGCATTGCGCACGGCGCGTTTACCGCGCGCACGGCGTTGGGAACGGTCTCCATCGGCGCGGCGATGGTGCGCGACGGGGCGATCGCGTGGAATACGATCGCGCTTCCGCTCGATACGCCGGGGCGCCCCGCTCGCGCGACGCTGCGGACGATCGGTGATGACGGGCGTCCGGGATCGCTTGCAAAGCTCGTGCTCGGCCCCTTCGCCGACGGTGCCGGAACCGTGGTGCTGCGCATCAGTCGCGGCGTCCCGTCGGGAAGCGCGCTCTTCGATGATGCACCTGGATTGTTGGCGGTTGGTGCGACACTGACGCTCAATAGCGCTCCTCCGGAAACGACGTGGCACCCCTGGGTCGATTCGACCGGCAAACATCCGGAGGTGCTGGGATTCGAACGCGTTGCATTACCGCCGAGCAATCTCACGATCGCGCAATCTGATACTTCGACAGTGGCGTGGAGCGTCGAGCCGTCGACGAGCGATATGTTGCACTTTCATCTTCCCAATGAAACCGGACGCTACACGCTCTCGGTGATGAAGATCTGCGATGACGGCCGTGTCGTTGCCGGCTCGATGCGGCTCGAGGTGCGCTAATGCCCGACGACCGTCGCTTACTTTTGCTCGACACCTACGGCCTCGTCTATCGCGCATTTTTCGCGCTTCCGCCGTTAACCACCGCAGGGGGTGTGCCGATCAACGCGGCGTACGGCTTTACGACAACCTTGGTAAAAATTCTCGACGGCGAACGGCCGACCCACGCAATTGCTGCGTTCGATCGTGGTCTGCCGGCACATCGCATGGAGATGATGCCGCAATATAAGGCGCAACGCGAAGCGATGCCCGACGAATTGCGCTCGCAATTTGCGTTGGTGCGGCGGGTGCTCGAGGTGTTCGGGATTCCGATCGCCGAACTCGACGGAAACGAGGCCGACGATATTATCGCAACGCTGGCCGCGCAAGCCGAGCGTGCGGGAGCACAGACGTTGGTCGTAACCGGCGATAACGATCTGTTGCAGATCGTCGACGATGCAACGTTGGTGCTTGCGACGCGTCGCAGCGTCACCGATCTCGTGCGGTACGACCGCGCTGCAGTGCACGAACGCTACGGGTTGACCCCCGAGCAACTCGCCGACTATCGCGGACTCAAAGGCGACCCGTCGGATAATCTTCCCGGCATCCCGGGCATCGGTGAAAAAACCGCGATCGCGCTCATGCAGGCGGCGGGTACGCTCGATGCGTTGCTCGCCGATCCGACGCTCGCGGGAAAACCGCGCTGGGAGGCGTTGGTTCGAGAATACGGCGCGCAGGCGCGGCTCTGTCGCGATGTATCGCGCGTCGACCGCAACCTTCCGATAACAATCGATTGGGAGGCGGCCCGCTTGCAGCGCCCCGATCCGGTGCGTCAATACGCACTCTACCGCGAACTCGAGTTCCGGACGTTGCTGCGGAAGTTAGAGCCGCCGCCGACGGTCGATCTGCCGCTGATGGCCTCGCTGCGCGCACCCGACGGAGCGTTCCGCTCGTACGTCGCTGCCGTCGATCCGCCCGATTATCTCCGACTCGGCGAAGAATTGCAGCAGATGGCCGGCGCCGAGGTTCTTGCACTCGCTCTCGAGGGCGACGCACTCGGAGTGAGTGCAGCGCCGCACACAGGGCTCTCGTTTCGTCTCGATGCGTTGCGCGGAGCGCCGATTCGAACGGCACTCGAGCGCGCGCTCTCCGGTGCGGGAGCGATCGTGGGGTACGATACGAAGCGATTGGTGCGCGCGTTCGACGAATACGGAGTGACTGCGCCGATATTCACAGACGACGCGATGCTTGCAGCGCATTTGTTGGACCCGTCGCGCAGCTGTACCGACCCTGCCGAAGCCGCCTTGCTGGTGCTCGATGAAGAGCCGGTGCGCGATGCAGCCGTCTTTGCCGATATCGGCGCGCGCGTCGCGCAACGGGCGGGCACAATGCTCTCCGAGCGCGGGCAGCTCGCGCTCTATCGCGATGTCGAGTTGCCGTTGCCGCCAATCCTCGCGCGCATGGAAGAGGCCGGCATCGCGATCGACGCGCAAGCGTTACAAGATTTTTCGGTTGAATTAACCGCGAGCATCGCGAGTATTGCCGACCGCATCGTCGATGCGGCGGGAGAATCGATCAATATCGGGTCGCCGCAACAACTCGGGCGCATCCTCTTTGAAAAGCTTGCGATCCCCGGCGGTAAAAAGAATAAGACCGGCTGGGCGACCGGCGTCGAAGTGCTGCAACCGCTCGCGCGCGACTACCCGATTTGCGCCGATATTCTGGAATGGCGAGAACTTACCAAGCTAAAAAACACCTATGTTGATGTGTTACCGGCATTACGCGACCCGAAGGACGGCCGCATTCATACGGTCTTCAACCAGACGGTAACGGCGACGGGACGGCTCTCGTCAACGAATCCGAACCTGCAAAATATACCCGTACGCGCGGGGATCGGGCGGCGCATTCGCCGCGCTTTCGTCGCGCGCGCGCCGGGACGGCTGTTGCTCAGCGCCGACTACAGCCAGATCGAACTGCGCTTGATGGCGCATCTCTCCGGCGATGAGGCGATGCGACGCGCATTTCGCGAAGGGATCGACATTCACGATTTCACCGCTCGCGAAATATTTGGGCTTGCACCTGGGACGCCGATCGAGAGCGAGCAGCGACGCATGGCCAAGGTCGTCAACTTCGGGTTGCTCTACGGAATGTCGGATTTCGGACTCGCCGCGCGTCTGGAGATCGATCGCGCGCTCGCTCGCAGTATTACCGAACGCTACTTCGCGCGCTTTCCCAGCGTTCGTTCCTATATCGCTACGACGTTGGAACGAGGACGAGAAGATGGATATGTCAGCACGATTCTTGGGCGTCGCCGCTATATGCCGGCGCTGACTTCCGGCAACAGCATGCTCCGCAACGCTGCCGAGCGCGAGGCGACCAACGCGCCGCTGCAAGGCAGCGCCGCCGATCTCATGAAGGTGGCGATGATTCGCGTCGATCGTTCGTTGCGGGAGCACGGGGAGGATGCAATCTTGCTCTTACAGATCCACGACGAACTGCTGATCGACGTTGCGGCTTCGGCGCGCGACGGCGTCGCGGCGATCGTGCGCGACGCGATGGAGCATGCGATGGAGCTCTCCGTTCCGCTCGACGTGAGCGTTAAAGCCGGAGAGAACTGGGCTGAGACGGAGGTCTTCGATGCTTAACGCGCTCGCTGCGGCGCTGTTGATCGCGAGTCAGTCATCGCTGCCGGTCGTCACGGTGAACGCACCGCATGCAGCGATGCATCTGTGGGTCTCGCGGAGCGAGCGCCAGCACGAACTCGGCCTGATGGAACGAACGCATCTCGATCCGACGCAAGGCATGATCTTCGTCTTCCGCGGGAACGGCGAGCGTTATTTTTGGATGAAAGATACCCTCATGCCGCTCGATATGGTCTTTATCGAACGCAGTGGGCTGGTGCGCGCGGTCTTCTCGCGCGTACCGGTGCTACCGCCGGGTATCGCCGATTCGGCGATTCCGCTCGTGCACGCACGCGCGCAGTACGTCGTCGAACTCGGTGCGGGCGAAGCGCTGCGGCTCGGCATCGTCGCCGGCGAAACATTGGCGATCCCACCGCTACCGAAGTAAGGCGACCGCCGAGCGATGCCGGAGCTCCCTGAAGTTGAAACGATTGCACGCGGCTTGCGTCGTGCAGTTGTCGGCGCGCAGATCCTCGCTGTCGAGGTGCGGAAACCGAAGATGGTGCAGGCCCCGGCGGGGATCGCGTTCTCCGCGGCGCTGCGCGGCGAGCGGATCGAGGGGGTCGAGCGGCGCGCCAAATACGTCGTGATCGCGCTGCGCTCGGGGCGACGCTTGCTGACCTCGCTCCGCATGACGGGGCGCCTGCTCGTTCAGGCCCCGGGCGAGCGGGAGTTTCCTGCTACCTATGTCGTGTTGGCGCTCGAGGACGGGCGGCGCCTCGCCTTTGCCGATACCCGTACCTTCGGTCGGATGCGCTTGGTCGAGCCGAACGAGGAGTGGGATGCCGAGATTGGCCCCGAGCCGCTCGAGCGCGCCTTTACAGGCGAGCGCTTTGGCGCTATCCTTGCGAAGCGAAGAACGCCGATCAAGGCTTTGCTTCTCGATCAGCGGCGAGTCGCAGGCATAGGGAACATCTATGCATGCGAGTCGCTTTGGCTCGCCGGAATTCGGCCGAGTCGCCCCGCAGGGTCGCTGCGGGGGCCTGCGCGCGAGCGCTTGCGCCGCTCCATCATCGATGTGCTCGAACGAGCGATCGCGATGCGCGGAACGACCGTCGACGATTATGTCGACGCCGAGGGTCTCAAAGGCGGCTTTCAAAACGCCCTTGCGGTCTACGGACGACTTGGGAAAGGTTGCCTGCGCTGCGGGTCGCCGATCCGGAGAACGGTAATCGCGGGTCGAGGCACCTGGTGGTGCGGGCAATGTCAACGGTAATCTTCGCGAAAATAAAAAATTAAAGGCAGGACAACAATCATCTCTACCACCGAACTCGCCCATCCGCAGGGCGAAGAAGAAGATCAACTCGCGCTCGAGCAGCGTCTCTACGAAGAATCGCTGCGCGTTCTCGACGAAGGCCAAGTTCTCAACGGCATGATCGTGCAGAAAGACAAAGACGAGTTCCTCGTCGATGTCGGCGGCAAATCGGAGGGTGTATTACCCTTCCGCGAGTTGTCGCTCGCGATCGACCCCAAGAGCCTCAAGGTCGGGGACTCGCTCGAAGTGATGATCCATCGCATCGACGAGCTCGACGGGACCCTCTTCCTCTCCGAACGTCGCGCACGCGCGCTCAAGACGTGGGAGAAAGTCATCGAGT
>JAJYFM010000017.1 GCA_021790895.1 bacterium
GTCGTCTCGCTCACGAGATGGTTCTGCGCATCGTAGCTGCGCACGATGCTGTCGCCACCCTGCGCCGTCGTCGTGGTCGGCGGCAGTCCGGGGTCGGGGTTGGGGGTCGAAACGCTCACCGTACAGTCGGGCGTTGCGGCATCGACTTCACGCCCGGCGGCATCGTAGCTACGGGCGATTCCGGCCGGTGGTCGCTGTATCGATTAGCACACCTGGCAGCCGCCGATACGTCGCGTCGAGCGCCCATCCCGACGCGGTGGCTTATAGCGACCATCAATTTACAACACTAAAGGGGCACGCCCCCGTTCCTATTGCAGAAGCGAACAGTCGAGACTTCGCAATCGACAAAAGGTCAAGATCAAGTTAGGCTTTGGCCGCGGGGGTAATAGGCGGTCATTACAATTGTTTGCGATCACTGCGGGATAGCAACGGCGACGTCAATATCGAGATCGCAGTTGAAATCAGCCAGCTCACGAAGAATATTGCGCGGGAAAGCAATGCTAGGTATCGCCGTTTGATATGCGACCACACGCACTGACAAGGTCGGATGATAAGATTGAAAAAAGCGTTCTATCGTCTTTGATTCACCTCCTCGAAGCTGGCTCAGCAGGTCGGTGACGTGATCTTCGAGCGGGCATCCTTCAGGTATGCGCGAGCGGAATCGTAGGCTCAGGGCGCTTGTTTTCGCGGGGTTCCCGTCATCATCAACGACGATGGTATGTTCCCGCAGAACCGCGTCGGCGGTTAATAGTTTTTCCGCGTTGATCCTGAACGCAACGTCGTTAGAGTCCGACGTCGCTATGATCATAACTGAACAATCCGAAGCCAGCGACAACTTTCCTGCCCCCTCTAGTGCTCTGCCCGTGGCGGCGTCGCCTTTGGGGCGCGAATGTATTCGTTTGTTCTTACGCCGGCTTTTGCACCTTTTCTAAACACCACCAACTCACCTGTCTGGAATTAACCGGCTAGCGTGGACACTTCCGCATTGGTGGAGAAAGGTCCACTCCACAACTCCAACTCCACTTCCCCTCCATCCGGCTCCTATCGGCCTAACAGACCCAGCGCGACCGCTTCGCCGATCGCCCTTTACTGCTTGAAAAAACCCGCGAGCGCGCCATGAGGAGTGAGCACGAAACGCAGCCGTAGAAATCCGTTGGCGAATAAAGCGAGATAATCGTCGTTGTGGTAGCCGTCGGCGATGAAGCTGTTGCGGTACGTAAGGCGACGCAGCGGCCCAAGCCCGGCGAAGAGCTCGGTATCGATTTTCGCTATCGCATGCGGACGCAACCCCGCGGCCATCTGCGGTGTCAGATGCGCGTCAACTTGCTTCCCCGCAATCAGGCCCTGAACAAACGCGAAGAGGCGCTTCGTGAGCGCCGGGTTGGGATCGGAGACTGCTCGCTCCGAAGCAGCATGCGCAGCTACGACCGCCGCAGCAAATTGTTTTGGGTAGTAGTGTTGGAACACGATATTATTCGGGCCGGCGGTCGCAAAATTGAATGCGTTCCCAATTGCGATCACCGCAAACCGGTCCTGCGGAATCATCTCGTCATCGCCTTCAAAACCCGGCAAGCCGCCGTGATGCCCAACAATCGTGCGGTCGCCGAACGAAACCGTCATCACGCCGTACCCGTAGCGCGCATTGCCGAAACCCGGCGCCGGGCGCGCGGCCTTCACCATCTCGGCAAAGGTCGCCGGAGCGAGCAGGCGACCATCCATCAGCGCCCGATCGAAGCGCGCGAGATCGCCGACGGTGGAAAGAATATCGCCGCACGCAAAATACCAGCTCGGGTCGCCGGGTTTTGCAACCGTCGCCTTCCCGCGCGATGTGTAGCCGACGGCGACCGGGGAGCCTGCTGGTGCGGTGCCAACGAAGGTTGAGTGCATTTTCGCCGGACGAAAGATCGCCCGGCGCTCGTAGGTTGCGAGCGATTCATTGGTAACGCGCTCGACAATGAGCCCGAGAGCGACGTAGTTCGTATTACTGTATTCGAAACGCGAGCCCGGTACGAAATCGAGCGGCTGGGCTGCCATCAAGCCGAGGATCGCTTCCGGCGAGGTCGGCAGCACCGTGCGACCGTTTGCCAAAGCCGCATCGAGGTAGTTGGGTATGCCGCTCCGATGCATCAGCAATTCTGCAATCGTTACGCCACGCCACGCCGCATACTGCGGCAAATATTCCGTAACGGGGGCGTAGAGATCGATCTTTCCCGCCTGCACGAGTTGCATCACCGCCGTTGCGGTAAACATCTTCGTAATCGAACCGATGTGAAAGAGCGTCTGCGGCGTCACCGGGCGCGACGTCGCCACATCGGCATCGCCGGCGGCAAAGCGTTCGACGATTCTTCCGTCGCGCACGACCGCAACGGCAAATCCGGGCGCATGCGGTTGCGGCTGCAATGCCTGCAATGAACTTGCCAGCGGCATCACCGCCGCAAGCAAGATGTGCAGCGAGCGCCCCACGCTAAAAACCGTTCGGGAAAAAGAGCCCGGCGATCTTCCCCTTCGTGTCGATCGCCACGCGCATGAGCAGCGATTTTCCGGCGGCGAAGCGGACGAGATAATCGGTCACGCGATAGCTCGGGGTTGTGAAATCGTTAGCATCGAGAATCGTTACCGGCGTGCCGAACGGTTGGAGTTTCTTCGCGAGCCCCGATACGACGACGGGTTTCAATAACGCGTTCATGCGCGCGTCGAAGAGCGCGCTCTCGAGTTTTCCGGCCTGAACGTCGGCAAAGAGTTTCCGCGCAAATACGAGCCGTTGCGGCGAGAGGGCGGTCGGCGCGGGCGTCGGCTGTGCGGTTGCCGAGGGAACCGGCGTCGCCGCCGAGGCGCCGATCGGGAAAGAGAGGAGCGCAACAACAAGTGCGCAGAGAGAGCAGCGAGCGATCATACTCCATATCCTACCACATGGCTCGGATAATGTTTCGGGCAGCCCGACGCGGGCGAATGCCGCGAACCTCCCGAAGCATGCGGCGTGGATGCGGCATTTCGGGAGGCCCGAGCCCTTGAAGCGGCCGGCGAACAGGCCGCGGCGCGCGATGCCTATATCGCCATCCTCGCAACCGATCCGACGCATCTCGGTGCGCTGACGAATCTCGGCACGCTACTCACCTATTCGGGCTACAAACGCGCGGGGCGCCTCGCGTACGCGCAGGCGGTAACGGCGCACCCGCGCGATCTGCGCGCGCGCACGAACCTCGCCGCTGCGCTCCTCGATGCCGACGAACGCGACGAAGCGATCGCGCAGTACGACGCCGCGCTGGAAATCGATCCGCACTCGGTCGACGCACATCAAGGGCTTGCGCTGCTCCACGCGCGTGCCGGAGCGTGGGAACGGGCACGCGCGCATGCGCGCGTCGGTTTCTCCGACCATCCCGTTCGGCGCGCACCGGCACGCGGCGGCGCGCGACGCACGCCGCTGCTCTTGCTCGTCTCCGCGCTTGGCGGAAACGTCGACACCGAACGGATCCTCGATGTCGATCGCTTCGCCTGCGATGTGCTCGTCGCGGAATTTTACGAGCCGTCGATGGCGGTTGCCGCGTACCCACTCATTTTCAATGCGATCGGCGATGCGGAACGCTGCGCCGAGGCGCTCGTTCGCGCGCAACAGTTTGTTGAAAGGCGTCGCGAACGAACGATCAATGCGCCGGCGGCGATCCTCGCGAGCACGCGCGTCGGCAACGCCGCGCGCCTAGGAAAGATTCCAGGGTTGCGCGTCCCGCGCACGTTGGAGGTCGAGCGAGCGAATGTTGCCGCAACGCCTCTCGTCTTCCCCTTCTTACTCCGCTCGCCCGGCTATCACACCGGCGAACATTTCCTCCGCATCGACGATGCCGACGCATTGCCCGCTGCACTCGCGGAGCTCCCTGGCGAAACGCTGCTCGCCATCGAATTTCTCGATACGCGCCGCAGCGATGGAGCCTTCGAGAAATATCGCGTGCTTATCGTCGGCGAACGCCTCTTTCCGGTCCACCTCGCGCGCTCGCAGCAATGGAAAGTGCATTATTTTTCTTCGCAGCAGGAAGACGACCGTGCGGAGCGCGCTTTTCTCACCGATATGAACGGCGCGATCGGCGCGCGCGCGGTTGCAACGCTCGAGCGCGTGCGCGCGGCTCTAGGAATCGATTACGGCGGTATCGATTTCGCGCTCGACGCCGACGGCAACGTCGTACTCTTCGAAGCGAATGCGACGATGAATCTCTTCGACCCCGGCGCCGATGCCGCAGCAGAACGACGCGCCGCATTCGCGGCGGTGCGGAGTGCCGTTACTGCGCTCCTCGATGCATATGCGAGCGACAGAGCGTAGCGACTTCGGCCGGCGAAGGAACACCCCGTCGCCCTCCCCACGTGATGCGCACGTAGGCCATCACATCGGCGATCTCCCGATCGCTCAACAGCCCGCACCAGCCCGGCATTACCGCATCGCCGTGCCGACTGCCCCGCGCGACGGCAACGAGCGACGACGACGAATCGAGGTTTGCATCGAGGCGCAGACCGGGTGCGACGCCGGCGACGCCCTCGCCGCGCACGCCGTGACAGGTCGCGCACTGCTGTCGGTAGATCGCCCCGCCGTCGTACGACGAGACATCCGCTCCGTGCGCCGCTATCGCGTGCGCACCTCGATGGTGCGCGCAACCAGTCGCGAACGTTCCAAGCGCGAACGCCGCGACGACGACCAGCGCGAACCTACACACGTTCGGCGGTTGCAGGTTGAACGATCTGCACGTCATGTCGCCGTTGCAAGAGCCCTTCGATCGCACGGACGTCGTTCGGCCGCGGGCGCATCAGCAACACCACGATCCCGCGCCGCCGTGCAAGCGCGGTCGCCTGCTCGAGCATATAGGTGATATAGGGAACCGAATCGCGGTCGTCGATCCGCACGTCGCGGCGAATCAGGCGGATATCCGAACGCGTAAACTCCATCGAATTGCTCGCGCCGCGCTCGTCGAAAAGAACGAGCGTGCTTCCGGCAAGCGTCGCAATCATGCGGTTGGGGTGACGGGTGGCGATTCCGAGCAGTCCCCCGAATGCTTTTTGCCAGCGCTTCAAATCCGTCGCGCTCGGAGCGCTGCTCGCCTGAACGAAGAGTTCGTCGCCGCGCGCGTGCGCGATCTTTGCAACGCGGCGCGCATCGCGCGCGCGCGGATCGAGGATCACGCCGATCGGGAACGGTGCCGAGAGCATCGCTCGCTCGTCGCGTACCGAGGATCCGAAGAGCCCGACCATCGCGACCAAGCGCGCCGGCCCCGGAATGAATCCGCGACGCGGCGTTCTCCCCGCGATAACCGGATCGCGACTGAAGAGATCGCGTCGTGCCGGGCCCGCCGGAGCGAGGCGCGGCAGCGCCGTCGGTTTCGGTGCGGGAGCGGGTTTGAGCGGGTGGAGCGCGCCGTAGATGAAGGCCCAGAGCGCGAAGGCGGCAACCAATCCCCAAAAAATCGAGCGCGCGTTCATGAACGCTCCGCTGCGGGACGGCGCGATGCGATCTCTTGCAGCAACGAGATCAGTAAAACGTTTGCGACCAGCGAGCTCCCGCCGTAGGAGACAAACGGCAGCGTGATGCCGGTCAGCGGAACCAACCCGGCGACGCCCGCGACGATAATCGCCACCTGAAAGCCCAAGGTCGCAGCGAGACCAACGGCGAGCAGACTCGCAAATGCATCGGGCTGCTCGCGCGCAACGCTGACCGCCCGGCGAACCACGGCGAGATAGAGCGCGAGCATCGCAACGATCCCCAACCAACCGAACTCCTCAGCGATCGCCGCGACGATGTAATCGGTACTGACATCAGGAATAAAACCGGGGTGGCCGAGCCCGAGTCCGGTGCCCATTAATCCGCCGGCCGCGATCGAGAAATAACTTTGCGCAGCCTGATATCCGGCGCCGTACGGATCGGCGAACGGATGCAACCATACGGCGATCCGTTCGTGCACGTATGGGAAGTGCATCGCCGCCCAAAACGCGACGAGCGCGAAGATCGCCGCTGCACCGAGCGCGAGGTCGCTACGCCGCGTCGCGGCGTAGAGCGTCGTTAACAGCGTGCACAGCAAGAGCGCACCCATTCCTAAATCGCGCTGCACCACGAGCAGACCGATCGATGCACCCCAGCCTAAAAAGAGCGGCCCGAGGTATTTTACGTTCGCGCGCACCGACCACCAGCGAGCCTTTGCAATGGCATCGCCCATCTCGGCCAAGTACGCAGCGAGAAAGAACACCAGGAGCAATTTAATGATTTCGACGGGCTCGACGTGCAGCGTCCCGATCCGAATCCACAGCTTCGCACCGTTCACCCGCTCGCCGAAGATCGCGGTCGCTGCAACGAGCCCTAACGACAGCACGATCCAGGTGTATTTGACGGTCGCGATGCGCCGAAAGCGCGCCAGATAGGGTTGGAGGAGCGTCGCGATTCCAAAAGCGATGCAGATCCATATCAATTGTTTGCGGGCGAGCGCAGGCGAGAGGCGGGCAAGCAAGATCTCGCCGAAAAGGACCAGGACGATCGTCGCAAACGGGAAGAACCAGTCGCGCCGACCGCCGCGCGATTTACGGAGCGCCCACGCCAGTGCGAGCAGTGCAGCGAGCGCCACGAGCCACGGTGAGCCGGTCAGCACGCTCATGCGCCGATCTCCTCGATCTCCAAGCGCGTCGCCCCGCAATCGATTTCATCTCCGGCTCGCAATTCGATCGCGCCTTCAAAAGCCTCTCCATTGAGAAAGGTCCCGTTCGCACTGCGAAGATCGCGCAGGTAGAGCACACCCTCCTCGGCTTCAAGGCGCGCATGGCGCCGGCTGACATCACCGTCCTGCAATTGCACGTGACAGTTCCCGGCGCGACCAATCACTGCGGGCGTCAACACCCGCAATTCGCGACGCTCCGAACCTTCAAAAATCGCCAGGCGCACCGAGATCGGTGTAAGGTCGCCGATCGGCTCACGCGCATCGGGGCGGCGCATGAAGCCGGCTGCCGCAACCAAAGCGAGGGCACCGGTGATGCCCAACGTATCGAGACGTATCCATGCATCCTGGAGTTCAGTCACGAATCTCTACGCGCATCCGCGTACTTCCAACCACGATTTCGTCTCCGTCGCTCAAGACGTGTCGTTCGATACGCGCATCGTTGACAAAGGTGCCATTGGTCGATTCACAATCGGCGATTGTCGCCACACCGTCGTAAATGTCGATCCGCGCGTGGACGCGCGAGATTCCCGGATCGAGCAAAAACACGTCGGACGATTCGCTGCGACCGATGAGGGTGCTGCTCTCCAACGCAAAAACCCCGTACGCCGGTGCTCCCTGAACCATGTGCAAGAAAAACCGATGGTGGGGATCGACGTCGATCGCTTCGGCGACGGTCGGCTCGGGTTCCACGCGCACGTCGACCGTACCGGCGGGGAGATCCGGGCGCGCGATCATCTTCACGCGGGCGGGGCCGTCGGAGAACGTAATCCCAACGCGGGCCGCACAATCTTCAAGCAGGTCGGACCACTGTCGTTCGAGATAATCGCGATGCTCTTCGAGCCGTTCGTAATCCACCTCGCTGACGCGCGCCTCGTAGCCGCTCGGCGCGCGCGTGCCTCCGTCGACGGCACTGCGCGTCTGCGCCTCCATGACGGCGACGAGTTTTCTCGCGACCTGCGCCGGTTCGAGATCGCTCGGAAAGCTGCGCGCAAAGGCCCGCTCGACAAAGTCGGCGATGCTGCGTTCGATGCGCGCAAACCAATTCATCGCACGCGCTCCAGCGACGCGGCGTAGAATCCGTCCTGCCCCTCGATCGGAGCCATCAGCAGATCGCCGTTCGCGTCGCAGAACGATGCGAGCGACGCGGGCATCGGAGCGCGGATGAAGTCGCCGGCGGCGAGAAATGCATCGACGACGTTCGTACTCTCGCGTTCGTCGGTCGAACAGACCGCGTAGACGAATCGGCCGCCCGGTTTTACGCGCGCCGCGATCGTCGCAAGCAACGCCGTCTGCAGCGTCGCCATGCGATCGACATCCTCGGGGCGTCGGCGCCAGCGCGCTTCAGGGTGACGGGCGATGACTCCCAACGCCGTGCACGGCGCATCGAGCAACACGCGATCGAAGAGCATCTCCGGCGGCACGAGCGTCGGCTCGGCGGCATCGCCGACCACGACTGCAGGGATCGGAAGGTCGACGAATCGCCGGGTCTCTTCGAAGCGCTTCTGCAGAACGACGATTTTGCGCGCATCGCGGTCGATGCAGGTGAGCGCTCCGCTCGGCCCGATCCGCGCAGCAATCTGCAAGGCTTTATTGCCGCGGCCGCTGCAACAGTCGAGAATGTGTTCGCCGGGTTGCGCGTCGAGGATATCGACGATCGCCGCCGAGCTCTCCGACTGAATCCAGAACGGTACGTTGCCGCTCTCGACGAGATCGAGTGCTGAACCCTCGCTCGCACGAACCACCACGGCATCGCGCGCAAGCGCCGACCGGCTCACCTGCATTCCGCGTGCGGTCATGGCTGCAAGCACGCGCTCGCCTCCTCCCACCGCCACCAGCGCATGCGCGGCGGGTTCGTTTGCCTCGCGGCAGATCCGTTCGATGAGGTCGTCGCCGAAACGCGCGTGGAGACGGCGGACGATCCAGGTTGGGAGCGAGTAGAGCGCGCCGTAGTAATCGTCGATATCGGCGTATTGCTCGCGCTGCGGCTCCGGCGTCGGCTCACGAAGATAGCTCCGCAGCACCGCGTTGACGAGCGATCCGAGCCCCTGGTGGCCGTAGCGCTTCGCCAGATTGACCCACTCGAAGAGCGTCGCATGGACGTCGGGTTGCGTGTAGCGCAGTTCGTAGACGGCAAGGCGCAGCAATTCTTGAATCGTCGACGGCAACGACTTCGCGCGCTCTTTGAGAAATGGACGCAGCGCATCGTCGAGCGCACGCCGCATCTCGATTGCACCATAAGCGAGCTCGGTCGCGAACCGACGGTCGCGCGCGTCGAGTTTGCCGCGCAGGGCGCGATACGCAAGCGCCGCCTGCGCCGGGCGCGCTTCGACGCCGGGCTCTCCCGGGAAGACATCGCGCGCGACAAGTAAGGCCACTTCACGCGCGCTCACCCTCGCACCGCCGAGCGCATCTGTCGATAGCGATCCCACGCCATTGCGCCTTTATTCGGCGCGATGACTTCGTCGATCGCGAAGCGGCCGTCCTCGTCGTGCGCGCGCACGATCTTCAGCCACTCTCCATCGACGAATGCCCGCGCGAGCGGGGCGGGTGCAAATGCACGCACCGCTGCGAGCAAGCGCGAGGTTGGCCACGTGAGATCGACGATAAGATCCTCCTTCTTCAACGGTCGAGTCGTACTCGTTTCGCCGCATTGCGGCTGCGCCGTGAGGCTTCCGGCCTCCGCACGCACGATGGCTTCGCCGAGCATGCGCGCGCCGAGAGCGGCGAGCCGGTCGTGCAACTCGCCATACTCTTCCTGCGCGCCGATTGCGACTCGTTCCTGCGCCACGAGGGGGCCGGTATCCATTCCCGCATCCATGAGCATGATCGAGAGCCCGGTTGCACGTGCGCCGTCGCGAAGCGCCGATTGAATCGGCGTCGCTCCGCGGTAGAGCGGGAGCAGCGAGGGATGCACGTTGAGCGCACCGATCTTCGGCCACACCAACAATTCCGACGGCAAAATGCGCCCGAAACTCGCCAACGCAATGAGATCGAGCGATTCGCCGTGATGCTCGGCGAGAAACGCGCGCATCGAGGTCGGTTCGAAGACCGGAATGCCGAGTTCGAGCGCCGCGCGTTTCACCGGCGTTGGGGTAAGCCGGTGCCCACGCCCGGATGGGCGCTCGGGTTGCGTGACGACGCCGCGTAGATCCGTGCGCCGCGCCGTCTCGCGTAGCGACGGAACGGCGAACTCGCTACTTCCGAAAAAATATGCGGAGAGCATCGACCTTACGGCAGCGACGCTGCGCGTTCGGCTGCCTCGAGTTCCTCGTCGGTCTGCGCCGGGCGCAGGTTCTTGACCTTATCGATGTAGAGCACGCCGTTGAGATGGTCGATCTCGTGTTGGAGACAGATAGCGAAGAGGCCGTCGGCTGCAAACGCAATCCGCTTCCCGTGCCGATCGATCCCGCTGACACGCACGCGTTCGAAGCGCGTGACTTCACCGACGTAACCGGGAACGGAGAGACAGCCCTCAGTCCATTCGATCTCGCCCTCGGTCTCGTCGAACTTCGGATTGACGACGACGAACGGCCCGTGCTCGGGATTGCCGTCCTGTAAGTCCACCGTAAAGATGCGCTTTGAGATATTGACCTGCGGCGCTGCAAGGCCGATCCCCGGCGCATCGTACATCGTCTCAAACATATCGTCGATCAACTGCTGGGTTAACGGATCCTGCAGATCCTTGGGGGCGACCCGCTTTGCGACTTTTCGCAGCGTCGGGTTCCCCTCGGTGACGATTTCGCGGAGATAGGGCATACGTTGGGTATTCTACCTCCGCGCTCCGTGCTCTCCCTACCAAAGCGCCGCACCAAAGCGCCGCGCAGTGCTCCAGCCGTACGGCGTCTCCCGCCGTTGGCCGGTGAAGCGCTACAGCGCCCGGCAGAGCGCTCACGCGGCCACCCTGTTGGCACAGCGCGCTGCTACCGTGAGCAGCATGGCGCCCGTCCCCCGCAAGGTCACCTATCGCCTCTATCCGTCGCGCTCGCAAGATACGGCGCTCTCGGAGATGCTCGGACTGCACCAACGCCTCTATAACGCCGCGCTCGAACAGCGGATCGCGGCCTGGCGGTTGCAACGCAAGAGCCTCTCGGCATACGATCAAATGCGCGATCTCACCGAGTTGCGCGCCGACGACGAACGATACGCTGCGCTCAACGCGCAGTCCGCGCAGGTGACGTTGCAGCGCTTGCACCTCGCCTTTTCGTCTTTCTTTCGGCGCTGCAAGAAGGGCGAGACGCCGGGATTTCCGCGATTCAAAGCCTTCGACCGTTATTCCGGCTGGGTATACAAGCACCACTGTGATGGTTTCCGCTTCACGCCGGGCGACGGCAACCGGCACGGCACACTCCGCCTCTCGGGCATCGGCACGATCCCGATGCGTGGCCGTGCGCGCACGCTTGGCGACGTGAAGACCTGCGAGATCGCGCACAAGGCCGGACGCTGGTATGCGAGCCTGACCTTGGCCTGCGCGCCGCGACGGAACGGCGGCACCGACGCTTTCGGCCTGGATTGGGGCGTCGAGACGTTCGCCACGCTTGCCCACCAGAACGGCAGATTCTCGGCCGTCGAGAATCCGCGCTTCTTCGCGCAGATGAAGGCGAAGCTCGCAGCGGCGCAACGGCATCTGGCGAGCAAAGCGAAGCGCTCGACGAACCGCGCGAAGGCGCGCAAGATCGTCGCGGCACTTCAGCGCAAGACGGGCAATCGGCGGCGCGACTTCCTTCACCAGCGGTCAGCCAAACTCATCGCAGCAACCGGACTGATCGCCACCGAATCGCTCTCGATCAAGAACATGACGGCTTCCGCACGCGGAACCGTCGAAGCTCCCGGGCGCAACGTCGCCCAAAAGGCGGGACTCAATCGCGAGATTCTCGCGACGGCTCCCAGCACATTTCTCGCGATGCTCCGATATAAAGCGGCAGAGGCTGGTGTCGAGTTCGTCGAGGTGCCATCGCGCAAAGTCAAGCCCAGTCAAACGTGCAGCGGTTGCGGCAAGCAGCGCAAGAAGCCGCTCTCGCAACGGCAGCACGTTTGCGAATGCGGCTTGGTGCTTTCCCGCGATCGGAACGCTGCGCGCGTCAATCTCTTGTGGGCACTCGCCCACACTGGCCGGGAACCGACCGGGTGCCTCGCGCAAACCGCGTGAGCAACACGAAACTCAAATCCCGTACGCGCAGCGTCGGGTGGAGTCGTTCATTGCGTCGAGAAGGTCGAGAGCGCGGTCGCCCCCGTGCCCACGGCATAGCAAGCGGCGTCATTGAGGTTGTTGATATAGACCGAGAAGCCCGAACCCGTCACCAGCGCGTTGCTCAACGCGGTCGCATAGTAGAGGGGATTCGCCATGCTCGGCGTCGCCGAACCGGTCGGAAGCGCGCTGGCCGTCGTCGCCGCGAACTGCGCGGTAAATTGGACCCCATAGGTCGGCGGCCCGACGATCTCGGTATCCCACGCATTATTACTATCGCTCGGGAAGACGCCGCTCGTCGCGACGTAGATCGTCGTCAGCGTCGCCGGCACCGCGGTCGCTCCCGGCTGCGGATAGAGCACCTGCACCGTCACCGGCGAGACGCACGGCGTCGTCGGCGCCGGAGGGGTCGATGGACCGCCGCCGTTACAGGCCGCGAGCGCCAGCGCCGCTACCGCTCCCGCAAGAATCCCAATCAGCCGTACCTTCATCGTTTTCTTCTCCGTCATGTCCGTCGCTCTCTCCCGTATCGTTCCAACTGACGCTGGGAGCTCCCTGAACGTGCGCTACAAAATATATCCCGAGAGATCGGCGCTCCCGACGATATCGGCGAGCCGCTCGCGCACGTAGGGTGCATCGACCACCAACTCACGCTCGACATCGGGAGCGGCGAACGAGATATCCTCGAGTACGCGTTCGAGTACCGTATGCAAGCGACGCGCGCCGATATTCTCGCTGCGTTCGTTCACCTCCATCGCGAAGCGCGCGATGCTCTCGATGCCGTCGTCGGTAAAGGTGAGATCGACGCCGTCGGCGGCGAGCAAGGCCTTATACTGCGCGACGAGCGCGCTGCGCGGCTGGGTAAGAATCGTGACGAAATCCTCGGCGGTGAGCGAATCGAGCTCAACGCGAATCGGGAAGCGCCCCTGCAACTCCGGAATGAGATCCGAGGGCTTGCTCATGTGAAATGCACCCGCGGCGATGAACAAGATATGATCGGTTGCGATCGCGCCGTGCTTGGTGGTGACGGTGCTGCCTTCGACGATCGGGAGAATATCGCGCTGAACCCCTTCGCGCGAGACATCGGGACCACCGCGCGCCCCTTCGCGCCCCGCGATCTTATCGATCTCATCGATGAAGATGATGCCGTCCTCACCCGCCCGTCGGATCGCCTCGCGTTTGACCGCATCGCCGTCGAGAAGTTTTTCCGCCTCTTCGTCTTCGAAGATCCGCAACGCGTCGGCGAGCGTGACCCGCTTGCTCTTCTTGCGCTTGGGTAACAAGCCGCCGAGCATCTCGCCCATGTCGCCGCTGCCTTGATCCATATTGCCGCCGATCACCCCGATCGGCAACGAGGCCTGCTCTTCGACCTCGACTTCGACGAGCCGCACATCGTAGAACCCGCGCGCGATCTCCTCGCGCGTCTGATCGCGAATGCGCTGTGCCTCCGGCGCGGGAACGCTCGGTGGCGGGGGCGGTGCGCTCTGCTGCGCCGTCGCGTTGCCGCCGAAGATCGATCCGAGCGTCGCCGCGAAGGCATTTTGCTGCTGCTGCGGTTGTGCGGCGCGCGTCTCGGGATGCAACAGATCGATCGCCCGCTCGACCGCCTGTTTGCGCGCTAGATCGCGTACGTCTTCCCGGCGCTCTTGCGTCACCATGCGGATCGACTGCTCGACGAGATCGCGCACCATCGATTCGACATCGCGCCCGACATAGCCGACCTCGGTGTATTTCGTCGCCTCGACTTTAACGAATGGAGCGCCGGCGAGTGCGGCGAGCCGTCGCGCGATCTCGGTCTTTCCGACACCGGTCGGCCCGATCATCAAAATATTCTTCGGGGTAATTTCGCCACGGAGCTCCTCCGGCACGGCGGCGCGCCGAAAGCGATTGCGCAGGGCGATCGCGACCGCACGCTTCGCATTTTTCTGCCCGACGACGTAATGGTCGAGCGCCGCGACGATCTCACGCGGCGTCATCTGTGCGCTCACGGAAGCACCTCGACCGTGACATCGGCATTGGTGTAGATGCAGATCTCGCCCGCGATGCCGAGCGCCGCGCGCGCGATCTCCTCGGCGCTCATCGTCGTGTTGCGCAGCAACGCCGCCGCAGCGGCCTGAGCGTACGGGCCGCCGCTGCCGATCGCGGCGATGCCTTCGTCGGGTTCGATAACGTCACCGGTTCCCGAGAGCAAAAACAGATGCTCCGGCGTGCCGACGACCAGCATCGCTTCCAATCGCCGCAGCGCGCGATCCTGTCGCCAATCTTTCGCCAGCTCGACGCTCGCGCGCGTGAGGTCTTTGAACTCGTTGTATTTCTTCTCGAATTTTTCGAGCAGCGTGATGCCGTCGGCCGCCGATCCGGCGAAACCGGCGAGCACCCGTCCCCCGGCGATCTTGCGCACTTTGCGCGCCGAATGCTTGACGATCGTCTTGTCGAGCGTCACTTGGCCGTCGCCGGCGATGGCGAGGCGGCCGTCGCGGAGAACGGCGAGGATGGTGGTCGATCGAATCTTCATCGCTAGGTAATACTGTCCCGGAGGCGATTTCGTTGCACCTGCTTTGTGCGCGTGCGCCGCGCGTCGGCGGGAGACTCCTCTATGGGCTCCCGAGGCGCGCGGAGAACTCCGCGAGCGCGCGCAGGGCACGCTCGGCGAGGTGGGCGCGGCGCACCTTCTTCTCGCGAATCGTCGTCGGCAGCGGCGGCACCATCGACCAGGTAACGTTCGCGGGTTGGAAATCGTGTGAGACGGTGTTCTGCAGATGCGCGACGACCGCACCGAGCGCGGTCTCGGGCGGAACGCTCAGCGCGCTCCAGCCGCGCAGCTCGCGCGCGGCGTGAATACCGGTCATCGCGCCGCAGGCCGCCGCTTCAACGTAACCCTCCGCACCGGTAATCTGTCCGGCGAACCAGAGCGGGCGTGCGCCGCGCAGGCGCAGCCGTTCGTCGAGTAGGCGCGGCGAATCGATGAACGTATTGCGATGCATCACACCGAGGCGCAACCATTCGACGTTCGCCAGCCCCGGCAATCGGCCGAAGGCCTCGCGTTGCGCGGGCCACGTAAGCCGCGTCTGAAAACCGACGATATTGAACGCACTCCCGTCGCGATTCTCTTTGCGCAGTTGCACGACGGCGTAGGGCGTCACGCCGGTGACGGGGTGGCGCAGCCCGACCGGTTTCAACGGTCCGAAACGTAGCACGTCGTCGCCGCGGTCGGCCATCTCTTCGATCGGCAGGCAACCTTCGAAAAAGCGCCCCTCGCTTTCGAACGCCTTCGCTTCGTGGCGCGGAAGCGTGCGCAAATCGTGCAGCAACTGCGCGTATTCGGCGCGGTCGAGCGGAATGTTGAGATAATCGTCACCGTCGCCTTTTTCATAGCGCGACTTACGATACATCACCGACTCGTCGATAGAATCGGCGGCGAGAATCGGTGAGGCGGCATCGAAGTAATGCAGCCGGTTCGGCGAGGCGTCCTCCGCCGCGTTCGCGGCGAGCAGACGATCGATCGCGCCGAGCAGCGCATCGCCGGGGAGCGGTCCGCAAGCGAGAATCGTCGGGCGCGGGTCGTCGAGATCGAGGATCTCTTCGCGGTGCAACGCGATCTGCGGATGCTCGGCGATGCGCCCTTCGACGAGCGCCGCGAATCGCTCGCGATCGACCGCGAGCGCGCCGCCTGCCGGTACCGCCGATTCTCGTGCAGCGGTAACGATCAGCGAATCGAGCCGCGCGAGCTCCTCTTTAAGTAGCCCGACCGCATTTTCGAGCGCGGCGCCGCGCATCGAATTGCTGCAGACCAATTCGGCGAGCCGGTCGCCGGTATGCGCCGGGCCGCGCCGGTGCGGCCGCATTTCGTAGAGATCGACATCGATGCCCAACCGCGCAGCCTGCCAGGCCGCTTCGCAGCCCGCGAGGCCGCCGCCGACCACCCGTAAACGCACGGTGGAGATCAGGCCTGCACGAGTTCGCGCTCTTCGCCGGAGTTCGAGCCCGGCAACGGCAACGACGAAACATCGTGTTCGGCATCCGCCGAGCACTGCAGGCGCGCGACGCCGCGTTTGCTCTTCACGACGACGTGCGCACCGCAGATCGGACAGGGCTGCGGAATGACGCGATCCCACGAAACGAAATCGCAGGCGGGGTAATTCGCGCAGCCGAAAAACGTGCGCCCGCGTTTGCTGCGCCGTTCCAGAATATCGCCGCCGTCTTTGGGACAGAGCGCGCCGGTCTTCTTGAGAATCGGCTTGGTGGTCTTACATTCCGGGTAGCCCGAGCACGAGATAAAGCGACCGAAGCGCCCGGTCTTAATCACCATCGGCTTTCCGCAATTCGGGCAAATCTCATCGGTCGGTTCGTCGCGTACTTCCAGGCGCGGCAATCGCTTCTCCGCTTCCTCGAGGCGAAGTGCGAACGGGGTGTAGAAATTGCGCAGCACCGCCACCCAGTCGGCATTGCCGTCGGCGACCTTATCGAGGTCGCCCTCCATCTGCGCGGTGAACCGCAGATCGACGATATCGGGGAAGTGCTCGGCGAGCAGATCGTTGACGGCGATGCCGATCTCGGTCGGCTTGAAGCGGCGCTCCGCCTGCTCGACGTAGCCGCGCGCCTGAATCGTTTCGACGATGCTGCCGTAGGTCGACGGACGTCCGATACCGTTCTCTTCCAACGCCTTCACCAGCGTCGCTTCGGTAAAGCGCGGCGGCGGCTCGGTGAAGTGCTGCTTGGGGTCGAGCCCGGCGACGGCGAGTTCTTCGCCCTCCGTCAGCGGCGGCAACCGTTTCTCGTCCTTCTCCTCCGCAGCGATTTCGTCGCGCCCTTCTTCGTAGACGCGCGTGAAGCCGGCAAACGTCACGACGGTACCGGTGGCGCGGAAGCCGTAGGCTCCCGCCGCAATCTCCGCGGTGCTCTGATCGAAGCGCGCGGCGGCCATCTGCGATGCAACGAAGCGCTCCCAGATCAGCGCGTAGAGCCGCAGATCGTCGCGTTTGAGGATGCCGCTGAGACTCTGCGGCGTCCGCGTGACGTCGGTCGGCCGAATCGCTTCGTGGGCGTCCTGCGCGCCCTCGCGCACCTTATGAATGCGACCGCCGTGGAACTCCGCGCCGTACTGCGCGTGGATGAAGGCGCGCGCCGCCTCCCGCGCGTCGTCGGAGATGCGCGTCGAGTCGGTACGCATGTAGGTAATGAGACCGACGGTGCCTTCTTTTCCGAGATCGACGCCCTCGTAGAGCGCCTGCGCGAGCTGCATCGTTCGGCGCACGCGCATGCGTAATTTCCGCGAGGCCTCCTGTTGCAGCGTCGAGGTGGTGAACGGCGGGGCAGCGTTCCGTTTGACTTCGCGGCGCTTCACGGCCCGAACGTGGAAGCGCTCGCCCTCCACCTCGGCGAGGATCGCCCGCATCTGTTGCTCGTCGGAGACCTCGAGTTTTTCGCCGTTCTTGCTGGCGAGATCGGCGGCGAACGTCTGCGCGACCGGCGCGGTCGCCGCACTGCTCAACCGGGCGGTAAGGCTCCAATACTCTTCGCGCTTGAAGGCGGTAATCGCACGCTCGCGGTCGACGATCAGTTTCACCGCAACCGACTGCACGCGCCCCGCGGAGAGCCCTCCGCGAACCTTCGCCCAGAGCAACGGCGAGATCTTGTAGCCGACGAGCCGATCGAGAATGCGCCTCGCCTGCTGCGCGTTGACCCGGTCCATATCGATATCGTGCGGCGACTCAAGCGCCCGCAATGCCGCCTCTTTCGTGATCTCGTGCAGCTCGACGCGTTTCGGATTTTCCAGCTTCAGCAGTTGCGCTAAATGCCAGGCGATCGCTTCGCCTTCGCGGTCGGGGTCGGTCGCAAGGAAGACGTCGGAGGCGCCTTTTACTGCGGCCTTGAGCTCTTTAATGACATCGCCTTTACCTTTGATTGTCAGGTATCGCGGGGCGAAATCGCCCTCGGTATCGACGCCGAGCGTACTTTTCGGAAGATCGCGCACGTGGCCGACCGAGGCTTTGACGATGTAGCGCGCCGGAAGAAACTTCTTTATGGTGCGCGCCTTCGTCGGCGATTCGACGATGATGACGGGCTTTTTCACGGGCCTAAGTATACCCCCGGGGTCAAGGTATCCCCAAAACGTTGCGCGGTTCGCGCGAACTTCACGCGCCGCTCGTGCGCGCGTATTTGCATAAATCGGAGAAATCCTTTAAGATGCGTTCAAAGCGCAAGACCAATTGCGCTATCCACTCTGACAATCGTCCCCCGGGGACGAGGAGGATGCATGGAACACGATATGATGGCCAACGGCGAAACGATGGAGAAGAAACCTCGCCGCAAGGCACGCCGTAAAGCCGCCGGAAAGAAAGCCGTCGCCGCCAAGAAGACGACGCGCAAGAAAACCGCCGGACGTAAAAAGGCCACCGCAGGTCGTAAAAAGACCACCGGACGCAAGAAGGCAGCCGGACGCAAAAAGGCAACCGGACGCAAGAAGGCAGCCGGACGTAAAAAGGCAGCCGGACGCAAAAAAGCGACCGGACGCAAAAAGGCAGCCGGACGCAAAAAAGCGACCGGACGCAAAAAGACCGCCGGACGCAAAAAAGCCGCCGGCCGTAAAAAGGCAGCCGCTCCCCGCAAGAAAGCGGCCGGGCGTCGCAAAGTCGGCCGTCCTCGCAAGAAGGCCGCGAAGTAGCTCCGTTTAGGAGTTCTCGGTCAAGGGCGCATGCATCGCATGCGCCCTTTCCGTACCCCGTCACGCCGAGTAGCAACTTTCACGCCGAGTGGAAACTGTCACGCCGAGTAGATCGCGAAGCGATCGTATCGAGGCGCCGCAGCTGTCACGCCGAGTAGCCGCGAAGCGGCGTATCGAGGCGCGCGTAGCTTGTCACGCCGAGTAGCCGCGAAGCGGCGTATCGAGATTCCGTGATGAGCGTCAAGCCATGGTGGGGTCGAAAGGGCGTTGGGATTTGAGGACGCCATAGGCGATGACGAGCAGCTTATGCATGACGGCAACTACGATTTGCATCGGTCGTTTGCCGCGTTCGCGCAGCCGCTGGGCAAAGGCGATGATGGTGGGGTTGTGGCGCATGGCCGAGAGCGCCGGCATGTAGAAAATCTGTTTGAGCGCCCGGTTGCCGATCGGCGTGATGGCCGAGGAATGGATGGAGGTTCCCGACTGCCGAACCTGCGGGCAGAGCCCGGCGTGTGCAGCTAATTTGCGCGCCGATTTGAACTGCTGCATATCCTGAACCTCGGCAATCAACGACGATGCGCTGGTGGTGCCGATGCCGGGAATGCTTTCAAGCAGTTTGCGATTGTTCCGTAATTTGGGATCGTCGTCAATATCGTGTTGGATTTGCTCTTCGATCTCGGCAATCTGCTCGTTGAGAAATGCAACGCTGGCTTCGATCGACGTGCGCACCGCGTCGGTCCCCGGAGCCTCGAGGCGGTTGCTCTCGGCGGTGCGCGTGGCGACGAGATCGCTGCGGCGCCGCACGAGCTGGCGGAGCCGCCGTTCCTGTGGGGACGGGGGGATCCAGGGATTGGGGCGATGGGCGGCACAAAACCGCGCGAGTAACGCGGCATCGGCTTTGTCGGTCTTGGTTCGTGAAAGTTCGCTGCGCCCGAAGGCCTTCACCGCCGACGGGTTGACGATGCTCACGACGTAACCGCGATCGTGCAGAAACGTAGCGAGCTCTTCACTCCAACCACCGGTCGATTCCATGCATGCATGCCCGCTATCGACGCGACGATTGCGCAGCCACACCGCCAACTGGTTGAAGCCTTTGCCGTTATTGGGGAAGCTTTTGGAGGCGACTTTTTCTTCCAGCAGTAGTGCGCAATGGAAATCGGCTTTGCCGATGTCGATCCCGATATACATCCCGAATTGCTCTCCTTATCAGTTGCGCGGTAGCACCAATCACCCTGATACATACGAGCTGTGCGCATCTGCGCCGCTCACGATTCCGTCCGATCGCTTCTACCGCAGGGACTGTCGGTCGCCAATCTCGATAACGGGCTCGAGGCCCGAGGCGCCTTCGGCGTGGCCGACAGTGGACTTCACCCCAGATTCGAGGCGAAGCCGCCGGATTTCCCGGCCAATCCCAACATATCAGGCGCCGTCGCGCAGCCCTCGATACGCGGCCTTCGGCCGCTACTCGGGCTGACATTACCGCGAAATAATCCCTCGATACGCGGCCTTCGGCCGCTACTCGGGCTGACATTACCGCGAAATAATCTCTCGATACGCCCGCCTCGATACGCGCTTCGCGCTACTCGGCGTGACAACACCGGCGGCCGCGCCGACGCGATGCTATTAGCGGATCGTACCGTTTTCGACGGCGTGACAGGCGACCGAATGCCCGACCGCGACTTCGCGCATCGCCGGCTCATCGACCGAGCAGCGATCGAAAGCAAACGGGCAACGCGGATGAAAGCGGCAGCCGCTCGGCGGCGCGATCGCCGTCGGAACGTCGCCGCTGAGAAGCACGCGCTTTTGCGTTCCCTGCAACGCCGGATCCGGAACCGGAATCGCCGCGAGCAGCGCCTGCGTATAGGGGTGCAACGGATGCTCGTACAGCGCGCTGCGCTCGGCGATCTCGAAGATCTTTCCGAGATAGAGCACCGCGACGCGCGTCGAAATATGCCGGACGACCGAAAGATCGTGCGAGATAAAGAGATAGGTCAGCCCTAACCGCTCGCGGAGATCTTCGAGCAGGTTGAGCACCTGCGCTTGAATCGAAACATCGAGCGCCGAGACCGGTTCATCGCAGACGATGAATTGCGGCTCGACCGCAAGGGCCCGCGCGATACCGACGCGCTGCCGCTGGCCGCCCGAAAATTCATTCGGATAGCGATTGAGATGCGAGGATTGCAGCCCGACCAATCGCAACAACTCGACGGTCCGCTCCATCCGCGCCTTCCCTCTGGCAATCCCATGGATCGCAAGCGGCTCGCTGACGATCTCACCGATCGTCATGCGCGGGTTGAGGCTGCCGTAGGGGTCTTGGAAGATAATCTGCATGCGACGACGGAGCTCGCGCGTCTGTCGCGCGGAGATATCGCTGATATCCCGTCCTTCGAAGCGGATCGTGCCGGAGGTCGCGGGGAGCAGCTTGAGCACCATGCGCCCGATCGTGGTTTTACCCGATCCCGATTCGCCGACGAGCCCTAACGTCTCGCCCTTTCGGACGCTGAAACTCACTCCGTCGACCGCTTTGACGTCGGCGACATGCCGGCCGAAAACGCCGGCGTTCACAGGGAAATACTTTTTGAGGTCGGCGACCTCGAGCAAAGGTTCGTCGGTCATTGCGCCGCACCGACGGGAACGAGCGCTTCGGTACAACGCCAGCAGCGGGCGAGGTGGCCGTTACCGAGATCGGTGACGGGAACCGGGGTATCGCAACGTTCGAGCCGATAGGTACAGCGGGGTGCGAATGCACAGCCCGGCGGCATGCGATGAAGATTCGGCGGTTGCCCGGGAATCGGTTTCAGGCGCGCATTCGCCGGCGCATCGAGCCGCGGCAGCGAGGCGAGCAGCCCTTGCGTGTACGGCATTCTCGGTTCGTTAAAGATCTGTTTTGCGTCGCCATACTCGGCCATGTTCCCGCCGTACATCACCAAGACGTCTTTACAGGTCTCGGCGACCACACCGAGGTCATGCGTAATGAGGATAATCGCCGCTCCCGTTTCGCGTTGGAGTTCGTTCATCAGTTCGAGCACCTGCGCCTGAATCGTCACGTCGAGCGCAGTCGTCGGTTCGTCGGCGATCAGCAACTGTGGGTTGCAAGAGAGCGCCATCGCGATCATCGCTCGCTGGCGCATGCCGCCGGAGAACTGGTGCGGGTAATCGTCAACGCGTTTTTCCGGCGAGGGAATGCGCACTTTGCGCAGCATTTCGATCGCCGTCTCGCGGGCCTCGCGGTGGTTCCGTCCGAGGTGCAGCCGCACGACTTCGGCGATTTGCTCGCCGATAGTGAGGACCGGATTGAGTGACGTCATCGGATCTTGGAAGATCATCGCGATGCGGTGTCCGCGCACGTGGCGCATCTCTTCATCGCGCAGTTTCAGAAGATCGCGCCCGTCGAAGAAAATCTCGCCGGATTCGATTCGCCCCGGCCGATCGATCAAACGCATGATCGAGAGCGAGGTCACCGATTTTCCCGAACCGGATTCACCGACGATGCCGAGCGTTTGCCCGGCATCGAGAGAGAACGAAAGCCCGTTGACGGCGGTAATCGTTCCGTCCTCGGTCTTAAAGGTCGTGCGAAGGTTGCGTACCTCGAGCAGCGCCATCGCGGAGTCGGCTAGATTCCGGTAAGCGCGAGAATCGTCATCGAGGCGACGAACAGCACCGCTACGATTCCCGTAACGCGCGCGAGTTGTTCGTCCATGCCGAGACGACCGCGATAGGCGGATTCGACTTTCCCGCCGATCGTTCCGGAGAGACCTTCGTTCTTCGTCGTCTGCATCGCCAACAGCACGATCAACGCGATCGCGGAGAGCACCGCGAGCCCGGCGATCCCGTGCGTCAGCCAACTGACATGTTGCTGAAACCAGGTATGCGGTGCGATCGCGGCCGGCACACTCTGCACGGGCTGCGCTGCGAGCGGATTCGGCACCGTCGTCGCTCGTGCGAGCGGAGCGGCGTGCTGGGTTGCGGCACCTGCAGCTTGAAGCGGGTGCGTTGTGGCGGCACTAGCTGGCATGAAAAATCAAACTCCCTGTGAGGGTTGTACGGCTCAGGATTCTATCACGGGACGGTAGCCCCTACAAGGCAGGCGGCTATTCGCCGCGCGAGGGCCCGCGCATCGAGGCCGACCGCGCTCCGCTGCCGCGCCTGGGAATCGGCCTGCAAAAAGGTTTCCCCTACACCGATCCGCTCGACCGGTATGCGCACCCCGGCATCGGCGAGCGCCTCGAGCACCGCCGAGCCGAAGCCGCCGGCGAGACTGTGCTCCTCCAGCGTGATCAGCAGATCGTGGGTGCGGGCGCAGGCGAGGAGCGCCTCGCGATCGAGCGGCGCAACGAACCGGGCATTGAAGATCGTCGGCAGCGAGTCGCGCAGATCGCCGTACTCGCCGCTCTCCAGCAACGCATAGGCGTCGATCGCCACGTCGACGGTGTTCCCGAGCGCGAAGATCGCGACGCCGTTTCCGGCGCGCAAGAGCTCGCTCTTTCCGCGTTCGATCGGCGCGGGCGGATCGATCGCGCGTCCGGAGCTCGAGCCGCGCGGATAGCGAATCGCGACCGGCCCGTCGCACTCCAGCGCATACTCCAACATCGGACGCAACTCATCTTCGCAGCGCGGCGCAAGAATCGTAAAATTCGGCAGCGTGCGCAGATAGGCGATATCGTAGAGCCCCATATGCGTCGGGCCGTCGTCACCGACGACGCCGGCGCGGTCGAGCGCGAAGATCACCGGCAACCCTTGTACCGCGACATCGTGGACGATTTGATCGTACGCGCGTTGCAAAAACGTTGAATAGATCGCACAGATCGGCCGCAACCCGTCCGCCGCCGCGCCGGCGGCGAAGCAGACGGCATGCGCCTCGGCGATGCCGACATCGAAATAGCGCTCCGGAAAGCGCTGCGCGAATTTCGCGAGCTTGGTTCCGTCGGGCATCGCCGCCGTAATCGCGATCACGCGCTCGTCACGCTCTGCGACCTCGATCAGCCCGTCGGCAAAGGCGTCGGAGAATGTCGGCCGTGCATCTTCTTTGATCTCGAGTTTTCCATTCTCGATATCGAATGCGCCGCAACCATGGAAGGTCCGTGCATCGCGCTCGGCAGGCTCGTAGCCCTTCCCCTTCACCGTGCGAACGTGCACGAGCACCGGCCCCCCGATCGCCACTGCGGCGTGCAATGCCGCCTCGATCGTTTCGAGATGGTGCCCATCGAACGGACCGAGATACCGGAAACCGAGCTCTTCGAAGATCACTGCGGTCTTCTCCGCGGGCGCGACGAAACGCACCGCCGCGACCTCGGCGCTCGCGATTGCTTTGCGCGCGGTTCCGCCGAACGGCAGATGGTGCAGCACATCTTTCGCTTTTTCGCGCGCGTAATTCACGAGCGGTTTACTGCGAAGAACCGAGAGATACGAAGCGATCGAGCCGACGTTCGGGGCGATCGACATCTCGTTATCGTTGAGCACGACGATGAGATTGCTCTGGAGTTGGCCGGCGTTATTGAGCGCTTCATACGCAAGCCCGCCGGTGAGTGCGCCATCGCCGATGACCGCGACGACGCGTTCGCCGCCGCCACGCCGGTCGCGCGCGATCGCCATCCCTAAGGCGGCCGAGACCGACGTGCTTGCGTGCCCCGCACCGAAGGCATCGTACGGCGACTCGGCTCGCATCGCAAAGCCGGAGATGCCGCCGCCCCGACGCAGCGTCGAGAAACGGTCGCGACGACCGGTAAGAATCTTATGGACGTAGCTTTGATGGCTGACATCCCAGAGAATTTTATCGTTCGGTGCATCGAAGACGCGATGGAGCGCAAGCGTGAGCTCGACGACCCCGAGATTCGGCGCGAGGTGCCCGCCGTTGCGCGAGCAGGTGACGACCAGCAGGTCGCGGATCTCCCGCGCGAGCAGCGCGAGGGCGTCGCGGTCGAGCCCCTTGAGATCGGCGGGGGAGTTGATTTTTTCGAGCATATCGCGCTCTTCTGATTCGTGAACGGTGTCGGCAAGCCCCGGCGGAGCGCCCTACTCTAGGAACGATCTCGGAGGGAGGAGGGTTCGCCAGGTCGCATTTCGGCCGGGTGATCGACCCCTCGGTACATCTGCTCCCCAAACGCACCAGGAACGTCTGGCGCGATCTCGCGCGCATCCTCTCGACGATTTTCAATCCATTTCTCTGCGCCTTGGCGCTTTTCGTCATTCTGTCGAGCCAGACGGCGCGCTCGACGCTCGAGTTCTGGAAGCTGCTCTTCCTCTCCACCACCTTCACGTCGCTGTTGCCGATGCTCTACGTCTTCTGGCTCTATGCAAGCGACCGCATCTCCGACCTCGACATGTCGCAGCGGCGCGAACGTGAATCGGTGCTCTCGGCGTTCACGCTTGCATA
This sequence comes from bacterium, assembly GCA_021790895.1. Taxonomy (GTDB): domain Bacteria; phylum Vulcanimicrobiota; class Vulcanimicrobiia; order Vulcanimicrobiales; family Vulcanimicrobiaceae; genus JABEUX01. The sequence goes on from JAJYFM010000017.1 coordinate 24,903, forward strand.
TACGCTCGGATTAATCGTTCTCTGGGCCGCCGATGCGCCGATACTCATGCGTGCCGCGCTCGCCGGATATGCCGTCTCGGGGGCGATCATTCAGGTGATCACGCGCTATTGGAAGATCAGCACGCATGCGCTGGCGATCTCCGCGGCGCTCACCGTCGTCGTCTTTCTCGACGGCAGTTCGCCGCTGCCGTTTGTCGTGCTCATCCCGATGGTCGGATGGGCGCGCGTCTATCTACGCGCGCATACACTCGCGCAGGTCATCGGCGGATCGGTGCTCGGTATCGCGAGCGTCACCGTGCTGTTCGATCTCTTCCATATTCCAAACGCACTGCTTCACTAGTTCGCGCGGGATCCGCACCGAGCATCATCTCGAGTTGCGCGGCGAAGCGCGCTCCGTCGCCGGTCGTGACGCAACGCGTGCCTCCGTTCCCGCGCGGCGCACCCGCCTCGATCGCCAGCGCAACCGCCCGCTCGGCCTGAACGAGCGCCGGATCGATGCGCTCCACATTCGGGCCGAGCACCGCCGCAAAATGCGCGTCGAGGACCGGGAAATGCGTGCACGCCAGCAACACCGCTTCGCAACTCGCGGGAACGCGTTCGCAGGCCTCGCCCACCGCGCTGCGCGCGCGCTCGCCCTCGATCTCGCCGGCCTCCACCAACGGCACGAGTGCGGGTGCAGCGATCTCGATAACGTGCATGTCGGGAGCGCGCCCGCGCAAAGCGTGGCCGTAGGCTCCGGTGCGCACGGTCGCGGCAGTCGCGATTACCGCAATGTCGCGCAACCCGCGCCGCGTCACGGCGAGCGCCGCCGACTCGATGAGGTCGAGAATGCGCACCTCGGCTTTCGGCCAGCCGTACCGTTGCGCGACGGCGCACGATGTGTTGCAGGCCATCACGATCGCATCTGCGCCGGCCGCCTCCAACCACGCGACGTTGGCGTGGAGCAGCGTGACAAGCTCTTCTTCGCTGCGATCTCCATACGGCACGTGTGCCTGGTCGGCGAGAAAGACGATCTCTTCGTCGGGAAGCGCCGCGCGAACGGCTCGAAGCACGGTTAATCCGCCGAGCCCGGAATCAAAAAGCCCCAGCATATCTTACTGCTGAGGTTGGATTGCAGGGGGCGGTGCGCCTGCGTAATCGGTGATCCCGTCGGCGATTGCGACGGCGACCTTCTGGCGCCACGCAGGGTCGGTGAGCAGTGCGAAATCATCCGGATTCGAAAGAAACGCCGTCTCGACGAGGCAGGCGGGCATGAAGGCGTGGAGTGGGATGTAGAGGTGGCTCTTCACGATCCCGTCGTTCTTCGTGCCGACCTGCGCAGCGAGTTCGTTCTGAATATCGCGCGCGAGCGGTTCGTCGATCGGTTTTGCATAGTAGGTCGTGGTGCCGTTCGGCCCGGCATTGATATAGGCGTTCACGTGGATGCTCACCAACAGCCGCGCGCCGGCGCGATTCGCGATATTGTCGCGCGCCTGCAATTCTTGCTCGGCGGTATCGTTGGGAGCGTAGACGTCGACATCTTTCGTGCGCGTCATAATCACTTGCCAGCCGCGCGCCTCCAAAATCGCGCGCAGCCGCTTGGCCATATCGAGTGTTAGCACCGCCTCGGCGACGCCGTGACGGACCGCACCGCGATCGCTTCCGCCATGCCCCGGATCGATCACGATCAACCGCGGATTGGTCGGAACGTAGGCCGCAACGGGGTTCACGCTCCACAGATTCGGATCGCCGCCGGCGACAGGGGCTGCCGCTGCGAGCGTCACGCTCGGCGTTCCGGTTCCGGCGACGCCGGTGCCGGCGGTCGAGGCATCGGCGAGCGACATCGCGCCGTTCACCACGATATCGACACCGGTCGCCGACGGCGTCACCGTCACATCGTGCACCCCCGCGATGCTCAACGCAATGCGCACGGTCTGCGGATCGATTTGATCCGCGCGCACATTTTCGATCGGTGCTCCGGTCGAGGGAGGGATCGCCGTCGGTTCGAGCGTCGCTCCATGGAGATCGATCCAGAAGCGATTGTCGGGTGCGCGCAAATGGTGCCAATCAAACGAAGCGGCGCCGGTGAGCGTAACGTGCAACGTGACGCCGTTCGGCGTCGACTCCGCCTGAATCGTGTTAACTTGCGCGAGCGTGACGAGCGGCGCCGGCGTTACCTCTCCAACGGGCGGACTCGTCGCAAGCGGTTCGTTCGCAACGCGATTCCACGGCGAGACGGTCGGTAACTCGGCGTTCGGCGGCGGCCGCAACGGAACGGCGATCCGCGGCGTCGGTGTCGGCGGTGCGGTCGCGACTGCGCGGACGCTTGCGGGTGCAGCGCGCGTGCCGAGCGCAACTTCGCTCGCTCCGGGAGCGATGATGAAGCCGATGTCGCGGCCATCGAGCGATCCGACCTGCGCGACATGCGAACTCCCATCGAGATCGAGCGTGACGTAGGTCGTCGGATTCGCAGCGGTTCCGACCTGCGAGATATCCACTGCAACCAAGCCACCGGCGTCGACGCTGCGGATATGCGTCAAGCGGCTTCCGACGCCGATGAACGCATAAGTCATCTGCCGCGTGCTCGCGCGCACGAGGCGCGCCTGAAGTGGAATAGCACCGCGCGCGACGACGCGCATGCCGTTGCCTTCGTCGCGAACGTCGAGATTGGTAATCTGCGGTTGGAGAATCGTCGTCGCTCCGTCGGCGATTTTGCGCAGTCCCAACGCGCGCGCAAGCGCATCGAATTCGATATATGCTTCGCGCCCGTGCGCGAACGGCGCCACCTTGGAGCGTACCGCGAGCGGACCGATATCGTAGGTACGGTGGCCGATGGCGAAGCTGACGATCGTCGGCTCGCCGGTCGCGATTAAGACATACCGGGCGCCGGGTTTCCAGGTAACGATCGCGCCGACCGTGTGGAAGAGCCGCTGCAATGCCGGGTCATCGATACCGACCAGCAACGTTGCGTCGCGACGTTCGACGTGCGTAAAGGCAAACGTGCGCCCCGCAAATCTCCAGAGCGGTGCTGCAACGGCGACGCGCGGCATGCAAAGCAGCGCGAAGCAGAGCGCGGCGAAGGCGCTAGAAATCCGAGCGATGGAGCGGTTCATCGAGTTCGAGGTGCCCTCCGGGCAGTGTCGGCAAGCGTTGGCCGGCAACGGTAATCTGCACGGCGGATATTCCCGGCAGCGCCGTCATTGAATAGACGAGCGCTTTGAACTCCGCATTCTCACCGAACGTACCGCCCGGCTGCGATTCCACTTCTTTGGAGAGATCGACCGTGACCGTCGATCCATGAATCGCGACATCGTTGACCCGCGTTCCAAGTGGGAAGCGGACCGCGCGGACATCTGCAGGCGGGCCGACGACCGCTTGCAACGCGGCATAGAGTGCGCGGTCGTGCGCCCATTCTGCCCGCGTGCTTCCGGCCGGGCGCGGGCGAAGGGTAACGTCCCATGCCTTTACGGTGGTGCCGTTCATTTTGGTGTAGTAGATCGTCAGCGTATTGGGCGCAACTGCATGCGGGCGCATGAACCACCACCCCACGCCGATGGCGAGGAGCAGCAGAACGACAATGGGGATGGCGTAATTCGGCCGTGGCTGCGGATCGGAGCGATGAGCGCTGCGACGGATCTCGCTCACTACATCGACCCGCGCGCGAGGGTGATGCCCAGCGAGAAGGTGCCGAGCACTAGGAGGAGGCCGAGAATCGAGAGGCCGACTGCAAGCGCCTCCTTGCCGGGACGTTCGCCGAGTCGGCGCGCGAAAATATAGGCCAGCATCGCTGCAAGCGCACCGGTCATGTGGAACCAAATCACCGTACTGGTCGGATGATAGACCCCCGCGACGATCAACCCAACGAGGAATTGTAGGCCGGTCACGGCGACCATCACGCGCCGACCCATCGTATTCCAACTAAACACCAGGGCGCAGAGCACCACCAGCGCGGCGACGATGAAGTGGGCGTCGAGTACGTATTGAGACATGATGCGTACACCGTTAACGTCGGCGCGGCGGCAATCCTCTCGCTACGCTGCGTTAACGCACTGCAACCGTGAGAAAGACCGTCACGCCGTAGAAAAACGTCCCGCGTGCATCGGCTGCAAGCAACCCACGCACCCAGGCATCCGCCTCCTGTTGTCCGAGCCGCTCGCTGCGAATCGCCGCGGCAATCGCCGATTCGAGCACGAACGCGTACGCATGCGCGAATGAGAGCGTGGTAACGAAGAAGCGCGATTCGATCTGTGTAAAACCTGCGGCGACGAAATGCTCGCGGTGGCGCCGCCCGGCCCAACCGTCGGCGAGCGAATCGACGAACGCATCGACGATCGTCCGCGTGATGCGGCGATCCCCGCCGGCAACAACGATGCTCTGCCAATCTTGATCGATCGCGAGCAGCGAGCCGCCGGGGACGAGCACGCGGCGCATCTCGTTCACGGCGATCTGCGGATCGGCGACGTGCTGCAGCAACCGCTCCGCGCGCACCGCATCGAATGAGGCATCGGGGAAAGCGAGCGTCTCTGCATTCCCGGCGAGAAAGCGCGCGTTCGGCGGAACACCGCGCGCGATCGCCGCCTCGATCAGCGCCTCGTTTGCATCGATGCCGACCACCGAGCCGCCGTCGCCGACGCGCGCCGCGATCGCTCGCACGTCATCGCCGACCCCGCAGCCGCAATCGAGCACGCGCGATTTCTCGGTGATGCCCTGCATGGCGAAGGTTGCATCTTTCGCTTGCGCGCCGAGTTGCGCGACGGCATCGAGATAGCGAATCCGCTCGGCGGCATCGCCTACTGCACCGACCGAGAAGTCGGTAACGTCGCTCATCGCGTCTCGGCGAGCGTCACCGAGCACTGCATCGCCATCGTCACGACGCCGTCGCTTGCGAAACGCTCGAAGAGCGCCCCGATGTCTGCGCGCAAGCGCTCGGCTTGCTCGCCGGAATGGGGAAGATACGACGTGCTGTCGGCGCGCGCGAAAAGCGCTTCGCGATTGAGATATTGAACGTTTGCATACGGTGCAAAGCGCACGCGCTTCCAACCTGCGTAGGTAAGAAAGGTGACGCGCGCGTCGGCACGTCGTGCTTCGCTCTCGTCGGTTGCGTAGGTGCGCACGATATCGCCGTAGGCGGCGGTAAATGCGTCGCGTTCGTCGCGTTCGTTATAGAGCATTGCGGCGCGACCGCCGGAGCGCAGGATGCGGCCGATCTCGGCGAGCGCTTTCGGCGCATCGAACCAGTGAAAGGCTTGAAAGGCGGTGACGAGATCGAGCGATCCATCGGCGAGCCCGGTCGCCTCGGCACGCGCATCGCGCCATTCGAGGCGCGGAAACGGCGGTGCGCTCGCGCGCATCGCGGCGTTCGGTTCGACGGCAATCGTCGATCCGGCGCGCTCGGCGAGCAGGCGCGAAGAGATGCCGGTTCCGGCGCCGAGGTCGGCGGCACGGACCTGCATCGGGTCGCCGAAGCCGTCGAAGAGCGCGTCGATCGCCTCGACGGGATACGAGGGGCGGCCGAGTGCGTACGCTGCGGCGCGTTCGGAGAAGCGTTCGGTGGGGTCGATCATTGCTTCTGCCATTGGCGGGCGGGAAAAGAATACCTCGGCGCGCGTTCGAGGACGTGCGCGCCGCGCGGCAGGCTATTTGGCGGCGTACATTCCCAACGCGGAAAGTAATGCGGCGTCGCGGTCGGCGGCGGCATTCTCCGTCGTCAGCAAGCGATCGCCGGAGAACATCGAGTTTGCGCCGAGGAGAAAGCAGAGCGCTTGCAACTCGTCGCTCATTTCCGAGCGCCCGGCAGCGAGCCGAATGTACGAGTTCGGTAGCACGACGCGCAGCGTCGCAATCGTTCGCATGAGTTCGATCGGATCGAAATTCGCACGCTCTGCAAGCGGGGTTCCCTCGATTGGAACGAGCACGTTCACCGGAATCGATTCCGGCGGACGCTCCATTGCCGCGAACTCCGCGATCAGGGCAATGCGGTCTTCGCGCGACTCTCCCATGCCGATAATGCCGCCGCAGCAGAGCTTCAACCCCGCCTCGCGCGCATGCGATAAGGTTGCGAGCCGGTCGTCGTAGCCGTGCGTCGAGACGACCTCCGGATAGTATTCGCGCGAGGTATCGAGATTGTGATTGTAATAATGCAGGCCCGCTTCGCGCAGCGCTTGCGCTTGGTGCGGTTGTAGCGAGCCGAGCGTGACGCAACTCTCCATGCCCAGCGCGTTCACTTCGCGCACCATCGCGAGCACGCGGTCGAATGCGGGGCCGTCTTTCACGCCGCGCCAGGCCGCGCCCATACAGAAACGCGTCGCGCCGCCTTCCTTCGCCGCGCGCGCCGCAGCGACGACATCCTCGATGCCGGCGAGCGGCTCGGGGCGCACGTGCGTGCTGCGTCGCGCGCTCTGCGCGCAGTAGCCGCAGTCCTCGGAACAACCGCCGGTCTTCACGCTGAGCAGGGTCGATTGTTGAATCGCCAACGGATCGAAGGCAGCGCGATGGGCGGCGATCGCCGCAAAGGCAAGCTCCGGAAAGGGCTGTTCGTAGATTGCGCGCACGGCGGCGGTATTAGGGGAGGTCAGTTGCATCGCCGCCCCCATTCGTTCATCGCCGCCACCCAGCCTTGCACCGTCGCCGCATCGCGCCGGTCGACCGAACCGAGCAGCGTCGTACGAACCGGCGCTACGCCCATGCCTTTGAGCACGCCGCGTTCGAAACTGCGCACGCCGTCGCCGCCGAAATACCAGCGAAAAAAAAGCGTCGGCATGCCCATCGTCACGACGAGGCGCGCGCTCTTTCCGCGCAGGATCGAGGGCGCACTCGCCGCCCCATTTTGCGGCGCACCGGTGCGCAAGAGCTGCTCCCAAAACGCTTTGCAATAGGCGGGCATCGTCCCCAACCAGAGGGGGAAAAAGATCGCCAGGTGATCGCTCGCTGCGACGCGCTCGCGCAACGCCAGGATCTCCGCTGAGGGCAACTCGCCCTCCCACTCCCGCTTCGAGCGGAGGAAGCCGAATTCGAGATCCGCGATATCGACGCGATGCACGTCGTGGCCAGCCAAGCGAGCGCCCTGTTCGTACCCGTCGGCGAGGGCGTAGCCTAAATGCGCGCGATCGGGGTCGGGATGCCCGTGCAAAAGGACGATCTTTCGAAGACCCGGCGTTGTCATCGTGCGAGCTTACCCGAAAGCACGAGTAAAATTGCGAAGAAGTTGGGAAGGCGCTTACGCGCGCCGCAGTGGTAAATAGGCGATGTTTTCGAGGCTGATTAGCCCTTCGCCGATCATCGTTTCCAATTCGGGAAGCAGTGCGCGCAAACGCTCTTCTTCATCGACGACTTCAATCAGCACCGGCGAGTTCGGCGCAGCGGAGAAGGGTTTGGCGACGTGAATGCGATTGTGCGCGCCGAAGCCTTCGATGCCGCGCAACACCGTTGCGCCCGCGACGCCGCGCTTCCGCAGCATTTCGACGACGGCGGTATAGAGCGGTTCGACGCCGTGACGATCGTGCTCGTCGACGAAGATCCGCATCATTTTCCCGTTTTGGAACCTCTCCATCTCGCCTCCCACTCGAACGGTTCGGGTGCGAGTATACCACGAAGGGAGCCGGACGATTCCGTCGCCCCGGTTCACAACAGATAAACCGCAAAGCAGATACTCTCCTTAGCGGCGGGGTGGCTTGGACGACGGGGACTATTTGAGGTGGGTGACGAGGACGATCGCCGCGACGCCGACCGTCGCGATCGTGACGCCGCTCAACCCGAAGAACAAATTGAGCGCGTGACCCGTGATTTTGCGGTCGAAGATTCCAAACTTCTCGTCGAGTTTGCGGTCGAAGATTCCAAACTTCTCGTCGAGTTTGCGGCCGAAGATTCCAAACTTGTCGTCGATTTTGCGGTCGAGCCCGGCGAACGCCTCGCAGATATCGTCCTTGGTGACGGCGTTCTCTTGGAAAACCGTGCGAAAAATGCCCGCAAGGGTCTCTGCGTATTCTTGGGTGTCGCCGGCTTCTTGCAGCGACTTGGAGATCGAAAGGGTATCGATCATACTACTCGTTTTATCGGCCGTTATTTGGGAAAGTTTCATCGGAAAAGCCGCGTGAAGCGCACTGCGCAAGCGCCTTCCCGGTGCGGCGCGGCGGCGCGGCGGCGTGGCTATCGTTGAGCGGGCTGCTGCGTTCTCAGCAAGTAGTCATCAAAGAGCGGAGCGGTAAATTGTGTTGCGCCGGTTTTCGGACTGAAAATTTCGCCTTTTTGAATAAGCCTCTCTCGCAAGCTCGCGCACGCCGCCGAGGTTGTCCCGAATTTGCTTGCCACGTCCTCGGTGCCCTGTGGGCCGGCTCCGAGCGTTGCCAGTGCGAAGGCGTAGTCGATTTCACGTTGTGTAAGGCGCGAGAGTCGTGCCTGGAAGAAGTCGCGGTCGAGGCGCTGCAGAGCGACCGGCGTCGCTGCGTCGACGTCTTCTTCTATGATGGTATTGCCGCGCGCGACGTTCCATGTATCGCGTGCCCATTCCTGAACGAAATAGGGGTAGCCTTGGGTTACTGCGGCGATCTTGGCAATGGCGTCGTCTGAGATTGATGCACCCGATCGAACAATTGGTGTTTCAACTGCGCGACGAACGTCGTCGACGGAAAGCGACCCGATATCCACGAAGTGGAATTGGCGTTCGGCGTAGGGTTTCGCATCAGCAATACTGTTTTGCAGATTTGGTAAGCCTGCGCCAACGATCGCGATCGGCAGTTTCCGCGCCGCGATTGCTTGGAGCGTTGAAATGAGACCGCGAAGCTCGTCTTTACTGAGATCCTGTACGTCATCGATCCCTATACAGAGTACCGACCCTCGTTCGCCGACTGCTTCTCCGATTGCGACAAGAACGCGTTGGAGGTCGATAGCGGTGTCGCCGGTGTTGGCGTCTTGATAATCAATCTCATCGAGGTTCACGCCGTCGTCGATGTTCGGTTCCCCACCGACGCCGAGGGAAAAACTCTTGAGCGTCGCGAGCGCCCGTCTCCCGAGGTCGCTGAGAGACGCACGTCGGAGTACGGCGAGACTCGATCGGAGTTCTTGCGCGAGCGATCGCAAGAAACCGCCCTGTTCGGTTGCTTCGATGAACGCCGCGCCGTAGTGCTGATCCTCGCAATAAACGCGGAACGTGTGTAAGAGTACGGTTTTCCCGACGCCCCGAAGGCCGGAAACAACGAGCGGCTTTGCGTGAAGTCCACGTTTGTTGCGTTCGATGCTGACGATGCCGTCTTCGACGATCGCCGCTCGGCCTGCGAGCTCAGGCGGCGGAACGCCGACCCCGGGCGCAAACGGGTTCGCGATGCGGTCCATGCGCCTATTCTAGCTTGCGCCCCTCGGAGCCATAAATCGCTTTACCAACAAAACCAAAGTTTACCAACCAAACCAAGGCTTACCGAGGCGGGGGCGGCGGCTCGCGGGGTTACCGGTTGACGGTGCTCATATCGGGATAGCGCAGCCCCGCGGTCGCGCCCTTCGGCGCCGCCGCGGCGATCCGGGCGAGCTCGGCCGGGCTCAGAGAAATCGCGGCTGCCGCGACGTTCTCCTCGAGGTACTTGCGCTTCTTCGTCCCCGGGATCGGCACGATATCCTCGCCTTGGGCGAGCAGCCAGGCGATGGCGAGTTGCGATGCGGTGACGCCCTTCTCTGCGGCGATCTCGCGCACGCGATCGACAAGGCGGAGATTCTGCACGAAATTCTCGCCCTGGAAACGCGGGTGTCGACGCCGCGTGTCATCGGCGGGGAAATCCTCGGGCGTTTTGAAGGCGCCGCTTAAAAAACCACGCCCGAGCGGGCTATAGGCGACGAAGCCGATGCCGAGCTCGCGCACCGTGGCGAGAATTGCATCTTCTACATCGCGCGTCCAGAGCGAATATTCAGTTTGCAGTGCGGAGATGGGGTGCACCTTATGCGCGCGCCGGATCGTTTCGGGGGCTGCCTCGGAGAGCCCGAGATAACGCACTTTCCCCGCTTTCACCAACTCGGCCATCGCTCCGACGGTCTCCTCGATCGGCACCGTCGCATCGACGCGATGCTGATAATAGAGATCGATATGCGCGACGCCGAGCCGCTTCAGCGAGGCATCGCACGAGGCGCGAACGTACGCCGGGCTTCCGTTCACACCTTGGAACGAACCATCGGTGCCGCGCACGTTTCCGAATTTCGTCGCCAGCACGACGCGGTCGCGGCGGTCGGCGATCGCCTTCCCGACAAGCTCTTCGTTCAGGAACGGGCCGTACATATCGGCGGTATCGAGGAAGGTGACGCCGAGCTCGAGCGCGCGATGAATCGTCGCGATCGATTCGGCATCGTCACGGCCGGCGTAAAATTCCGACATTCCCATGCAGCCGAGCCCGATCTCCGAGACGACCAAGCCCTGCGTGCCAAGTTTTCGCTGCTTCATACCGGGTACGACCAACGAAGGGCGAGCGAGGTTTCCGGCTGGGTCCATCGAGGCACCTTCAAAAGTTGACCAACTAGACTAAGTCGTATAGACTAACTTTATGAAACGTGTGAAGATGCACGAGGCAAAGAGCACCCTCTCCTCTCTCGTGCGAGATGTACGAACGGGGGTCGAGCCCGAGGTGCTGATATGCGTCGCCGGGCATGCTGCGGCGCGTCTCGTTCCCGTCGACCCGGCACCCAAGCGTCAGCTCGGAGTCGATCGCGGCTTGATACGGATTTCGCCCGATTTTGACGCCGTCAATGACGATATCGCCGGCCTCTTTGCGGGCAGCTAGTGCGCGTATTGCTCGATACGCACGCATTTCTTTGGGCGGCGTCGGCGCCCGAAGAACTACGCGATGAAGCGCGCGCGGCGATCGAAAATCGAGAGAACGAGATTTTCGTGTCGGCCGCCGCGGCGTGGGAGATCGTTATCAAGGTTGGGTTGGGGAAGCTCGCGGTACCCGGCGACCCGGCGGTCTGGCTACCGGCGCGCGTGCGATCGCTTGGATTTGCGTTCCTCCCCATCGAGGTTTCACACGCCCTTGCCGTCGGTGCGCTTCCCAAGATTCACTCCGACCCGTTCGATCGCATGATGATCGCCCAAGCGCAGAGCGAAGGGCTGATCTTTGCGACGCGAGATCCGGAGAGCCGCAAATATCCCGTGCGGACGCTCGTCGTCTAGCATCGCATTTTGCCCCTTGACCCTGACGCAGCGTCATGCTGCAGGATAGCGGCGAGCCGCGCGGCTCATCTATCACTATGAACGAACGTTATCGTATTGGAGAATTCGCCCGTCGTACCGGCGTTACGGTGCGGGCCCTGTGGTACTACGACCGCATCGGCCTTCTGCGCCCTACGGGTCGCAGCGGCACCGGTTATCGATGGTACGAAGAAGGCGCATTGAGTCGTCTGCAGCAGATTGTCACCCTCAAGGAATTAGGGTTCAATCTTACGTCGATTTCAGCGTTCCTCGACGCCGATGATTTCGACATCTCGGCGACACTCGACGAACAAATCGGTTTGTTTGAGGAACGCAGCCGACGCATCGCCGTCGTGATCGCAGCGATGCGATCGGCGATTGCCGCAATAGCGCACGATTCTGCCCTCCAACGCAACGAGCTCGTTCACGTCATAAAGGCTACCCTCACCATGAACGACATCGATTTCAAACCACACTTCACCGCCGAGCAACTTGCCGCGCTGAAGGAGCGCTCACTTTCGCCCGACGATCAGCGGCGCATCAGCGCTGCATGGGAGCAACTTTTCGCCGATATCGAGGCTGCAGCAACAAGCGACCCTGCCGGAGAGACGGCGCGTGCATTGCTAGCGCGCTGGGATGAACTGATCGCGGCGTTCACGCAGAACGACCCGGCGATGGAAAACTCGCTCGGCCGTCTCTATGACGCCTCCGAGAATCGTGCGAAGGCAAACACGGCGATGCCGGGGACGGCTGCAGCTAAGAAGAAAACGCCCTCTCTCAACGAGCACCGTCATGACGGTTTTCGTTGAGAGAGAGCGCAGAAATGGTGGAGCTGTCGGGGTACTGCCCCCCGAGTCCGCAAAGCCGGACCGATGCGTTCTCCAGGCTCAGCTTTGATTTTGTCTTAGCCGCTCGATCGCCCCAAAGCTAGGCTATCATGCGTCGCAGATGCAGTCGATCTCGTTTGCGCGTCACATCATCCGTGCGAACCAGCCCGAATTTTTGACCGGAAGGCGAAGTGGTTCGGGCCGACCCCTCGCGTCCGGTGGTTACCTTATTTAGGCA
>JAJYFM010000147.1 GCA_021790895.1 bacterium
GCCGGGGCGCGCAGTGCGCTCGGGCTCGTGGGCCCCGAGGGTGGGTTCAGTGCCGACGAAGCGGAGCGGGCCGCCGCCGCCGGGGCATCGATGCTGCGGCTCGGGCCGCGAATTTTGCGGACCGAAACAGCCGGAGTCGTACTCTCCGCTGCCGTACTTCTTACGGTGCTCTAGAAGGCGCGATGTGACGGCCTTGGGGGGGCCAGTACGGATGCTGGGAGAGACGCTGGTCGTCGAGACTCCGAAAGGGGAAGAGGGTCGATTTTTCACCTTCTCCGCCCGCGCTTTTGCGTTGGCGGCGATCGCGGCGTTGCTCTTTTCCGTCGCGGCGGCATTGGTCGCGTGGCCGCTCCACCCGCTCGCTGCGCTCGCAATCGTCGTCGCCGGCGCGACGATTCTCCTGGTGCTCGGTGCAGTCTGGCTCTGGATGATGCTGCCGACGGCGCGCCGCTTTGCGAGCTACGCGACGGAGATCGAACGCGAACGCGCGCGCTTCGAGCGCCTCTTTGCCAACATGCCCGATATCGGCGTGCTCTACGATGCAAGCGGTGTTTCGCAGCAAGGGAACGCAGCGGCACGTGCATTATTCGGCGGTGAAGAGCACGAACTGAAGGGGCGTCTCATCGGCGAGTGCTTCGCTGCAGAGCAGCGCGATATCGTCAGTCGCTATTTCGAACGCGCCCTCAACGGTGAAGTCATCGAATTCGAGAGCGTCGTTCTCGACGATCGTGAAGGGCGGATTCCGGTCTGGACGACCTTTGTTCCGGTCGTCGGCGGGGGGACGATTCTCGGTGTCTTTGGAATCGCGAAAGATCTCCGACCGCTCCGCATTTTGGAGCGCGAGGTACTCTTCGAAACGGAACGCTTTCGTTCGCTCTTCGATATCAATCACGAGCCGATGCTCCAACTCGGCGCCGATCGACGCATCATGCGCGCCAATGCGGCGTTCGAGCGAATCTCCGGGTACGGAAGCGGCGAACTGATCGGCGCGACCTCCGGACTCTTTTCGCCGGAGGGCACCGAGGAGAGCCGTGAGAGCGCCTATCGCCGCGTGATGGCCGGCGAAGCCTTCGAAGTGGAATCGCAGATTCGCTGTAAGGATGGACGCATTCTTCCGTTGATGGTCGCGCTCATCCCGATGGCACGAGGAACGGAGATCGAGGGATACTACCTCGTCATGCGCGACCTCACCGCGCAACGAACATTCGAACGTCGCGAAGAGATGACGCGCGAGAAACTGCGCGAGCTCTATCGGCTCGCGACCGTTCCGCAAGAAGAGCTCGAACCGTTGCTCGCGCGTGTGCTCGATTTCGGGCGTCGCATGCTCGGCATGGAGATCGGTTACGTCCTCGGTATCGACGGCGACGATTTCGTCATCCGCGCCAAAGGTGGTTCGGGGCGTTTCACGATCGGGGAGCGGGTCCCGATCGTGCGCACGCTATCACGGTACGTGTTGGAGAGCGAGGTGCCGTTGGTGGTCAACGATGTACGCGAGAGTGCGATGCGCGACGATGTCGCCGCCGACGGCGAGCCGTGGCGTTGCTTTCTCGGGACGACGATATCGGTCGAAGGGATTCGCTTCGGGTGCCTGGCGTTTTCGTCGAAATACCTCCGCGAGACACCGTTCGATGCGAACGACCTCGATTTCGTGAAACTGATGGCCGCGTTGCTTGGGAGCGCCTTCGAGCGCGATCGACGGGCGAGGACCCTCGGCGAGCTCGCTCTACGCGACCCGCTTACCGGGCTCGCCAATCGGACGATGCTCGCGCAGCGGCTGGAACGGGAAATCGCGCACGCAAAGCGCAATGGTGGGGAGTTGGGTATTTTATTTCTTGATCTCGATGGCTTTAAGGACGTGAATGACCGTTTCGGCCATGCCGTGGGGGATCGACTGCTCGCCGAGGTTGGGCGCCGCCTCTTGAGCGTCGTTCGCGGCGACGAGCTCGCCGCGCGAATCGGCGGTGATGAGTTCGTCGTCGTCCTCAACGATCTGCAGAGCGATAGTTTGGAGCGCTGCACCAAGCGCATCGAGCGTTCGTTGACGCAGCCGTACGTGGGGAGCGAACTCGCGATCGGGGTATCGATCGGCTCTGCGGTTCTGGGGCGCGACGGGAACGATCCAAGCGCGCTCCTCGGTGCCGCCGATGCTGAAATGTATCGTGCGAAGCAGGCGCGCCGCGACGTAGGGGTCCGGTAGTGATCGTCATCGCGATGATCCTCGCCGTGCTTGTGGCCGCGCTCGTCGCAGTCGCCGTCGCACTCGAACTCGATCGTCGCAAACTTCAGGCGAACATCGCGGCCGACCAGGGCAAATACGCGCGGTTGCGCGCGCGCTTCGCGGCGCTCTACGACAATAGCCCCGATGCGATTGCAAGCTACGATCTGCGCGGAAACCTCATTCACGGGAACTCGGCGGCGATCGCGCTGTTAGGGTACGTCGCCGGAGAGATGTTCGGGCGTCACTTTTCCACCCACATCGCTCCCGAATCGATCGATGACACCACGAATGCGTTCGATCGCGCCGTCGCCGGTTCGACCGAGTATTTCGTCACGCGATTCATCGATGCGCACGGTGGTCGGCTCGATGTGCTCGCGACGATCTCGCCGATTCACGAAAACGGAGAGCCGATTGCGGTGCTCGCAACGGCGCGCGATCTGCGGCACATCGTTCCGCTCGAGGCAAGAAGCGCGC
>JAJYFM010000018.1 GCA_021790895.1 bacterium
GTAGTACGGGCGGCGCAACTGCACCGCAATACGGAGAGGTGGTCGAGCGGTTGAAGGCACCCGCCTCGAAAGCGGGCAGACGTGATGAGCGTCTCGAGAGTTCGAATCTCTCCCTCTCCGCCATGTAGAACGCACCTCGAGCATGCCGAACGGCACGGGGTGCGTTCTCTCTATTTCGCGCGCTGGGTTCTGGCGAACGGATGGTTTTCGCAATCGAGTCGCCAAGCGCAAACGCATGAAGAGATCGCTCCGTGGCAATATCGTGGGTTGCTGATCCGACAACGCCCACCGACGGGTCAACGGCGGGCATCGCTGCTGTCGAAACGGGTGAAACTAGTTGATGGGCATGTCTGGGCGAAAGCGGTCTAAGAACCACTCGCCAAGACATTGAATTTAGAACGAACTGAACTTAACGCGCCTCGCCTAAGCCCTATTCACAGGAACTACGATTACGGGTACCCGATGTAAATCGGCAAGGACGCGAAGGCGGGGTGGAAGTTTTTTCTCGGTAACTAGGATTGATAATCCATTTGGAATTTTACCTTCGGCTTTTAGTTCTGCTCGTAGAAGCGCGCGGTATTTTACGCACTGATAAATGCCGCGCTCTAGATCAGCGAGATTCGCGTTCGATGCCTTAACTTCCACAGCGGCGCAGCCTTTTTTATGTTTGAACAAAACGTCCACGCGGTCGGCTGATGCAAATTGCCATTCGATTTTGCCGGAAGAATATGGAATGTCGTGTCCAAGTACGTCGGGGTTTTTCGAAACCCACTTCTTTAGTGCCTTATGTTGTTTACTCTCGGCCTCATTTGACCAGCTTCTTTCAGGCTGCCTTTCGCGCCGACTGTTTTTTGAGCGCAGGCTGGGAATGCCGCCTTTTAGGGGTTTAAATCCATACCGCTTTAGAAGGCTATCCCACTTTTGAAACTGCCACACCTCTTCCATCGTCTCCTCGGCCATCGCTTTTCGTTGCACGTCAGTCACGATTTTTGAACGGCGTTTTCCGAGATAGGATGCGAGATAGTAATCAGCACCAGTTCCGGGAATTCCCGATTTTGCATTAACAAGAATTGCGTTTAGGGGCGGAATGCGTTCGCCCTGAGTCGTCCTCATTTCTTGACATGCATCACCAACGGCACCCGCAGGGGATCCGTATTTGACCTCCATAACGTGGTCGCCCCATCCGCGCCGCTGCAGTTCTTTGTCCAATTGGCCGTATGTGATTGTTACTCCATTTTGCGCGCACCACACCAGGAGTGGGAACATACGCCTCGCGGTAGCCGGGGTCCACTCTTTGCCGTTGAGCGATTCCGGAAGCTCCATGCCAACCCTCGTTCCAAAGTCTAGCGATGTCGTTGGCTTGAACCGCGCGACGAGACGTTAGCCGATTCTCGGTAGCCAGCGCCTAGCCGACCGTTCGGGTTCTTTCATGGGTACGCCTCCGACTGCCGTATTCGGTTTGGTGCCAGATTTTTGGGAAAGGCCTGGCTTGGGGTGCGTTCTTTTTGCTGCGCGCGGATGTACGCAGCGGATGGTTTTCGCAATCGAGTCGCCAAGCGCAAACGCATGAAACGCTCGTTCGTGTTGCTCCCGATGCTCCTCGTCGCGCTTGCAGCGAGCGGTCGCTCGGCCCCGCCTCTAGGATCTATTCCATGGCGCTCGGTCGGCCCAGCGATCTCCGGTGGTCGCGCGAGCAGCGTCGCCGGAAGCAACCTCGATCCGATGTTGGTGGTGGTCGGGAGTGCGGGCGGCGGCGTTTGGCGCAGCGATGACGGTGGCTTGCACTTTCGGCCGATCTTCGACGGCGAGCCGGTCAGCGCGATCGGTGCCGTCGCAGTCGATCCCGCAAACGCAGCGACGATCTGGGTCGGCACCGGGGAAGCGAACCCGCGCAACGACGTGAGTTTAGGGAACGGACTCTATCGCAGTACGAACGCGGGTGCGAGTTGGGTGCGCTCGCTTGCGCTTCCGCAGAGTTCGATCTCGACGATTCTCGTCGATCCACAGAATCCCACGCACGTTATCGTCGGCGTGCTCGGCAATCCGTTCGCGGCGACGAACGACCGAGGCATCTACGTCACCGACGATAACGGTGCGACCTGGCGTCACACGTTCTTTCTCGATGCACGCACCGGCATCTCCGACATGGCGATGAACCCGAAGAATCCACGGGAGATTTTCGCCGGAGCGTGGACGATGCGCCGCACCGGCTGGAGCCTGCAGAGCGGCGGCACGCTCGACGGACTCTATCGCTCGATTGACGGCGGGGCGACGTGGCAACGCGTACAGGCGCCGGGGCTGCCGAAAGGGCCGCTTGGGCGCATCGCGGTGGCGTTCGCGCCGTCGAATCCCGCGCGTATCTACGCGCTGATTCAATCGCACGCGGGGCTGCTCTGGCGCACGAGCGATGGCGGCGCGCACTGGAGAAATGTCAGCAACGACTCGACGATCGACGAGCGTCCATTTTATTTCACGCATCTCGCCGTCGATCCGAAAAACGAGAACCATCTTTGGTCGGTATCGGTGCATTTAACCGAGAGCACCGACGGTGGCTTGCATTGGCATATTACCGGGCACGGAACGCACGGCGATCACCACGATATTTGGATCTCCGCCGACGGCGTTCGCATGCTTGAAGCCGATGACGGCGGGCTCGCGATGAGTAACGACGGCGGCAAACAGTGGCTCTGGCGCAAGGTTCTGCCGATCTCGCAACTCTATCGCGTCGGCGTCAGCGCCGGTTGGAATTATCGTGCCTGCGTGCCGCTGCAAGATAACGGTATCTATTGCGCGCACGTGGCGATGCCCGATCCGAGCGGTTTTTCATCGAGCGCATGGCGCAACGTCGGTGGTGGCGACGGCACGGCGGCCCTTCCGGATCCGAGCGACCCGAATATCGTGTGGACGACCTCCGCCGGCGGCAATTACGATACGACGTTGCAATCGGTCGATCTCCGCAACGGGGCAACGCGCGATCTCTCGCCGTACATGCGCGACCAAAATGTCGTTCCGCCGGCGGAGTTACGGTATCGCTTTAATTGGGAGACGCCACTCGCCTTCGACCCGTTCGATGCGCATCGACTCTACACGGCGGGAGATGTGCTCTTTTCCACCACCGATCGCGGGATGCATTGGAAGGTTCGGAGCCCCGATCTCACGCTGCATGATCTCGCGCACGAACGGATGACGGGTGGGCTGACGCTCGACGGCACCGGCGCGGAGACCAGCGATACGATTCTTACGATCGTGCCTTCGACGCTGCGGCGGGGCGAGATATGGGTCGGCACCGACGACGGACTCATCCAACTGACACGCGACGGCGGCAAACATTGGACGAATATTACGCCGCACGGTGCGGTGCGCTTCGGGCGCTTTGCCTCGATCGCGCTCTCGCCACGGCGACCGGGATGGGCGTACGCGATCGAAGATAACCACATGATCGGCGACGCGCGCCCCTATGTTTTCCGAACGACCGATTACGGAGCGCATTGGTCGCGGATCGACAATGGATTGCCGATTGAACCTGCGCGTTGTATTACCGTCGACCCGCGCACCGCGGGGCTGCTCTATCTCGGAATGGAGCGCGGCATCGAAGCTTCTTGGGATGGCGGCGCGCATTGGAGGCGCATTAACGGTAGCATGCCGGCGGTCTCGGTGCGCGCGATCGTCGTACAACCGCAGCGCAACGATCTGCTCGTCGCGACGCACGGGCGCGGGCTCTACATTCTCGATGACGCCTCGGCGTTGCAGGGTTTTGCGCGCGCGGCACGCCGGGGGCTTGCGTTTTTCGCCCCACGCAAATCCTATCTCCTCAACGATGTCTCATGGTGGAATACCCGTGCCGACGGCACATCGGCACCGTACGGCGCGATCTTTTCGTACTATCAATCGACGGCGAGCGCAAAAGCGCCGCAGATTTCGATTGAGAATGCACGGGGCAAGGTGGTTCGGCATCTCTCGTTGCTGCCGAACGGTGCGGGGATGAATCGCGTCACCTGGGATCTCAGCGAGGATCCGCCGGTTTCGTGGAAGAGCGCACCGCGTTGGAACCGCGGCTATGTCGGTGGGGCCTCGGTCGTGCCGGGAGTCTATACCGTCCGGCTCACGCTCCACGGCAAGACGTTCTCGCAGCCGCTGATCGTTGCCGGCGATCCGCGCATGCACGCATCGATCGCTGCGTATCGCGTCGCTCAGCAAGCTACGCGGCGCGCCTTTGCTATGCTTTCGTCGATCGATACGGTCCTCAACGCCCTCGATGTGCGCGAAGCGAGGATCCGGGCGCTCCCAGCGAGCGCGAAGCGCACCGCAGCGTTGGCGCGCATCGCGGCGCTGCGCGCAAGCCTCACCTCGAGCCCGCATGCCGACCAAGACAACGATTTTCTCCGCGATCGCCTCCGCGAGCGGGTGCAGACGGAGATAGGGTCGTTGCAGACCTCGTTCGTAAGCCCAACTGCCGAACAACTGCGCGAGAATGCCGTGTTGGCGCGGTTGACCGCGCAACGCGTCGGGCGCGTTAAGGCGTGGCTTGCGGGCGCGGAGTCCCCATAAGCGCCGGATCGGGAGCGGTGGTCGGGAAGGTAAACTCGTCGTATCGCGTCACCGCGCGAACGTTGAAGGAGAAGCCGAGAGCATGTTCGGTCGCGGAGAAGACCCCGCGAACGACGACCCAGTATCCGTCGATGCTTCGATAGGTGAGCCCGATGCGCATATCGCTGTGACTATCGCTTAACACGATATGCGCGGGGAGTCCCGTCGTCGGATCGACTTGCACCTCGCTTGGATACATGCCGGTATCGAGCGGCGTCGGCGCTATCAAAATGTGCAGAGCCGTCGGTGTCGAGTCGGGCGCGTAGCTCGGCGCGAGAAAACTGATGTAGGGAACCGACACGTCGGCGTTCGGGTCGGGCGCGGGAATGGGGAAAACGATCGGTGCGCCGCGTTTGAGCGTGATGGAGATCGCCTTGAGGTTTGCATAGTATGCAAACGTAAAACTCGAGAACGGATCGAAATAGGGGATGATGGGGAACGCTTCGCCGGTTCGCGTCGCTCCGTGCGGAAGGTCGTGCATAACGGCAAAATTATCCGCGTTTCGCAGCGCGACGCTCCGGTCGATCTCCTGGGATCGGCCAAGTGAGGGAACCGTGACGCTCGTTCGCTCGCGATAGGTGATATAGGTCGGCGGATGGGCGCTATACGCCATCGCCGTGCGGTTTACGAGAAGCGCGAGCGCAAGGTCGGCACCGATCATCGGTTCTCTCTTCGGCGGAGGAGCTGCGCCCTCCGGTACCGCACATTCTCCCCGTGAAGAGAGCGGATCGCGTTACCCTCGACGCTCGCGTGATCGAATGGAGGCGAGCGATTCACCGTCGCCCCGAACTCGGTTTTCAGGAGTTCGAGACGCAGGCATTGATCGAACGCGAACTCGATGCGCTCGGTATCGAGCATCGTCGCGCAGCGACGACCGGCGTTGTCGCCGTCATCCACGGCGCGTTGCCCGGACATACCGTTGCGCTGCGTGCCGACATGGATGCCCTTCCGATCGCCGAACGAAGCGGGCTCCCGTTTGCATCGGAGATTCCCGACGTCATGCATGCCTGCGGACACGACGCGCACGTTGCCATGTTGCTCGGCGCCGCGACGCTGCTGCAGGCGCAACATGCGGATCTGCACGGAAAGGTCGTGTTGCTCTTTCAGCCGGCGGAGGAAGGTCCGGGCGGCGCGGAGCCGATGATCGCCGAAGGCGCGCTCGAAAACCCGCGCGTCGAATGCGCGGCGATGCTGCACGTCGACGTGCGCTTGCCGACGGGTACGATCGGTGTTACGCCGGGGGCGGTGAACGCTTCAGCGGATGAATTCTCGCTCCGCATTATCGGACGCGGCGGGCATGGCGCCTATCCGCATACCGGCGTCGATGCGATCGTCGCTGCCGCTGCGGTGGTCTCGGCGTTGCAGAGTATCGTCGCGCGCGAGATCGATCCGCTCGCCTCGGCGGTGGTGACGATCGGTACGATCGCCGGCGGCTATCGCAATAATGCGCTCGCCGACGAAGTGGTGATGACGGGAACGTTGCGCGCGCACGACCCGTTCGTTCGCGATGCGCTCGCGCAACGCGTGGAACGAGCCGCGCGGTCGGTCGCGGAGGGCTACGGCGCGCGCGCCGAGCTCGATCTGCGCCGCGGCTATCCGCCGGTCGTCAACGACAGCGCGCTCGCGCGCACCTTCGCACCCGTGCTTGCACGGGAGACGGGGGTCGACGTCGTCGAGGCCGCGCCGACGATGGGCGGTGAGGATTTCGCCTATATCGCCGAGGCGGTTCCGGGGCTTCTGATGCGCCTCGGCGTTCGGAACGAAGCGATCGGGGCGCTCCGCTCCGGGCACAGCGCCGAGTTCATCCTCGATGAGGCGGCGCTCACGCATGGGGTCGATGCGCTCGTTACCTTCGCGCTCACCTTCGGAGCCCGAGGGGCACTGAACGCGGCAAAACGCAATCCCTAGTAGCTGCGACAAAAGCAGGTACTACTGAATGTGCCTTCGAAGTCTGGGACATGGACGTCTATCGGAACGAAGATCTGCCGCAGGGGTGCGCGCACTTCGAGGCTGCCATCGATCTCCCCGCGATCCCCGAGGAAGCCTTTGCGCTGCTCTGCGCGGTCGAGAAGTGGCCCGTCTGGCTACCGTTGGTCCGTAGTGCCGAGCGGCGGGGGGAAGGTGCGCTCGCCGTCGGCGATGAGATTCTTTTGCGCCTCGGCGAACCGCGTGACGAGGAGCAGCTCTTCGAGGTTCGGCGGATCGTCAGTAACCATTGCCTGACGCTGGTCGGCGCCTACTCGACCCGGCGTCGCATCGATTTTCGCTTGGAGCGGCAGAGCAGCCGCACGCGCCTGCGCATGGCCTGGCTCTACCCGACCTACCACGGTGCGATGGGCTCCGCGGTCGACCGCCTCTTCCGTGGCCGAACGGTCTCCACGCTGCTCGAGCGCGCCGCACAGCAGTTCCGTGGCCTCCTCGAGGCGAGTCTCGTCGCTTAGCAGTCGTTGACCTGGAGTGCCAAACCCGCTAGAATCAGCGCATGCCGCTCTATGATTACCGCTGTGATTCCTGTGGAACCGTTCGTGAGATTCGACACGGATTTGACGATCGTGTCAGCGATCCGTGTGCCGGCTGCGGCGGGACGCTCGTACGCGTCTTCAACCCCGCGCCGATTCTCTTCAAGGGTTCGGGCTTTTACGTAACCGATTCGCGCCCCTCAGGGGGATCCGCGGCGAGTTCGAGCTCCTCGGAGAGTACGAGCTCCGGCTCCGGCGAGAGCGCCGCTTGAAGCGTCGCTTAGGCGGGCGGTTCGCTCGTCCCTGAATCGGGTGGCTCCCACTGCCACCCAACCCCGGATCCCGGTGCTCCCGGCTGCGGGGGCACCGCGAACGGCGGCGGAAAGGGCGCACCGAAGCTCGGTTGCCCCTCGGCTGTTTCCGTCGGCGGTGCGAAACCCGTTCCCGGTGGGGGTGCAAAGCTCGGCGGCGGCACGAAGGTCGGCGGTGGAACGAAGCTCGGCGGCGGCACGAAGGTCGGCGAGGACTCCATAAAGCCCGGCGGGACACCCGGTGGGCGAATCGTCGGCGTCTCGGCCGGAACCGGCGGCGGCGGAAGCGGCGGAAATTCGTAGCCGTTCTCGGGGGTTACCTCGTTCTGCGTAACGCCGATATCGACGCGTTTTGCGGGCGCAGGAGCCGCACTCGCCGCTGCGGTTGCAGCGAGTCGTTCTTCGAGCAGCGGCGGGCGAGCGGTAAAGAGCGGCGCCGGAAGGTCGCCGACGGCAGCGCCGACGAGCACGTTGCGCACCGGTGGAAGAATCTGCGCATCGGAGCGACGCGCAATCGCGCGTAACTCTTCGACGATATCGTCGGGAGCCGCTTCAGCTTTCATCGTATCGATCAATAAGGCGACGGTGTCGCGTAAGTATTGCGGCGGCGGTACCTTGGCGAATGCGAAGGTGTGTTGAGCGAGCTCGGCTTTGACGCCCTGCAAGAGTCGCTTCCAATGATCGATATTTTGATAGCGTTCGAAGAGCCCGGCGGTACGTTTTGCTTGCGCGTAGAGCGAGGCGATGCGTTTCCCTAACGGGTCGGCGGGCGGTGCGGGTTCGACGACGGCAACGCGCCCGGCAACGCGCGCGAGTTCGCCGAGAATCTGCGAATGGAAGAGCGGGTCGACTTCGTGAAGATAGTGGTAGGCGAGCCCAAGATCGAAACTCGCATCGCGCGCGGGGATGACCGAGGTGCTGCCGCGCAGGAGTGTGGCGCCGATATTTGCATACTCCGCAATTGCAAGATCGCGCGATTCGATCACGGTAACGGTCGCGCCGCGTTCGAGTGCCGCGCGAACCGCGCGCGCCTCGTCACCGTAGCCGCAGATAAGGATCCGCTCGCCGGCGCGTAGCCCGACGGCATCCCAAATCAGCGCTTCGATATAGCGAGCCTCCGCTTCGAATTCTTGGACGGAATAGACGTAATCGGAGATTTCCATTATGCCGTGACCCGCTGCAAGCGTTCGAAGAAATCGGGAAAACTCACGTCGACTTCGTCGACGGAGTCGATCGCGATCGGGCCGGCGGCGCACCCGAGCATCGCCGCTGCCATTTGAATGCGGTGGTCCCCAAAGGTCTCGATCGATATGCCCGATGCAACCGGCGAGCCGCCGTCGATCGCGATGCCGTTTGGGAGATCTTCGGCGGCGATGCCGACGGCACCCAAAAGGCGATGGATCGCAGCAAGCCGGTCGGATTCTTTATCGCGAAGATCGCGAACGCCGGAGATCGTCGTTCGCCCGTCGGCGAATGCAGCGGCGATGGCGAGCAGCGGCAGTTCGTCGATCGCGCGCCGTGCGCTCTGCGTATCGATCGTCGTTGCATGCAGCGTCGCGTGTTCGACATAGAGATCGCCGATCGGTTCGCCGTTTTGCTCGCGCTGGTTGCGGCGTGCGATCCGCGCGCCCATCGCATCGAGTGCATCGAGCAGCCCGGTTCGGGTCGGATTGAGGTTCACGTCGCGAATCAGGAGTGCACTGCCGCGCGCGAGCGTCGCGCCGACGATGAAGAAGGCCGCTGCGGAAAAATCTCCGGGGATGACGATCTGCTCGCCACCGCGCACGGTCGGCTCGTAGAGATCGATCTCGTGCCCATTCCACGATATTCCCGCGCCCATCGCCGCGAGCAGCCGCTCGCTATGATCGCGCGTCTCGCGGTCACCGAATATTTTTATCGGCCTCTGCGCGAAGAGCGCGGCGAAGAGCAGCGCGGATTTTATTTGCGCGGAGGGATGCACGAGAATGATCTTCGCGGAGCGATCGTCGCTCGCCCCATCGATCCAGATCGGGAGTTTGCCGTCGGCGCTCGTGATGCGCGCGCCGAGCGCGCGTAGGTGAGCGGCGACCGGTTCCATCGGACGACGCGAGAGCGAGCTATCCCCAACGAAACGTGCGCGAATTCCCGCACCGGTGCAGACGCCGAGCAGCATGCGCGCCGTCGAGCCGGAATTCATCGCATCGATATCGGCGACCGGATCGTGAAGCGCGCCGCCAGTTACCACGTAAGCGTCGTCGTCGCGTGCGATCTTCGCTCCGAGTGCTTGCAAAGCGTTGGCCGTTGCGTGCAGATCGCGGCCGGGATTGAGGTTCTCGATGCGCGTTGCGCTGCCCGACGCCGCGGCGAGAATGAGGGCGCGGTGGGAGATCGATTTATCGCCGGGTACGGTGATTTCGCCGCGAAGGGGATGGGGTTCGAAACGAGGGGAGCGCAGAATCATGGATGTTCACCGTTCCACGCACGTGCGCAGCGTTCCGGCTGCTCGCGACTATTGAGGGTATGCAGCCTCACCGACGATCGTCGGGAGGGCTTGCGATGGTGGGGAAACCGAAGCCTCGCGGGGGTGAACCTAGGCCGCAATCGACTCGCGACGGGGTGGGCGAATGCGTTGCCATGGGCACGGCCCATCGTAAAGTGCTAAAATGGGCGACGGTAGGAGGATCGCGAATCCATGAAATCTACATTTTTTGCCGCGTTTGCTCTGAGTTGCGCGCTCGTCGCCTGCGGAGGCGGCGGCTCATCGTCAGGAAGCGGGAGCGGAGTCGTGCCGGTAACTCCCGCGCCCGTTTCGTATCAATCTCAAATCGTGTTCAAGGGCGCGCTCGCTGGGGCGCAGAGCGGCGTCCCCACGCTCTCAGTCGGGGCCTCAACGCAGTCGCTCGATTGGCGCGACCCGCTAAGCGCAAACCCTTCGCCCGCGCCGATTATGATTATTTCGCCCAACGCCCCGAACGGGGAGTTTATGGGATCGCCGGATGACGCGGTCGGTGGTACGGCTCTTGCAATCGTGTCACCAATGCCGAGCGCCGCGCCGCAAGTAACATTCTCAGTCAACGGAGTGCAGCCGAACCTCGTGCCGACTGCAACGCCTGCTCCCGGTGTCACCCCGCAGCCTGGGGTTGTCGGGGCGATAAACGTATCCGGCTCGAACGCCGCCGAGAATACGCAAGCCGCGGGAACGGTAACGGCGACCATTGGGGCTCCGGTCAGCCAAGCACCGACAACGCCCGTCTACGAATATCGGGGCATCGATATTGACTGCGAGATGCTTTACACCAACGATATGCAGGGCGCTACATGGAACGGCACGACGTGGGTCGCTGCTTCCAGCCCCTCGAACGCCGACATTTATGCAACCTACACCGCGCCTCAATGCTCGGCTCCGTGGGTCGCTGGAACGCAAGCCGTCCTGCATACACCTTACGGCGGCGTACTATTTAACAGCGCAACGCCTTGCTCAGATTTCTCAGCCTCTCAATGGTCAAATACTTTTACGAGTATTCCCCTGGCGACCGTTGGCACGATGCTGCCGGATTACTCTTTCAACAGCATCCTGCTGTTTAAGACCGCTTCGGGGAATATCGCCAAACTCTGCCCGACTGCCATAGGGAACGCTACCGAACCGATTCTGGGTGGAGCAATCGAAGTCTCCGGGGACTCTATCGACGGATTCTAAAACTCTTCGGGCCGAAATGGCGGGAAGCCGTGGAACGCAGGGACGCGGCTTTCGTAGTTTCACAGGCCAAGGCGCGCTTTTTACGCTGTAGAACTTCGCCCGTATGGAAGACGTAGAGAAGCACCTTCTTCAGGGAATGGTAGCCAAGGACAAGAACGGCGTTCCTCTTCCCTGCGCTGCGCCCGACTGCCCGTATGAGCGCACGTGCTACCCGGATGGGTGCGTTCCTGAGTATTCTTTTACGAATGTTGCGCCGTTCGAGGGTGCGCAGACGCGCGAGATCGTCCCTGGGCCCTTCGTGCAATATCACCCCGAATGCGCCAAGCGTCTCGGCAAAGAAAGCCAAGTGCGCCGCTCGTGATCAGTATGTGGTCAGTCGGGCGGTTTTAGGGCGATTTTACGAGGGGAATCTGGTGGGGAAGGTGGGACTCGAACCCACATGAGTTGCCTCGGCCGCTTTTGAGGCGGCTGCGTCTGCCATTCCGCCACTTCCCCGGGCATCGGCAGGGCGGATGGTTCGCGTCGCGCTACGGCGCTCCTGGAAGCGCGATATCGATTTCGGCGTGCCCTCGATACCGTAGCTCAACGAGCCGGCTGCCCGCCGGGCTCGGAACGGTGAGGCGCGTACCGCCGAAGGTGCGGATACGCTCGTCGCCGCCGGCAGCGAAGGCGTCGATCGAAACGCAACGCGTGGAGCAATCCAAGAGTACGCGCAGCAGCGCGCGCCGCGGATCCAAGATGAAGGTTTTTGTAAAGGCGACCGAGCGCTTCGCGAGGTCGGGCGCGCGATAGCGACAGAGGAGCACCTGCGCTGCGGCACTGCTGCGGTCGATGCAGCGATAGGCGCGGTTGAAGGTTCCCGCTGGAAACGGATGCGTGAATGCCGCGATATAGTCGCGCTTCGAGGGCGGCAGCGGTGCTGCGACATCATCGCGGAAGAGGCCGATACTTGTAGCGAGGTTGCGGTGCTCGCGGCGATCTTCGAGCACGAAGGAGCGCGCACCGGCATCGGCGCTCACGATCAACCGAAGATGCGCATTGCGTAAAACGTAGGTCGGCGTTCCGTCGGAACGGATCGCTGCGATCAATGCATGCAGATCGTTATCGGCGTTCATTGGTCGCGTGGGAAGCCGCTGCGTGCAGAGCACCCACGCAATCTGCGCCGTCGATGCGTCGATGCGATCGAGGCGCCAATCGCAGGCGCTGCCTGCAGCGAGCGTGCGCGCGCGAATCGTGACGTGCGCCGATCCGAGCGCGAGCGTCAACTGCGGAATCCTGCGCGCCTGACGCGAGAGGTTGAAGAGATCGAAGAGCGCAGAGCGACGATGCGGCCCGAGCAAGAGCGTTGCGTCCTCGACGTCGCCGTTCGTCGGCGTGACGCCGCGCGCGCGGTCGATGCGTGGCGACGGTACGAGCGTGCCGAGTTGACGGTAGCGTTGCAAACGGTTGCGAATCGCCGGGAGCATCGTGGCTTCGTCGGCGATCGGTGGAATCACGAGCTCGCGATAGCGCGCGAGCGTACCGGGTGCAGCGAAGCGAAGGTCGACGGCACGACAGGTAAGGTGCAACGCACGGCATTGCATGAACGCATGGATCGTCGCCGCCGCGAAGGCCGCGACGCGAGCGTTATCGACGTTGCGCGAACGATAGGCGCTCACCGGCCAGGCGACCGCGACATTTGCCACCGGTCGCAAATGCGCGAGCCAGCGCGCACCGGCCTTACGCACCAACCTACCGAAGGCGGCAGTCGGCGCATACCGCGCCTGCTTTCTCCCGTCGAGTGCAAGGGCTGCATCCCAGGCATAGAGCGCATTTGCCCAGGGCGCTTCCCAACCGGCCGGGTTCATCGTGTCTTGCACCGGGAAGTTCACGATCGCATGCGCGCCGAGTTGCAGCAGTTGGTGCAGGGCGATCGTGGTGTTTTCCGGCGCAGCCGGGCGCGGCTGGGTCTCATTTGCACCCTGGAGCCATCCGGCTTGAAATTCACTCTGCATAACGGCTCGGTGGGGCTGCGTTTGCAGCAGTGCCGTCGAAAAAATCAATTGCGCGAGATCGTGGGTTCCGATGCGATAGGCATCGCTTTGATACCAATTCCCCCAATCCCACGCGCCGGTCGCCGCGGGAACTTTCGTTTGATAGGTATTGATAAAGAGCGGCACATTCGGCCCGACCTCGCGTCGCACCGCCGCGCGCAGCCAGCGAATATAGGCGTGCCAATGCGGCGCGGGCCACGTGTCGTTATCGATGTAGGCACCTTGATCATCGTCGAGTGCGATTGCGACGACGATCTGCGACCATGGCGCAATGGTAGAAAAGAGCGCATGAAACCAGCGATGTACGGCGGCACGATGCGTATGGTT
Source organism: bacterium (assembly GCA_021790895.1). Lineage (GTDB taxonomy): Bacteria > Vulcanimicrobiota > Vulcanimicrobiia > Vulcanimicrobiales > Vulcanimicrobiaceae > JABEUX01. The sequence continues at coordinate 13,394 of JAJYFM010000018.1, forward strand.
GGCGAGCCATTCGCGCGCGGCGGCATCGGCGTGAGCGTTCTGGAGCGTAGCGGTCGCGGGATAGCGCCCCTGCAAAATATCGTGGAGCGGCATTCGATAGCTACGATGCACGAGCAGCCAGGCCGGGTAACCGCCGTTCCGCCACTCGTTGCGAATCACCGGGCCCGGCCGAACGATAACGCGGAACCGATCGGCGGCAAGAAGCGCAAAGAGGGCGCGAATGTCGCGGCGAGGATTGCTGCGCCCCGTAAAATCGAAATATCCTTCGCGCGGCTCCTGGAAGTTCCAGGGGATGTAGAGATCGATCGTATTGATGCCCATCATTCGATAGGCGCGGAGGTCGTGCGCCCATTGTGCGCGCGGCGTCCGTTCGTAGAAGAAGGAAGCGGCGTAGAGAAAGCGCTGGATTCCGCGCCGGTGCATCGGCCAGCCGAGCTGATGCGGGGCAAGCGCACCGATGAGCGCGATCGAGAGCGCGAAGGGCGCCCAGCGGCGGAGCGACGGCATGCTCGCCTCTTCGGGTGAGGAAGCCGCGTACCTCGCGCGAAAGAGGGAAGGGTGTCGATTCAAATGTGGAGCGAGATGCTCGGCCTGCGAGGGGATCTCGAGATTTGCACGCTCCGTTCGGAGGGGCTCGCGCACGGAGTGCTCGATGCACCCGCCGATCGCTTCATCGGCGTCTACCTGCCTCCGGGATACGATCGCTTGGGCTCGCAACGCTACGCCACGATCTATTGCCTGCACGGACACGGATCGAGTTTATTGAAAGTGCTCTCCGCCGGCCCGTGGGATCGCAATCTCGTTCAGCAGGCAGATGCGGCGATGCTCGATGGATCGCTGCATCCGGCGATTCTGGTTTTCGTTGACGGCGCGACGCGTTTGGGTGGTTCGCAATACGTCGACTCGATCCAGAACGGCAACGTCGCCCACCATGTCGCCGTTGAAATCGTCGATGAAATCGATCGCCGCTTCCGGACGATCGTTCGTCGAAGCGCCCGCGCAATCGTTGGGAAATCCTCGGGCGGATTCGGCGCATTTCATCTCGCCGCGCAGTATCCGGAGCGTTTTTCAGCGCTGGCATCGATCGCGGGGGACGGATATTTTCGCATGACGATGCCGATGCTGTTCCCAGCGGCGCAACGCAGCTTCGAGCGCCATCACGGCGATCTCGAAGCATTTCTTGAGGTATTCGAACGCGATCCGTCGCGACGCAGCGAGGATTTTTCGACGCTCTTCATCCTGGCGTGTGCTGCGGCATACTCGCCGCGCTCGAAACGCCCGTTCGATGTGGATCTTCCCTTCGATCGCGCGACCGGGGCGATCGATGACGAAGTCTTTGCCCGCTGGCTCGCCTTCGATCCGGCGGAGTACGGTCCGGAACGGATCTCCGCGATCGCGCAACTATCGCTTTGCTACCTCGATGCGGGGCGCCGCGACGAATATGGGCTCGATATTGCCGCGCGCACCATCGCGCGGCGCTTGCGCGAGAACGGCGTCGCCGTTCGCAGCGAGGAGTTTTCCGGCGGCCATCGCAACACTACCGAGCGCTATATCGGCGCATTTGCCGCCCTTCTCGAGGTACTCGACCGTTGATCTTTCGTAGATGTTTTTTCGCGCTGGTTGCCCTGCTCGTTGTCGCTTACGCACCCGCGGGCGCTACGCTCTCTTCGCCGCCACCGGCAACGTTGGATCAGCGAACCTATAACGACCCCGCGATGCACTACGTCGCCCCGGTCGGCGTCGTATTGATCGGTATGCGCCAGGTGCCGTACCAGCTCGCCAAGCATATGACGCCGGTCGCCATCTGGGGGATCAATCCGGGCAAACGCAATGCGCAGATTATTTCGATTTCATTCGAGCGCTTTTCGCACGGATCGCTGCGCGGTTTTTATGCAACGTATATCGACGAACTCCGCGGGAATTCGAACGGCGCCTTCGTTCATCGACGGCATGCGGTGCTCGTCAACGGCATGCCGGCGTATTGGATCAAAGTGAATACCGGAGAGGGTCTCTCGCAGATGCGCTCGTACGCGTACGTTTGGTATGACGGCGTTCGCGGTGTGGTGCTCTCGGAGGAGGCGCGCGCCGGCAACCTCAGCGAGCGACAGGCCAAGCGCGATCTCGCCGGTGCGAGCGCGGTTGCCTATCCGGTAAATCGCCCGTTCTAGGCGCGAGCGCTCCGCTCGATTGCGTGCCGGAGATCGGCGATGAGATCGTCGCAATCTTCGATGCCGACTGAAAGGCGCAAGAGTCCGTCGGTCACGCCGCGTCGCTCGCGATCTTCCTTCGGAATCGAACCGTGCGTCATGCGCGCGGGATGGCAGAGGAGCGATTCCACGCCGCCGAGCGATTCTGCAAGGCTGAAGAGCTTGGTTTCGCGGGCAAAGGCGAAGGCGCGCTCGACGGGCCCTCGGAGCACGAAACTGAGCATGCCGCCGAATCCGCTCATCTGCGCCTTCGCAATCGCGTGCTGCGGATGGCTCGCTAATCCCGGGTAATAGACGCGCGCGACTTCGTCGTGCGCGTCGAGAAACTCCGCGACGCGCGCAGCGTTCGCGGCATGCTCGCGCATGCGGATCGCCAAGGTCTTTGCACCGCGCATCGTGAGCCACGCATCGTGCGGCCCGGGTACGCCGCCGACGGCATTTTGGTGGAACTTGATCGATTCGTGCAGATCCGATCGGTCGGTGATCGCCGCTCCCCCGACGACATCGGAGTGCCCACCGATATACTTCGTCGTCGAGTGCACGACGACGTCGGCTCCCAACGAGAGCGGTTGCTGAAAATACGGTGAAGCGAAGGTGTTATCGACGACGACGATCGTACGCTCGCGGTCGCGCAGCGCGCAGATCGCAGCGATGTCGACGATCTTGAGCAACGGATTGGTCGGCGTCTCGATCCAGATCAGTTTCGTCTCTTCCCGAATCGCGCTGCGAACCGCTGCAAGGTCGCTCATATCGACGTAGGTGAACGACATGCCGTAACGCTCTAAAACGCGCGAGAAGAGGCGGTAGGTTCCGCCGTAAAGATCGTCGGTCACCACGATGTGGTCGCCGGCGCTGCAGAGATTCAAGACCGCCGCCGTCGCGGCCATACCACTGGAGAAGGCGCTGCAATAGCGCGCATTTTCAAGCGATGCCAACTGCGCTTCGAGCGCGCTGCGCGTCGGATTCACGGTGCGGCTGTAATCGAAGCCGCGGTGCTCGCCGACCGCCGTCTGCGTGTAGGTCGAGGTTTGGTAGATCGGCACGATCGTCGCGCCGGTCGTCGGATCGGCCTCTTGGCCGACGTGGATCGCTCGGGTGCTGAATTTCATGAAGGCGCGTTACCCTGCCGCCTCGGGGCTACCGGAAAGAAACGTAATAATATCTTGTCGCGTGACGACGCCGACGGGTTCGTCGGCATCGGTGACGACGATGGCATGGTTTGCCAGCGTGAGCAGTTTATAGGCGCTCTCGAGCGGCTCGGTACTATCGAGCGATGGGAAGGGGCGCCCCATGACCTCGCCGACTTGCCGATGCACGATATCGCTGCGGTCGAAGACCGCCTGCATCACCGCGACATCGTTGACGCTGCCGATCTGCTCGCGACCGCGCATGATCGGAATCTGCGAGATCTCGTACTTGCGCAGAATATCTAAAGCGCGCTGCACCGTCTCGCGTTCGTCGAGCACGATCATCGGGGGAAGCGGTGTTTTGCTACGCAGGACATCGGCGACCGTTGCGCGGCGTTTCCCATCGGCGAGGAAGCCGTTGGCGATCATCCATTCATCGTTGAAGATCTTCGACATGTATCCGCGCCCGGAGTCGGGGAAGATGACCACGACGACGGCGTCTTCAGGAAGCGAGCGCGCGAGTTGAATCGCGGCGACGGCAGCGGTTCCCGATGAACCACCGACGAGCAAGCCCTCTTCGCGTGTGATGCGGCGCGCCATGAGGAACGAATCGCGGTCCGAGACGCGAACCATCTCGTCGATCACTTTCAAATCGACGGTTTCGGGGAGATAGTTCATCCCGATGCCTTCGACGGCATACGAACGCGGCGTATCGCCGGAGTAGATCGAACCCTCCGGGTCGGCGCCGATAACATGGATCTTCGGGTTGCGCTCTTTGAGATAACGCGCCGTTCCGGAGATCGTGCCGCCGGTGCCGATTCCGGCGACGAAATGCGTCAGCGTACCGCGCGTCTGCTCCCAAATCTCGGGGCCGGTCGTCGCGTAATGCGCATCGGGATTATGGTGGTTGTGAAATTGATTCGGTTGGAACGCGCCGGGGATCTCCGCGGCGAGGCGATTGGCGACGCCATAGTACGACTCGGGGGAATCCGAGGGAACGTTGGTCGGGGTCACGACGACCTCGGCGCCGTAGGCTTTGAGGAGGTCGATTTTCTCGCGCGACATTTTGTCGGGCATGACGAGGATGCAACGATATCCGCGGATCGCCGCGGCCATCGCCAGGCCGCTGCCGGTGTTTCCGCTGGTCGGTTCGACGATCGTCCCGCCGGGCTTCAGCAGCCCTGCTTTCTCCGCGGCTTCGAGCATGGCGACCGCCGGGCGGTCTTTGATGCTGCCGCCGGGGTTCATGTACTCGACCTTGGCGAGGACGAGGCAGCGCGCGCCGTCGGTCACGCTGTTGAGACGGACAAGCGGCGTGTTTCCGATGGCGGCGAGGGCGTCGGCGCAGTAATCGGGCCGAAGAGCGGAGTCGATCGATGGGCTTTGCATAGCGCTCCGGGCTTCTTACTGTGGCTGCCCGCTGCCTGCGTCCCCACCGCCGCGCAGGGGCGCGCGATGCGACGCGATAATCCATCGGGGATGAAGGCTCTCCTGCGCGGCTTCGCGTTTCTTGCAATCGCAGCGATCCTCGGCGGATGTAACGACGGGGCGCTGCCTCCGGGGGCATCCTATGCATCGCTCACGGGAACGGTGATCGATACGGCGACGAATCAGCCGATCGCCGGAGCGATCGTCACCGTCGACACCGTCCTTACGGCGACGAGCGACGCTGCCGGGCACTTTACGTTTGCGAAGATTCCGACCGGTGATTTCGACTACACGGTGCAGGCACCGGGTTACACGACGCTGAGTTCCAGCGGAAGCGCGATACCGGGAAAGCCGCGCGCAATCGTCGTTCGCCTCAGCGTGCAGAAGACGTCGGCGAGCCCCGGAACAACGACGCCCGCTTCGCCACCACCTGATCGATCGTCTCGATAACTGCTTGCGCGAGGCGTTCGGGATCGTGACGAACGTGCTCCGATTCACTCATCACCGCCGCAACGATCGGTTCGACGCCAAGCGCGCGAATCGCTGATTCATCGTTCTCGACCGGTAACTGTCCCTCGACGGCATAGAGGTCGAGCAGGCGACGCGGCCGCTGCGCATTCACCAGTGCATAATCGCAGATCTTCACGCCGCCATATCGTTGGAGCGTTGCGACATGTTGCGAGGCACTCATCGCCCCGGTCTCGCCGGGTTGCGTCATCACGTTACAGACGTAGATTTTGACGGCATGAGCCGCCGCAATCTCGGTGGCGATGCGTTCGATTAAAAGGTTGGGGAGGATCGACGTGAAGAGCGAGCCCGGGCCCAAAACGATTGCGTCGGCGGCGCGAATCGCTTCGATGACTTCCTCGAGCGGCTTCACATCGGCAGGATCGAGAAAGAGCCGCGCGATTGGGCTCGGGCTCTTGCCGACCTCCGACTCTCCGCGCAGAATCTTCCCATCGGCAATCTCGGCGCAGAGCGTCGCAAAACGCAGCGTCGATGGAAGCACGCGCCCGATAACGCTGAGAACGCGACTCGATTCTTTAATCGCGCTATCGAAATTGCCGGTGATACCGGTCATCGCCGCGATAAAAAGATTGCCGAACGAATGCCCCTCGAGCCCCTCGCCGTCGGCGAAACGGTAGCGAAAGAGGTCGGTGACCAACGCTTCATCGTCGGCGAGAGCGACCAAACAGTTGCGTATATCTCCCGGAGGCAGGACGCCGAGCTCTTTCTGCAGCCGCCCGGAGGAACCGCCGTCGTCGCTGACGGTAACGACGGCGGTGAGATTGCTGGTATGGGTCTTGAGCCCGCGGAGCAGCGTTGAGAGCCCGGTGCCGCCACCGATCGCAACGACCTTGTAGCCCTGCGCGAGCTTAAAGCGGCGCAGGCGCCCTAACGGATCGGTGCGCGGTTCGCGTGCCGAGCGCGCGACGGCACGAACGCTAAAATAGAGTCCGAGCGCCATCATGGTGATGCCGATGGCGATAAAGGCGGTGGTGAGGAATGACGGCGGCATAAGGTCGACGACGAACGCGTCGAGCATTTCATCGATCCGGATGTGCACCCCGGATGCAACGACGATACGATTGGCGGCGTCGAGAATAAAAAACAGGCCGATCAGCGCGACGAACATCCACCGTTTGATGCCGAAGCCGGGAAGAATCCATTGCGCACCGGTGAGAATTCGCGAACGCATTATCGGCCGATATCCCGCGCTGCGACATTGCAGTCCGTGCCGGCGACGCTCTGCGTGCAGGCCTCGCTCAGGCGGTGCGCGACGTAGAGCGATCGATGTCGGCCACCGGTGCAGCCGATGCCGATCGTGACGCGGGTCTTCCCTTCGCGCCGATAGAGCGGAAGAAGAAAGGCGATGAGGTCGCGCGCGCGCTCGAGGAAGGGTTCGAGGGTTTCGTCGCCTTCGATAAATTTTGCGACCGCGGGATCGCTTCCAAGGCGTTCGCGTAATTCGGGATCGTAATTAGGATTGGCGAGAAAGCGCACGTCGAAGAGCAGGTCGAGCTCGGGCGGTAAGCCGTACTTGAAACCGAACGCGAGAAACGTGACGTCGAGCGCCCCACCGAGCTCGCTGCCGACGGCGTTGCTGACGCGGGCGCGTAGTTGCGAGAGCGTCATCGCGTCGGTCTCGATGGTCGTGGTCGCGAGATCGTGAATCGGTGCGAGCGCCGTCCGCTCGCGTTCGATCGCTTCGGTGAGCGTCACGCCGAGGCTGAGGCGATGGCGGCGCCGCGTTTCACTAAAGCGCCCGATCAGCGCGCGCTCTCCGGCCTCGAGAAAGAGGACGTCGAGCCGAGCGACCTGCGTGCGCAATGCATCGATACGCGCGACGAACGCGGCGACTTCGCCGTCGGGAAGCGTAAATGAGAGCGCCACCTGGTTGGTGCCGCGTTGGTGAAAATGCTCGAGCGTCGCGTCGAGAAGATCGGCGGGAAGTTGGGCGACGCAGGCGAAGCCGATATCTTCTAGGATCTTGAGCGTCTGCGTGACCCCGGCGCCGGAGAGGCCCGCGGCGATGACCAGGTGGAGCTCGGGAAATCGTGATGCAGGAGTCGGCATGTCGTTGTTTTCTCCGCGCGAGGCAAACGCCCTCATCGCTAAAATCGAACCGCTCGTTGAGGAGCTCTTGCGCTTGCGGCGCGAGCTGGCGATCAACCTGCTCGCGACGAACCCCGAGTTGCGCGTCGGGCCGAGCCGCAACCGCCTCGCCGGTCCGCATTCGACGCTCCCCACGCCGCGTTTCGGCGAGATGAAGATCGAGATCATCCGGCTGATCCACCGCATCGAGCACTTCGGCTGTGTGGTGAAGGACATCGACCTGGGTCTGATCGATTTTCCCAGCGAGCGTCAGGGCGAATCGATCTGGCTCTGCTGGAAGTTCGGCGAGCCGCTCGTTGCGCACTGGCATGGCGAGAACGAGGGCTTCGAATCGCGCCGGCCGCTGAAATAGCGGCGCCGCCGCGCGGGGTTAGGCGGGAGCCTTCTCGGCGCCGGCTTCGAAGGGAATGAAATCCTCGGCGAGCCCTTGCAAGCGCACTTCACCGAACTCGGCGGTATAGGCGCCGCTCTCGACCCCGACGATCGTGCCGCTCTCCGGAACATTTGCAAGCTGGGGAATTTTTGCGCGCAGTTCCTCGGGAATGCGCACCTTATCACCGATCGCGAGCGAGCCTTGATCCCAGAGCGCGTTGAGCGCGTCGAGCAGCATCGGCAGCGGTATGCCGTAATCTTCGCTGACGGCGCCGATGGTGTGCGATTCGCTGATCGCGCAATTGCTGCAGCCGCCGAGGTGGAAGCGCGCAAAGACGCGGCGCGCACCGGCATGCATCTTGAAGGCCTGATCGACCGTAATTTCGGGGGTAAAGGTCTGCTCGCTCATCTTGGGTCCTAACGCTGGATTGCGGGGAGGGAAGGGTTCTTTTCGTACCAACGCAGCGGCGACCCTGGAGGTTGCGCGTGCGGAGGCGTGCCTGTAAGCCGGATTCTGTACCTGCAGTTCATGCAGGCGACGATCATCTCTCTGGGGTGCGCGTCACCGCGCACCTCGGTGCAACGTAACTCGAGCCGGGTGGGCGACCCGCCTGCCGCAAGCGACAGGTATCGAGCGGTCTTGCTTCGGATGGGGTTTACCGCGAGGCTACGTCACCGTAGTCCTCCGTGAGCTCTTACCTCACGATTTCACCCTTACCGGCGGCTCGCGCCGACGGCGGTATGTTTCTGTGGCACTTTCCTTCGAGTTACCCCGACAGGCCGTTAGCCTGCATCCTGCCCGCTGAAGCCCGGACTTTCCTCGCCGCATCCGCGGCGCGATCGACCAGCACCCTCCGCCTGCAGGGGGTACGCGCCCGCCACCGCAGCCTCCTACGGCCGGGGGGCGATCCGATTGCTGCACGTCGGCCATTTTGCTAGCATGGTCATATAGTATGACCAGACAGAAAAACACGAACGCATCGAAACCGGTCTCGCTGCTGCTGCTCGGGTCGCGAACGATCGGCGCGGCTGCATTCAAATCGCGATGTCTGGAAATCATGGACGAAGTCGAACGCTCCGGCTTGGAAGTCGTGATTACGAAACATCGCCGACCCGTTGCGCGTCTGCTTCCGGCGCATGTGGCCGGCGCGGTCTTCTGCGGCGCGCTTCGCGGCCGCGTCGTGAGTGTCGGGGAGATCGTCGAGCCGATCGGAGTGCCGTGGGAGAATGATGACCCCCATTTTGCTTGATACGCACGCCGCGATTTGGGCCGCCGATGGAACGCTGCACTCCACTTGTCGCAGGAACATCGACGCTGCGGCGCGCGATGGGCGTCTCTTGCTCTCGCCGATCTCGGCGTGGGAGGTGGCGATGCTCGTCGAAAAGGGGCGTTTGAACCTCACGGTATCGGTCGATACCTACGTGCGCGAACTCTTCGCGCTGCCCGGCGTGGTGACGGCGCCCCTCTCACCGACGATCGCAGCGGAGGCGGCGATGCTCGGTCAGCCGATGCACGCCGACCCAGCGGACCGCATGCTGGTGGCCACCGCAATTGCCTACGGCGCGAGCCTGATGACGCGCGACCGGCGATTGCAGGCGTACGCACGTGCGACGAAGTCGTTACGCTGCATCGCTTGCTGAAAAGAAAAACGCCCGAAGAATCGGGCGATTTCTGGTGGAGGCAAGGAGACTCGAACTCCTGACCCTCACGCTGCCAGCGTGATGCTCTACCAACTGAGCTATGCCCCCCAAGGTGCGGCGCGTTCTCTTCACGCCGCCCAGCCAGAGTCCTTCGCGATGCGCGGAATTCCTCAACGGTCGCCGAGAGGAGAATCCGCTGCCGGGGGCCAACCCTCGTGCGCCGCGACGGGGACGTAGCTCAGTTGGTAGAGCGCCTGCTTTGCAAGCAGGATGTCGCAGGTTCGAATCCTGTCGTCTCCACCATGCGTTTGCCGCAGCTCCGCTCGCTAGTCGACGATCGTCGGCACCACCGTTGTTTGCCCGACCGTCACCGTCGCGGCAGTCGTCACCGTCAGCGTCACTCCAACAGCCGCGTCATTGCCGGTTGCCGTCACTTGCGCGCCCGCTTGCGTAGTATAGCTATTTTCCACAATCAGCGTGTAGCTGCCGGCGGGGAGCGCATCGATGGTGAAGTTGCCGTTGGCGTCGGTAATGCCCGCATTGATCACCGTACCATTCTGCGTCGCTTCGACCTCGGCAGAGGTGACCGGAGTGCCGGCTTGATTGAGCACGGTGCCGGAGAGCGAGCCCGATTGCGCGACCGCCGTGGCGACGATCACGGGTTTCATGACAAAGTTTCCGCCGCCGGTATCAACGATCGATTGTCCGGCATTAAAATCGAGCACGAAACCGTAGGTCGTTCCAGCCTGTGCGTCGAGCGAAACGTTCACCTTCACACCGGCGGTGCCGGCGCCGTCGCCGGAGTCGGTCGAGGTCGCGTTCCCGAAGCCTCCTTGCGTCGCGCTGGGAACCGTCAAGGGGACATCGGTGTAGGTCGTGCCGTTTTGCGTGTACGAGATCGTGGTCGTCGCCGTGTCGAGCAGCAACCGAATTTGTTGGTAGCGCCCGGAGGGAATGGTGCCCGAGAAATTCAACGCATTCGCCGTCGATGTGTAGTTGAGAATATTCACCACGTTCGGCGAAGAGTACGATTGTAAGACGGTTGCGGCGCTCCCGTTCCCGACCGCTTCGACCTTGTCGATCCCGAGATTCACTGCCGTCACGGTGATGCCACTGAGTTGAATCGGTGCATCCATCATCGTCACCGAAAGTTGCGATGTGCCGGAGCTCGGCAGCGAACCCATGCCGCCGCTGCTTCCACCGCCGCCGCAGGCTGCGAGTGCGAACGTGAGGGATAAGGCGAGTGCTCTGCTTTTCACGGGATCCTCCTTGACGGTGCGTGTGGGTGACTCTCCGTCACACGGACTATACCCGATTCGGTTTTTCGCATGCGGCTCTTCGGTCGCCGGGGAAAATAAAAAACCCCGAGGCTTTCGGGGTCGAGTGATGGTGGGCCATCCTGGTCTCGAACCAGGGACCTCATGCTTATCAAGCATGCGCTCTAACCAACTGAGCTAATGGCCCGACGGTTTGGGAGTATAGCACATCGCGCAACTCCCTCCCTCCCGATTTTCCGCTAGATCATCGCGATCCATTTCTTGAGGGTCTCGTCGGCGTTTTTGAGCTCGGCCATGAGCAGGCTCTGCAGGGCATCGCTCTCGCGCATCTGCTCCGAGCGCACGGCGGTGACCTCATCGAACTGTTCGTGCATCGCCAGCAACGACGCTTGATCGAGCGCCGCTTGGTGCTCGGCGGCGACCGCGTCGCTCTCGAGCGTTGGGGTGGCGGCGGGAGCCGGCGTGCCGACTCCCCGCACCTGGGTCGGTGTCGCCTTCATGCCGAGATCGACTGAATGAACTTCTTGGTGATGTCGTTGTCGGCTTTGATCTGCTGCATCTCCACGTTGCGCAGCGTGTTGACCTCGCGCATATTCTCCGATCGCTCGGCGGTCGCTTCATCGAAGAGCGCCGACTGCAGCGAGAGCTGCTCCTGATGCTGCATCTGCGAGGCGTAGAGGCCGAGTTGGAAGTTCTCGTCCCACGAGTTCATTGCGGTCATCGCGCCGTTTTGGGCGCCTCCGGCGAGCGCCGATGCGCCGATCGAGAGAAGTGCCGGTGCGGCGGCTTCGGCGAGGGCGGGTAGAAAAGCCACGATTGTTCTCCTTACGAGGTGGGGGTGGAGGCGGTGGTCTCGGCGGCGAGTTCGTCGAGCCAGGGCTGCTCGCTGTGCTGCGCCGTCGGCGGCGGGGCGAGCGGGATACGGGGGCTCGCATCCATGGGTGCGGCATAGCTGCCAACGCTGCCGAGGGCGTCGGGGAGCTCCGCGCGGGCGTCTTCGATCTGCGCCTGGTGGCGCAGGACGGAGTCGGCGTAGCCGAGGGTCGTGCCGTCGCTCCAGCGCGTCGTCGTGCCGCGGGCGCTCGGCGATCCGCTGTTGTAGGCGGAGAGCGCGGCGCGCTCGTCGCCGCCGTAGCGGTCGAGCAAGCCGTGGAGCATCTCGGCGGCCCGCTCGGCATTCTGCGCCGGGTCCATGGCTGCAGGGCTGCGCGCGAAGGCATGCCAGCGATCGTCGATCTGAAAGAGGCCGTGGCCGTGCCCGCCGTCGCCGAGGATATTGCGCCCGGCGTTGCTCCCCGGTCCGCCGGTCTCTTGGGCGGCGACCGCGGCGAGCAGCGTTGGGTCGAGCCCGTTGCGGGCGGCGGCCCGGGCGATGGGAAGGGAATAGGCGACGCCGTGGGCGGCGAGCGAAGCGGCAGTAGCCGAGAGGGCGGTCATAGCAGCCCCCCTCTGCGACGAACGCTCGGTTTGACAAGAGCGCGGCCCGCCTCTACAATAAGCTGGTTGTACCAAAGGGCCCCGCCTCGGCGGGGCCTTCCCAACGCAAGGCGCAGGTTTCTTTGGCTCGCTCGCACTCCGTCGATCTCTCCGGCCTCCTCGCGGGAAGCCGCCAGCGGATCCTCATCGATGACGAGGTCCCCTTAGAACCCTTCGAGGATATCTCGTTCGTTGGGCCCGTTCGCGTGCACCTCGAGGTTCAGGCCACCGACGGCCTGCTGCACCTCACCGGGGAAGCGGCGGGCACGGTGAGCGCTGCGTGCGTGGGCTGCCTCGACGAGGTCGAGCGGCCGATGCAGGTTGTAATCGACGAGCGTATCAACCCGCGCGTCGGTCGCGAGGACGATCCCTTCGGCGAAGGAAACGTCCTTCTCGGCGGAAGATTGGATATCGCGGATCTGGCGCAGCAGGTGCTGCTCGGTGCGCTTCCGATGAGGATGCGTTGCTCCGAAGACTGCCGGGGGCTCTGTGGAGTCTGCGGGATGAATAAGAACTCGGGCGCATGCTCGTGCGAAACTGGAGAAAAACGTGGCGAACTTAAAATGGAAAACCCCTCGCAGCAAGACGCGTAGCCGTCGCGCCGCGAACTGGAAGCTCAACCCGGTAACGACGACGGCCTGCTCGCAGTGCCGCCAGCCGAAGCGTCCGCATTTCGTTTGCGAACATTGCGGAACCTACGACGGCCGCACGGTGGTTGAAGTCCGCGACGAACACGCCGGCCACTCACACGACTAAGTGTCGTTGACCGGAGTTCGTATTGCGGGCGTCGGGCATTATGCGCCCGAACGCGTGGTCACCAACGAAGATTTCGCGGGCTGGCTCGATACCTCCGACGAGTGGATCGTTTCGCGCACCGGCATGAAGCGGCGCCACTGGGTCGCCCCCGGCGAAGCGACGAGCGATCTTGCCGTCGCGGCCGGGCGCAAAGCGCTCGCACACGCCGGGCTCGAGGCGAGCGATATCGATTGCTTCATCGTTGCGACCGTGACGCCCGATTACAGTTTCCCGGCGACCGGGTGTATCGTTGCCTCGCGACTCGGCGGCGTCGACAAACCGGGCTTCGATATCAATATCGCGTGCAGCGGTTTTATTTACGGTCTCACGACGGCGTCGGCGCTCATCCGCGGCGGCGTCTATAAGCGCATTCTCTTGATCGGCGCCGAGACACTCACCTCGATTACGAATTACGAGGATCGCGGCTCTGCGATTCTCTTCGGCGACGGAGCGGGCGCCGTGGTGCTCGAGGCCTCGGAGAAAGATTCGTTTCTCTCCTCCGAGCTCGGTTCCGACGGCAGCCGCCCCGAATTGCTCTTCGTTGAAGCCGGCGGCTCGCGCAACCCGATCGACGCCGAGAAACTCGCCGCGCGGAAGAATTATCTTTCGATGCAAGGGCGCGAAGTCTTTAAGTTCGCGGTGACCAAGATGATTGCGGCGACCGATGTGGCGTTACAGAAGGCCCATCTCACGCGCGACGATCTCAACCTGCTCATTCCGCACCAAGCCAATAAACGCATTGTCGATGCGGCGGCAAAATATCTCAACATGGGTCCCGACCGCGTCGTGATCAACATTCACGAATACGGAAATACCTCGGCGGCGTCGATTCCGATCGCGCTCTCGGAGGCCGTTGCGGCTGGGCGCGTTCGCGACAACGACGTCATCGTCTTCGTCGCCTTCGGCGGCGGGCTCTCATGGGGCGCGGTGACGTGGCGGTGGTCGGCATGAGTGCGTTGCGCATCGGTGCCGTCTTCCCCGGACAGGGTTCGCAGACGTTGGGCATGGGGGTCGATGTCGCGCAGCGCTACCCCGCCGCCGCCGAGCTCTACGCACGCGCCGAAAAAATTCTCGGGTACGATCTGTTGGCGCTGCAGCGCGAAGGCCCTGAAGAGCGGCTGCGCGAGACGCAATACAGTCAACCGGCGATCTTCGTGACGAATCTCGCGCTTGCGACCGCGGTGCAAGGGCTTGCGCCGCAGATCGTCGCGACCGCAGGGCACTCGTTCGCCGAATTTTGCAGTCTCGTCATCGCGGGTGCGATCTCGTTCGAGAACGCGCTGCGCGTCGTCGACGAGCGCGGAAAAGCGATGAATGAAGCTGCCGCGACCGCACCGGGCGGCATGTCGGCGATCCTCGGCCTCGATGCGGCTGCGGTTCGCGCGGTCACCGATGCTACGCAAAAGCAGACCGGGCTCCGCGTTTCGCCGGCAAATTTCAATGCACCGGCGCAGATCGTCATCTCCGGAGATCTCGAGGGTGTTCTCGCAGCGGGTGAAGCAGCGCTCGTCGCCGGCGCGAAGCGTGTCGTGCCGCTCAATGTCTCGGGTGCATGGCACTCGGCGTTAATGCAGCCTGCGGTCGCGCGTTTCCAGCACGCCGTCGACGCCGCATCGTTTCGCATGCCCGAAGGCGTCGAGGTCATCTCGAATGTCGATGCGCAGCCCTATCGCAGCGCCGACGAGATGCGAAAGAATCTCGTCGCCTCGATCGTGCACGAAGTTCGCTGGCACGAAACGGCGAGCCGTCTTCTCGACGCTCAGCTCGATCTCGTTGTTGAGTTCGGTGCGAGTGCGGTATTGGCACCGATGATGAAGCGCATGCCGAACGCACCCGAGGTGATCGCCGTCAGCGATGCAGGCGGCGTCGAGCGCCTCGAAGCGCGCCTACTTTCGGAGGTGGGAGCATGATGTTCGCGGGACGCAGCGCGATCGTTACCGGGGCGAGCCGCGGCATCGGCCGAGCGATCGCCGTCGACCTCGTTCGCAACGGTGCCGACTGTGCACTCGTGGGGCGCGACACCGTTGCGCTGGAAGAGAGCGCCGCCGCCTGTCGTTCCGTCCGCGCCGACGCGCGCATCGAGATCCTCGTTGCCGACGTTGCCGATGCCGCGTCGGTCGATGCCGCCGTTCTCCGCGCACAGGAAGCCTTCGGCAAAATCGATTTTGCGATCGCCAACGCCGGCCAGTCGATCGATGCGCTCCTGATGCGCATGAAGCCCGAACAGCTCGACCAACTGCTCGACGTCAACCTGAAATCGGCATTCTATCTCTGTGCGGCGGTGACACGCCCGATGATGAAGCAGCGCTCGGGAAGCATCGTCTTGCTCAGCAGCATCGTCGGCATCACCGGCAACGCCGGGCAGAGCGCCTATGCCGCCTCAAAGGCGGCGCTCCTCGCGCTGGGCAGTTCGCTCGCCAAGGAGTTGGGTTCGCGGAATATCCGCGTGAATAGTGTCGCTCCGGGACTGATCGAGACGGCGATGACCGCCTCGATGCCGGCAGCGTACCGCGAGGCTTTGATCGCCAAAACGGCGCTCGGGCGAGCGGGGACCCCGGAGGATGTAGCCGGGGTGGTGTCGTTTCTTTGCTCGGATGCGTCGCGATACGTCACCGGGCAATGTATCGTCGTTGACGGCGGCATCGTCACCTAAATCCGTATCACCGTACTACAAGGAGAATCATGTCCAGCAGCACCTTCGATCGCGTAAAGAAAGTCATCGTCGAACAACTCGGCGTTCAGGAGTCAGAAGTGACGCCGGAGGCCTCGATCACCGACGATCTCGGTGCCGATTCACTCGACCAGGTGGAATTGGTGATGGCGTTCGAGACCGAATTTAACATCAGCATTCCCGACGAAGAGTCGGAAAAAATCAAGACCGTCGGCGATGCCGTTGCACGCATCGACGAGGCTACGGCGAAGGCCTAGCCCGGCAGCCCCGACGTGTTCGAACAACTCAGCGATCGATTAGGCGCGCTCTTTTCGCGCCTAACGGGTCGCGGTCGGCTCAGCGAGAGCGATATCACCGAGGCGCTACGCGAAATTCGCGTGGCGCTCTTGGAGGCGGATGTCTCGCTCTCGTCGGCCAAGTCGTTCGTTGCACGCGTCAAAGAACGCGCGCTCGGCGCGGATATTCTCGAATCGCTCACGCCGGCGCAGACGATCGTTTCCATCTGCCACGAAGAACTCGTGGCGTTGCTCGGCGGCGCCGAGGCGCGGCTGCAATTCAGCGATGCACCGCCATCGGTCATACTGCTCGTCGGGCTTCAGGGATCGGGAAAAACGACGCACGCCGGCAAGATTGCGTTGCGTCTGAAGGAGCAAGGGAGACGGAGTCTCCTCGTCGCCGCCGATATCTACCGCCCCGCCGCCATCGCGCAGTTACAACGGCTCGGCGAACAGATCGATCTTCCGGTCTTCGAACGCGGAACCGCCGACCCGGTGGAGACCGCGCGGCTTGGTGTCGCCGAAGCCAAGCGTCTCGGCATCTCGACGGTCATCATCGATACCGCAGGGCGCCTGCAAATCGACGATACCTTGATGTCCGAACTCGAGCGCATCAAAGCGGCGACGCAGCCGCGCGAAATTCTCTTCGTTGCCGATGCGATGACGGGGCAGGAGGCGGCCAACGTCGCCGACGGCTTCCATCGTCGGCTCGGCATCACGGGCATCGTCCTCACGAAGATGGACGGCGATACCCGCGGCGGCGCGGCGCTCTCGATATTCGAACGCACCGGCGCGCCGATCAAGCTGATTGGTGTCGGCGAGAAACTCTCGGCACTCGAAGCGTTCCACCCCGATCGCCTCGCGTCGCGCATTCTCGGTATGGGCGACGTTTTGACGCTGATCGAAAAAACGCGCGGTATCTATACCGAGGAACAAGCAAAATCACTCGAGCAGAAGATGCGCAATGCGCAATTCTCGCTCGATGACTTCCTCGATCAATTACGACAGGTTCGCAAAATGGGATCGATGGGCGATCTGCTCAAAATGATTCCTGGTATGTCGCGCGCACTTCCGAAGAATTTTGAACTTCCCGAAGGGGAGCTCAAAAAAACAGAGGCGATTATCTGCTCGATGACGCGGCAAGAACGGCGCAGCCCCCAGATTCTCAATGGATCTCGGCGCAAGCGCATCGCTCTTGGCTCAGGCACGCAGGTCGCCGATGTGAACCGCTTGATCAAACAATTCGATCAAGCCAAATCGCTCATGAAGCAATTCGGGGGCAAACGCCGCCCGCAGATTGCTCGTGGCTCATTCCGATAGGAGAAGTATGGTTAAGATCAGGTTGCGCCGCATGGGCGCAAAGAAACAGCCCACGTATCGCTTTATCGTTGCCGACTCGCGCTCGCCGCGCGATGGAAAGTTCATCGAAATCCTCGGGCACTACAATCCGCGTACCGAACCCAAGACTGTCGAGATCGACGAAGCGAAGGTGAAGGAGTGGATGGGCAAGGGTGCCCAGCCCTCGGAGACCGTTCGGCGTCTGCTCTCAGCGCGCGGGATCATGGACGCAGGCCCCGCGCCGACTGCGAAGCGCAAGCCGAAGAAGGCGGCGAGCGAGAGCTAAGTGAGCGCTTTCGACGACGAATTCGGTCTCTTCAGCGAGGAGACCGGAGAGGAAGAGCGCCGCGCAACCCTCAGTGGTCGGCGCGTCTCTGGGCAACGTCCGGTCGGCGATATCGACCGTGAAGAGCAACAGCCCGATCGTCCGGCTGCTTCACCGAAACCGCGCGGCCGCACGCGCCGCGATGCTCCCGCGCGCCCCTCGACACCGCGCGAACGCACGCCGCGAACCGGCGACCCCTATGCGGGGCAACGCCGCGCACAGGGTATTCTCGATTTTCTTGCGCGCAAGTTAGTCAGCAAACCCGATTCGGTCGAGGTCGATCTTTTTCTCGACGAGACCGGACAACCGACCATCGAAGTGGTGGTCGACCGCGAGGATCTCGGGAAGGTGGTCGGTCGCAGCGGTCGCGTTGCGCACGCACTGCGAACGATCGCACGCGCGTCGGCAGAGGATCGCATCACCGTCGATATTCTCGATCGCGAAGAGGCCGAGGGTGAACCGGAGTCCTAACGACCGGATTCCGCTAGCAAGGCTCGCCGGAGCGTTCGGCGTTCACGGAGAGATCAAGTGCGACCCGTCTAATGCGGGTCGTACGCTCTTTGTTCCTGGGGCGCATTTCTTTTTAACGCAGGCCGGCGAGACGCGCGATGTCGTCGTCAGCGACGTGCGCGAACATAAGGGGCGGCTGCTGCTGCGTATCGAGGGGATCGACGGCATGGAGGGTGCGCTCGCGCTCAACGGCGCCGAACTCACCGTCGAGCGCGAGCGGATCGAACTCGCCGCCGACGAGTATCTCGACGAGGATCTCGTCGGGCTCGAACTGCGCGGCGTCGACGGACGTCGTTATGGGCGCGTGGATCGCGTCGAACACTGGCCGAGCAGCGATATGCTCGTCGTCGGCGGGCGCATGGTGCCGATGGTTCGGGAAATCGTGCGCGAGATCGACCTTCGCGGCGGTCTTGTGATTATCGATCCGCCGCTCGGGTTACTCGACGACTAGGAGTTATTCGGATGTAGTTCCACGTAGTCGTCGACGGCGTTGCGTATCGCCGTCTGCGCGTTGGCACCGTTCGCATGGCCGTGATATAACAACGCGCCGAAGCACGCATAGGCTTTGAGATAGAACCGGCTGCTGCCGCGGTGCATAAAGTGCCCCGGTATCATTTCGAGCGTTCCGGTGAGAATCGTGGCATCGCGATCGGTACCGCAGATCGCGCTCGCTTCGGAGATAATATTTCCCGCGGGTGCAGCGACGATCGTCGCGTGAAAGTGCTTGCGCAGGTACGACGCCAGCAGATCGGTTGAGGTCGTGAGCATGCCCCCGGGTGCATTGCCGCTGACGCGCACGACGAGCGCGCGCCGCGAGGGCTTCGGCTCGGGGGTCGGGGTGGCGGCCGCGACCGTCGGATGCTTGCCGAAGAGACGCCCGAGGACGCCCGAGATGCCGGAGATTTTAATCGAGGCCGCCTGCCCCGCAGGGCCGGTCGCCGTCGGAGCCGGTGTCGCTGACGATGAGCTCGTTTGATAATCGCGCCCGACGCCGGCATCGGCGAGAATCGCGCTGCGCGCATTGAGCGCGAGTGCACCCGCATCGTTCACCGAAAACACCTGCGCGGTCTTCGAATAGATAATCACGCCGTTCGTCACGCTGACGACCTGTTCGAGCACCGAGACACCCTGACCGATCGGCGTGAGATAGCCGGAGACGTAGTAGCCCGCACCGAGGTGCGCTGCGGTCGACGATAAGAGTTTTACCGTGGTCGGCGGTGGACTCGGCAGAACGTCGAGGCCGCCGCTGGCCTCAAATGCGTGCGCGAAGATCGTCGCCACCGTCGCACCGGCGGTCTTCGGCAAACCACTGGAGGTCGCGATGAACGGATAGACGAGTACCTTCGGGCCGCTGGGGATCGGCGTACCCTTCGGAGCAGGCGTGCCCTTCGGCACCAGCGAGCTTTTTGGGGCGATCTTCGCGGCCGGGCTCGGGCTCGCGACGGCGCGCGCAGCGACGGCGTGGGGAGCCGCAAGCGCGGGCAGGGCACAGAGAGCGAGCATCGCGAGGCAGAGTCGTCGCACGGACGGTCCTTTCGGGGATTTCGTAGACGTACGGTGGTTAGCCGTGTATGGAATCAACGAAGCGGGCGAGTTGAAGGTTCGTCGCTTCGGGTCCTTCGAGCATCGCTAGGTGCCCGAGTCCCGGTAATACTTCGACACGCGCGCCGGCAATCCGGTCGGCGAGAAAAAGAGAGCGGTCCGGCGGGGTCATGACGTCGCGCTCGCCGACGAGCAGCAGGGTCGGCACGGCGATCGCCGCGAGCCGCTCGCGCACGTCGAAGGCGTCGCAGGCGAGAAAATCAGCGAGCCGTTGCTCGGCCGAGACCGCCGAAAACTCCGCGAGCATCCGCGCGCGGCTCTCGTCGGTAGGGGTGGCGAACATTACGTCGGCGAGCGTTTTCAGAACGCTCGGATCGTTGCCGCGCAAACTCTCGATAATCGCCGGAGCGACGCGCAATTTTGCACCGCTGCCGATCGTCACCAGCCCAGCGAGCGGGAGATTTCCGCGAATCGCGATCTCCAAGGCGATCGCTCCGCCCATCGAGCTGCCGCAGAGAACGAGATCGCGGCCCGCGGCCGCGAGGCGTGCTTCGACGGCATCGGCGAAGCCCGCAACATCGGTTGCGGTGCCGGGAACGCCGTGCCCCGGAAGCGCGACGGCGATTGAATCGGGAAAAGCAGCGCGTTGGTGTTCGAAGACTGCGGGCGTGCAGGCGGCACCGTGAATAAAAACGAGCGTCACGACGATTTCTCCATGAGACGATCTTCGACGGCGGCATTGAGCGCACCACCGAAGAGAAAGATCGAACCGATTAAATAGAACCAGAGCAACAAGACGATCGGCGCCGTCAACGCTCCGTAGATCGCAGTGTAATTCATATGTAGCGTGTAGAGGGTGAAAAGATACTGCACCAGCGGCCAGAGCGCCGCGCAGAGGATTGCGCCGGGCAGCGCCACGGCCCAGGGAATATCACGATTGGGAAGCAAGCGATAGAGCAAGAGCGATGCGGAAAAGACGAGCGCGAGCGAGATCGCGTATGCGGCGAGATGAAGAAGATCGCGCCGATCGGGGATATGCGCCAGCGCAAACGCAACGGAAAAAATGACCGGGAGCACGAGTGCGACCAGCAGCGCGAGGCCGAGAATCGGTAGCGTGACGACGGCGACGGCGATGTGCGCGACCAATGGGCGGCGTTCCTCGATTTTCATCGTGCGATCGAGGGCGAAGGCGAGCGACATAAAGAGATTCTTCGCCGACCAAATCAGCACGATTAATGCGATCGTGCTCGTTATTCCGCGACCGTAGTAATAGGCACTCAGATTCGCCGAAACGACGTGATGGAGCGTCGGGGCGAGTTCGTCAAAGAAAGTAAGCACTCGCTCGCGACCGTTCGGGATGAAGATCGAGACGCCGCCGATTGCGAGGACGACGAGCGGAAAGAGCGAGAAGAGCGCATTGAACGCGACCGCTTGTGCTGCAAAGGCACAGCCCTCGGAAGAGAACCGGGCACCGGCATTCCTGAAGATCGCAAAGATTCGCGCCATCGCGTGCGGTATATCGCCGTATCGTGCCGTTTCTCCCACCGCCCCGCCTTCTGCGCGATGGAACGCCGGTCGGCTCGTACCGCCCGTTGTTGCTCCGCCGCGGGCACCTCTACGCCCCTGCCTGGCCGGTCGTCGCGGCATTCGTCGACCGAATCGTGCGGGTCGGGAATCGCCTGTATATCTACCGCAGCGGGCGGTGCGTGGTCGTGCGCGTGCCGCATTCGACGCATCGCACGCTCGCCGAGCTGTACCTCCCGCTCGCCGCGACGCTGCGTCCCCTCGGCGACGAGGTGAACTACGCGGGGCCGACGCGCACGGTGGAGGTGCGCACGCCGCAACCCGAGCTCGCAACGCAGTTGACGCAGCAACCCAACCCGATGCCGCGCGCGGTCTTTGCGCCGCGGGTCGCGCCGACGCCGCGCCCGCAGTGGAACGGCATTCCGTTGCCGCGACGGACGCCGTTGCCGGCTATCGCACCGAGCGCACCGCCGAACGCGCGAGCGCCGCGAGATCGGCGCTCCCCGCACCGGTAGCGGCGAGTTCGGCGAGTTGGGCGGCGACCGCATCGATCACCGGCAGAGCGCGCTCGTAGGCGGCGCCCTGCATGAGCCGCGCATCTTTGAGCGCCATCTCGACCGACCAGGTCGCACGCTCGTCGCCGGCCGCCATCCTGCGGCCGCGCCCTTCGATCTGTCCCTTCGGATCGTAGAAATCGAAGATGCGAAACGACTCCTCACCGTTGAGGCCCTGCGCCGCACCGATCTGCAGCACGTCGGCGATCCCGCCGATCACCGCGAGAATCATCGCGTTGCCGAGCAATTTATAGATCGCGGCGGCCTCGGTACGCTCGCCGAGATCGCGAATCGTCCCGGTCATCGCCGCAAGGTGCTCCCGAACCCGGGCGATCTCGACGCGGTCACCGCTGACGAGCATCGATCCCGTGCCGTCGAGAGCGTTCGGGGGACCCATGAAGACCGGCGCGTGCAGATAGTGAAAGCCCTTCGCGCGGAGCTCGGTGGTGCGTTTTGCGACGCGCTGCGGGAGGCAGGTGGTGTGGTCGCAGATCGGCGTCGCTGCATCGAGGGTCGGCAGCACACGATCGAGTACGCTCTCCACCGCGTTGTCGTCACTCAGGCAGAGATGCACGAAATCGGCTCCGCGCGCCGCTTCCTCGGGCGTCGCAGCGATCTGCACGCCGATCTCGGCAAGCGGCTGCGCGTGCGCGGCCGTGCGATTCCAGAGGCGCACCGCGAAGCCGCGGCGGCGGAACGCGCGAACGAAATTCGAGCCGAGCAGGCCGGCTCCGTAAAAAGCGATCGTTTTCATGTGCGGTGCGAACCTGGTGCCTTTCCGTCGACGCTGACGAGCGAACGCGCGAGGACGAAGGTGATGCCCTCGCGTTCGAGTTCGGGATAGAGCGCGCGCACGGCAGCGAGCGTCGCCGGGCGCGGATGCCCGATAGCGATCGCACTGCCGCGCGTCAACGCGATCTTCGCCGCGAGACGCAACTGCGCTTCGACGGCGCGAAGAGTATTGCGATCGTCGAGAAAGACGTTGCGCGCGGCATTGGGGACGCCGTCGGCGCGCGCCGTCTTTTGTGCGACCGTCGTCGCGATCGTGCGCGAATCGATGAAGAAGAGCCCACGACGTTGGAAGACGCGCATCACCGCTGCCATGACGCGTGGATCGGAGGTAGCGCGGCTCCCTTCGTGGTTATTCGCGCCGTCGGCATACGGGATTGCGTCGATATCGCGTGCGGTCTGCGCCTCGATCGTCTCGCGGTTCATCGAAACCATGATTTTGCCGGGACCAGGGTTGAGATCGGCCATCGGTTGCATCGGTAAATGCAGCATGACCTCTTTCCCGGCGGCATGTGCTTCATCGGCGATGCGCGCGCTGTAGCGCACCTCCGGCAAAACCGCCATCGTGAGCGGGATCGGCAAGGCGATGTAGCCTCGTTCGATCGTCGGCCATTGGCCGCAATCGTCGATGATGAGGGCAAGCCGCCCGCGGCGGCTCGGGGCACCGGATCTCGTCGCGGTGACGGCGGGGCTCCGCTGCGGCGTCGGCGAGGACGTCGGGGTGCTCGCCGGCGGCGCAGTTGCGGTGAAGGTAGGCTGTGGCCGCACCGCAATACGCGCAGCTTCATGCGGAATGAGGAAGGAGCGCACGAAGAAGACTCCAACGATGAGAGCGAGAGCTGCGACCAATGCACGAACAGGGGTTATTCGGGGGCGGCGATGCGAACGACGTGGCATAGGGCCACTCTTCGCGCTCGAGGCCCAGCACCCGTTCGCCGCGGGCGAGATCTCTCGATGCTTTTATAAACCATTGGAGGAACGATCGTGGCTGAAACCCTCGCGAAGCGTCCGCACGGAATCGGGCGTA
>JAJYFM010000148.1 GCA_021790895.1 bacterium
CGGATGATGCGCGCCATAAACGACGGCCGGAACCATTCCGGAAGAGCGGAGAGCGGAGAGCGTTACGGACGCGTCGCGCTTGGTGACTGGAAGTGTAAGCATATGGCCGAATATACCGGAAAACGGGCACGAACGCAAATTATTATCGCTCTCGCGCGGTCGTGCTGACGGCTGCGGAGACGAGGGAGAGGCGGCTAAGGAATGCTTCGCGCGCGGCGGGGACGTTCTCCGGCTTCCCTCCCCAGGCGTCGAGCGCTTCATCCTGGAGCGCGCGCGCGTAAGAAAAAGTGAGCGGCCAGGGCGCGCCCGCGGAGCGGGCGCGCCTGACTATGGCCTCCAGGTTGCCAGTCGCCTGGTCCGGCGTCTGCCCGCCCGAGAGGAACACGACTCCGGCGACTTGTGCCGGCACGTTTTCAAGAAGTACGGCGACCGTATCTTCGGCGGCTTCCTCCGGCGTGTCTGCTTTGCCGCTCTCGTGGCCGGACAGCGCCATCGCGGTCTTGAGCAGGACGCCAGTCAGGTCGACCGCATGCTCGTCTAGTACGGCGAACAGCGTGCTGAGCGTGTCCGCCATGACGCGCCGCGCGCGCTGCCGGCTGTGGCGGCCTTCGTACAGCACCTCCGGCTCGAGTATCGGGACCATGCCGGCGTTCTGCGCCTCTTTCGCATAGATAGCGAGACGCTTCGCGTTCTCGTGTATCGCTCCTGCGGTCGGCAGCAGGTCGCCGTCGATGCGTATGACCGCGCGCCATTTGGTGAACACTGCGCCTTGCTTCTTGTATTCCGCGAGCCGCTCGGGCAGATCGAGCAGCCCTTGCGTTATGAGCTCCGTCGAGCTCGCGCTTATCGGCTCGGTGCCGAGGTCGACTTTCACCCCGGGCAGTATGCCGCGCGCCGCGAGCGAATCCGGAAAGAGCTTCCCGTCGTCGCCCTTATCTTGCAATGAATCCGAAAATAGGATGACGCCAGACAGGTAGCGCTCTATCCCCTCCGCGCCGAAGAACAGGTCGCGATACTGCCGCCGCATCTCAGCGCTCGTAGCGATGCCGCGCGCGGAGAGGCGCGCGACGGCCGTATGCACGCTCTCGTCCGCGGCAAGTATCCCTTTGCCGGGGGCGAAGAATGATTCGGCTACTGACGCGAGGTCGTGCATCCGCATATCGTACCATGCTAGAATCCCCGCATATGGACTTCATTGCGATTGGCGACACGACCGTGGACGAGTTTATCAAGCTGCGAGACGCCGAAGTACACCCTGCTCCAGACGGCATCGGAGACGTCATCTCGATGCGTTGGGGCGATAAGATCCCCTACGACTTCTCGGTGCTCGTGCCGGCAGTAGGCAACGCCGCCAATGCAGCCGTCTCCGCTGCGCGCCTCGGCCTCTCGACCGGCTTCGTGAGCAACGTCGGCGACGACCGCTACGGAAAGGAAATAATAGACACTTTCGAGAAAGAGCGCGTAGACCCGCGCTATATACGCACGCACGAACGCCTCGGCACAAATCACGACTACGTGCTCTTGTTCGACGCCGAACGCACCATCCTGGTCAAACACGAAGATTACCAGTATGCGATGCCTGGCGATCTCGCTGCACCGAAATGGTTTTATCTTTCGTCCGCCGGGCGTTCTGAGGCATTCCATACCGAAGTCGCGTCCTGGGTCGAGGCCCACCCGGGAACAAAGCTCGCCTTCCAGCCGAGCACGTTCGAGATCGCGATGGGCGCCGATAAGCTCGCGCGCCTGTACGCCGCCTCAGAGCTTGTCGCCTGCAACAAGGAAGAAGCCGAGCGGATACTCGGCATCGATGCTGCCGACGTAAAGACGCTCCTCGAGAAGATGCGCGCGCTCGGGCCCAAGACAGTGCTTATCACCGACGGCCCGAACGGCGGCTACGCGTATGACGGCTCCGAGATGCTCCGCGTGCCGATGTATCCGGACACGAAACCGCCGGTGGACCGCACAGGCGCGGGCGACGCAACCACGTCCACCATCGTCGCGGCGCTCGCGCTCGGATTGCCGCTCCGCGAAGCGCTCGCCTGGGGCCCGGTGAACGCCATGTCCGTCGTCCAGGAGATCGGCGCGCAGAAAGGCCTGCTCTCACGCGATGCGCTCGAGAAGCTGCTCTCCGAAGCGCCGGCGAGCTACCGGGTCGGGCCGATATAGACGTTCGCCCCGCCCTCGTTCACCGCATACATGGACAGATCCGCGTTCGCGACGTGGATGATGAGCAGGGACGCGCCGGCTCCGGCTATCGTGATGAGGAGCACCGCGAAATACGTGTTTATCTTCTCCGTCATGCCGCTTAGGCGCGCCCGATGAGCGCGCGCGCCGCTTCTTCTATGTGCGCAGCGTCGAGCCCGTAGTGCGCCAGCAATTCTCCCGGCTCTCCAGACTGGCCGAACGCGTCTTCCACGCCGATGAAGCGCATCGGCACCGGATGATACCGCGCGAGCAGCTCGGCGACCGCGCTCCCGAAGCCCCCTGCCGACTGGTGCTCCTCCACGGTGACGACGCGGCCCGCGCTCCTCGCCGCCGCCGATATCGCCTCGACATCGAGCGGCTTCACCGTCGCGACATGCAAGACGATGACGCCGATGCCTTGCGCGTCGAGCGCGCGACCGGCCAAGAGCG
>JAJYFM010000055.1 GCA_021790895.1 bacterium
CTTTATAACGAGGCGGCGTACCGCTTCTCCCCCGTTTCAGCGGCTCGGAGTGAGCCTCTCCCATCTCGACGTCGGGGTAACCGTCGACGGGAATTCGTTGCGGTCGTTAGACCTTTTCCACCTGGAAAAACTCGAGTTCGACCGGAGTCTCGCGCCCGAAGATCGAGATCAGCGCGCGCAGACGCTCCTTTTCGGGAG
This sequence comes from bacterium, assembly GCA_021790895.1. GTDB lineage: Bacteria > Vulcanimicrobiota > Vulcanimicrobiia > Vulcanimicrobiales > Vulcanimicrobiaceae > JABEUX01. Next base: position 199 of record JAJYFM010000055.1, read on the forward strand.
TGATTTCGTCGACGACGCCGGTGAAATCGAAGAACGGACCCGAGGTGACCTTCACGCGATCGCCCTTGTTGAAATCGATCTTCAGCTTCGGCGCTTCGATGCCCATCTGCTTGAGGATCGTTTTCACTTCTTTATCCTGCAGCGGCACCGGTTTTTCGCCGGGGCCGGTGCTGCCGACGAAGCCGGTTACGCCCTGCGTGTTGCGCACGACGTACCACGAACGATCGTCCATCACCATTTCGACCAGGACGTATCCCGGAAAAACTTTCTTCGGGGTGACCTTGCGCTTGCCGTCTTTGAACTCGACTTCATCTTCCATCGGGACGAGCACGCGGAAGATCTTGTCCTGCATGTTCATCGAATGGATGCGGCGTTCGAGGTTCGCCTTCACCTTATTCTCGTAGCCGGAATAGGTATGGACGACGTACCAATTTTTCTTATCGTCGCCGACCGGCCCCGCATCGATGGCGGTGTCGCGTTCGGCGAGCTCTTCGAGATGATCCATATCGGTCACGCGGGCACCTAGAACGGATGCACGAAGTTGAAGAGGAAGCCGAAGAACTGGTCGGCGACGTAGGTGAAGATTCCAAGGCAGACCACGAGGCCGATCGTCAGCACGGTTGCGCCGACCCATTCGTCACGCGTCGGCCAGGTCACGCGCTTCATCTCCAACCACACGCTGCGCACGAAATCGCCCGCTGCGAGGTTTGCGCTCGCGCGCGCCATCGAGGCTGCTTGTCGGTTCGCTACGTTTTTCTTCTCGTTCACCACGTCTCGTCTTTCGATTGGGAATGGCAGGGCGGACAGGACTCGAACCTGCAACCGGCGATTTTGGAGACCGCTACTCTACCAATTGAGCTACCGCCCTTTGGGTGGATTACTTCGTCTCGCGATGGGAACGGTGCGAACGGCAGAAGCGGCAATACTTCTTTAATTCGAGACGCTCGGTCGTCTTTTGCTTGTTCTTCTGCGTGTTGTAGTTCCGGCGTTTGCACTCCGTGCACGCCATCACCACCATCACGCGATTCTCTTTCTTGGCCATCGATCGTCCTTAATACATGAAAGAAACGGAGGCGCGCTCCGTTCGGCTTCTTACGATAGCACGCACAATAGCGCTATGCAAGGGGGAAGGAGGAACCTTTTGCGCCCGGTGAGACTCGAACTCACAACCTCGGCCTTAGGAGTGCCTTGCTCTATCCAATGTTGAGCTACGGGCGCGTACCGGGGCTTTTATACCGCACTCGACGCGCCGCCTTCCGTCCTCCAGGCGACGAAGCGCTCGACGAGCTCCGGATCGAACTGGGTACCCGCGCAGCGACGGATTTCGAGGAGCGCCTCGGTCTCGGTGACCCCTCGATGGTAGGGCCGGTCGTCGACCATCGCCGAGAAGGCATCGAGGATCGCCACCGCCCGGGCGAGTCGGTTGATCTCCTCGCCGGCGATGCCGTTGGGATAGCCCTTCCCATCCCAGCGCTCGTGATGCTGTGCGACGATCTTCGCCACGTCCTCGAAACGGTGAAAATCCGAGAGGATGTTATGCCCGAATCGCGCGTGCTCTTGCATCGACCGATACTCACCGGCGGTTAACCGCCCCGGTTTCACGAGAATACGATCCGAAACCAGCAGCTTACCGAGGTCGTGTAAGAGGCTTGCTTGCATGAAGGTCGAGAATTCTGAGGGTCGCAGATCGAGATTCGCCTCCGACCAATGTTTGGCCATCGCGTTCACGTGCACGAGGTGGACGCGCGTAAACGGATCGCGATCCATCAGCGCGTCGACGAGCGTCTGCACTTCGGCAAAATGACCGTTGAGCGCCAGTGCATCGATCTCGTCATCGCCGACGGGCGCCCCGCCGCGTTTGCGGCTAAGGCGGCGGCGGTGCGTGCAGAGCGCGATGAGATCGACGCGCGTCAACGCATCGATTGGGGCCATCGCGTAGCCGCAGGCGAGCGAGATCGGAATCCGTCCTTCCTCGTTTTCGAAGGTTAACTCGGAAAATTTTCGCGCGAGTTCGTCGATCATCGCGATCGCCCGCTCGCTCGACTCGCCGTGGACGATCATCAAAAATGCATCGCCGCCGTAGCGCCCGACGGTAACGTTCGGCGCAGCGAAGGCCGAGATCGTCGCTGCAATCCGGTGCAACATCTCGTCGCCGAGCGCATAACCGTAGGTATCGTTGAACTGCGAAAAATTGACGACGTTGAAGATCGCCGCTGCGACCGGACGCGTCGAGGAGGCTTCGGCGACCAGCGCTTCCAGATCGCGTACGAGCTTCGAATGGTTCGGCAGCCCGGTTAGCGGATCGATCTGTGCGATGCGTTGGCTTTGGTCGTAAAGCCGTCGATTCTCTAACGCAACGCCGAGAAAATGCGCGATCGCGGCAACGAGTTCGGTCTCGGCCTCCGTGTAGGCATCGGCCTTCGGGCTCTGCACCGAAAGACAGCCGACGATCGCGCCGGCGTGACGCATCGGTGCAAAGATCGCCGATATGCTGTCGTTGCGCTCCGGATGCTCTTTATCGATTGCGACGCGCCCTCCGGGCGCCCACTGCTCAGGTGCATTGCCCCAAATCAATCGCTCCTCGCGGATCGCCCGCAACGCGACCGATCCATCGTGCAGCGGAAGATTTCCGCGAACAATTTTTCCGTGATCGAAGAGATACTCAACGGCATAACCGGAGCTCCCCGAGGGCAGGGCGACGAAAACCGTCGATGCGTCGACGAGCTCGGCGAGCATCTCGGTCAAATGCACGAATAATTCATCGAATGCATGATCGGAGGCAAGCAATGCCGCAGCACGCCGCACCAATGCAGAACTCTTGCCGACCTGCTCGCCCACCCCCATGTCGAGTTCCATCGTCGCATTGCACCTTCGCCACCCCCCCTCGCTCTTCCGTTTACGCGCGCTCGGCGGGAGGAGGCGCGGCACGAACGCGAAGAGGTTCGTCATGTCGGTCGATTACGAACAATTGGAGCGTCAACTCCGCGCCCTGCTCGAGGGCGAACCCGACGCCCTCGCTAACTGCGCGAACTTTGCGGCGTTCCTCGCCGCGGAGATCCCGGAGCTGAACTTCGCCGGTCTCTATCTCGCGAAGGGCGGCGACCTCGTTCTCGGCCCCTTCATCGGCAAGCCGTCCTGCACGCGCATCGCCGTCGGGCGCGGTGTCTGCGGCAAGGCCTTCGCGGCGGACTCCTCAATCCTCGTCGACGACGTCGCGGCCTTTGCCGATCATATCGTCTGCGATAGCGCCTCGGCGTCGGAACTCGTTGTCCCGCTGCGCGATGCTGCAGGACCGCTCGGCGTGATCGACTGCGACAGCCCAAGGCGAGCGCGCTTTAGCGAAAGCGATCGCGAGGGGCTCGAACGGCTTGGCCGCGCACTGACGGAATGTGTCGAGGTGCGCGCGCTTGCGGTCGGGGCGGCTACTCGCTCGCCATAGCGGCGCGATCGGTAAGAAACACCGATGTGGCCTCGAGCGTCATCGGTCGCGACAGGTGGAATCCCTGGACCTCGCTGACGCCGAGGGCGCGCAGTTGCATGAAGACTCCCTCGTCCTCGACGCCTTCGGCAACCGAGGTGAGGCCGAGATTTGTCGCCAGCGTCACGATTGCTTTCACGATCGCTTCATCATGCGAGCCTTCGTGCAGATCGTGAACGAAGGACTGATCGATTTTCAGCGAGTCGACCGGGAAGCGACGCAGAAACGATAGGCTCGTGTACCCCGCGCCGAAATCGTCGACCGCGATTCGCACGCCCAGACGCTTCAGATCTTGCAACGTCGCGATCGCTCCGGTGACGTCGCGCATAATCGCGCTTTCGGTGAGTTCGAGTTCTAAGTGTTCGGGAGCGATTCCGGTACGCTCGATAATTGCCGCGACGCGCTCGCGAAGATCGCGCCCCTCGAACTGTCGCGCCGAAAGGTTGACGGCGATGCGCCCCAACTTAATGCCGCTCTTGCGCCAGCGCACGAATTGCTCGCAGGCCGACGCGAGAACCCACTCGCCGACATCCTCAATCGCTCCCGACTCCTCGGCGAGCGGTACGAAGTTGTCGGGCATCAGCATCCCATAGCTTGGGTGCTGCCAACGTACGAGCACTTCGAGCCCGGCAAGCGCGCCATCCGAGGCGCGGAGAATCGGTTGATAGTGTAGGGCGAGTTGTTCGTTAACCGCAGCGACGCGAAGATCGCGTTTGAGCGTGATGCGTTCGACCGATGACAGCAGCATACTCGGGGTAAAAAACCGCCACGTATTCCGCCCGCTCTGCTTTGCCGACAGAAGCGCTGCTTCCGCAGATTCGATCAAGCCGTGGGCATCGTTGCCGTCTTCGCCGGCAATGGCGATGCCGATACTAGCGGTCACATAGATATCCGAGTCGCGAATTTCGAACGGCGATTCAAATGCATCGCGAATGCGCCGCGCCTGTCCGTCGACGATGTCGCGTGAATTCAGCCCGATGGCAAGGATGACGAAAAGATCCTCCCCGAAACGCGAAACCGTCGCGGTATCGTCGAAGAGGCGGCGCAAGCGACGCCCGACTCCGCGAAGGAGTTCGTCACCGCTCGTTCGTCCATAACTCTCGTTCACTTCTTTGAACCGGTCGAGATCGATGGCAAAGATCGCAATTTGATCGCCGTGCCGAATGGCTAGCGCCAACGCCTGCGCTAAGCGATCTTCGAGAACGGTGCGATTCGGAAGATCGGTTAACAGATCGAACTGCGAAAAGTAGGTGAGTCGCTGTTCGGCGACTTTTCGCTCGGTGATATCGAAGGCGACCGAAATCGTGCCGACGATTCGTCCGCTCTCGGTTCGTAGCGGCTCGACGTGCCCTTGCAACGTCTTGCCGCCCCAGATCATCTCGTACTCTCCGGCGACGCCCTGCAGCGCCTTTAGGTGGGCTCGTCGCACGGGGAAACGCGACTCATCGGCAATCAACGCCGAGGTCGCAATACGCGTATTGAGCAGCGCTTCGCTCTCCATGCCCAGCGCGCCCAGACGCGCCCCTTCGATCGACGTGATCGTCAAATCCGTATCCGTGGTTACCACAAGCGCCGGCAATTGTTCGAAAAGTAAGCGCAGACGCGTTTCGCTCGCGCGGAGTTGCTGTTCGATAATTCGTCGCGCGCGGCGCAAGTCGGCATCGCGCAACGCCCGATCGACCGCGGGGCCGAGGCGCTTGAGGTTATTCTTGAAGATGTAATCGTAGGCTCCGAGACGGATCGCTTCGGCAGCGGCTTCTTCACCGATGGCGCCCGAGACGATCAGACACGGAATATCGAGGTCGCGTTCGGCGAGCAGTGCGAGCATTGCCGGCGCGCTGAAATTCGGCATCGAGTAATCGCAGAGAACGACATCCCAACTCGCGCGATCGAGAGCCTCCCGCGCCGCGTCCTCTCGATCTGCGCGCTGAGTTTCAACGCGGTAGCCCGCTCTTCCGAGCGCGAGCACGTTGAGCTCTGCATCATCGGGTGAGTCGTCGATGCAGAGGACACGGAGCGGGCGACCGGCGTTCATAGGCTCGTACGCGGGATCTGATTCAGGACGAGCCAGTAGAGACCGACCTGGCGGACCGCTTCGACGAATTCATTGAAATCGACCGGTTTGCGAACGTAACTATTGACGCCGAGGCGATAGCCGGCCAACAGATCTTCATCTTGTTTGCTCGATGTCAGAATGACGGTCGGGATCAGTCGGGTGGCGTCATGGCTTCGTATTCGCTCGAGAAGTTCGAGCCCCGATACTTTCGGCAATTTTAAGTCGAGCAGAATAAACTGCGGCTTGCCCTTCCCATCAAACGCATTGTCGAAGAGAAATTGTGTCGCCTTCTCTCCGTCACGCAGGATGACGATTTCATTAAGAATGTGGTTTTTCGCAAAGGCTCGCTTCGTTAACTCGATATCGTCGTCGTTGTCTTCGATAAGGAGGATGTATGGGGTGCTCATAATGTCGGAACCTCCGTTGGAAGCGTGAACCAAAATGTTGCTCCGCGATCGATCGCTCCCTCAGCGCGCAGAGTGCCCCCGTGCCGATGAACGATGCGTGCGACGGTGGCGAGGCCGATTCCCGTCCCTTCGAACTCCTCGGCGGCGTGAAGGCGTTGGAATGCACCGAAAAGTTTGTTGGCATAGGCCATGTCGAAACCGGCGCCGTTATCGCGTACGAAAAATTCACCTGTCGGGGTCTGCCCGAAACCGATCGTCGGGTGGTCGGTCTTTCGCGTGAATTTCCAAGCATTCCCGACAAGGTTACCGAGCGCTGCCTGCACGAGCGCCGGGTCGCCGTATGCGGTGAGCCCCGGTTCGATATCGACCTGAACCCGACGCTCCGGTTCGCCGACGTGAATCTCGGCCACGATGCTTGCGAATATCTCGCTGATGTCGATTTTTTCGTAGTGAATCGGTGCACGCGCAATTTTCGCGAGACGCAGGAGCGCATCGATCAGTTCCGCCATGCGCCTGGCCGCCGAACGCACGCGTCCGAGGTACCCCCGCGCCGTATCATCGAGCAGTGCGAGGTAATCTTCTTCCAGAACTTGACTGAAACCGTCGATCGCTCGCAACGGCGCCCGAAGATCGTGGGAAACCGAATAGGCAAAAGCCTCGAGCTCTTTATTCGCCGCTTCGAGTTGCACCGTTCGTTCGGCGACCCGTTGTTCGAGTGTCGCATTGAGTTCGCGAATTTCGCGCTCGCTTTTGATGCGACTGGTGATATCGCGAATATATCCGGCCAGCCCGTCGGCAAACGGATAGATGCGCATATCGTACCATCGCCCGTTCACGTTCGAACGCAACTCCAACGTGACCGGCTTGCGGGTTGCGAGCGCTTCTTCAAAGGCAGCGCGCACCATACTCTCGGATGCAGGCTCGACGAAATCGAACATCGGACGCCCGATGAGCGCGTCTTTTTGCGCATGGTAAAACTGGGCCAACCGCTCGTTCACGTAGATGATATGCATCGCTTTATCGACTGCAACGAACGCATCGGTAATGCTGTCGAGAATTTCGCGGGTCTGCGCGGTGGCGCGCGAGCTATGGAACACTTCGGCAATCGTGGTAGCGACGCTTTCGATAAACCGCTGCCGCGATTCGTCGAAATAGTTCGCGCGCGCGCTGCCGACCACGATCATTCCAATCGGCTCGCTCTCGGTACCGATCGGGATGCACGCAACGGATTGGATGCCCTTCGCGATGCGCGCGCGAGCATCGAGGAGCGGCGCATCCTCCGAAAGATTCTCGACGACGATTGCCTCGGCGCGCCGAATTTGCGCCGAGCCTGCAAAATCGAGCGTCTCGCCGTCGACAATCGGATCGGCGACCGCCTCGCCGAGCGCGCCGACGCGTTCGTAGCGATCGAGCGATGGGCGGTAGCGATACATTTCAGCGGCGGGCGCGTCGAGATAGGTGCAGAGCAACTCCAACGCATCCTCACTCACACGCGCGAGCGAAGCTTGCGAGAGTGCAAGGCGGCCGAATTCGATGAGCGCGGCCTGCTGGTTGCTCCGCTCGGCCATAACGCGCTCGGCCTCGACCCGCCCGGTGACGTCGCGAAAGTAGACCGAGATCCCGTCGGGCGCGGGAAAGGCCTGGACATCGAACCACAAGTACGAGGTCAGCGAGTATGCGACGAACGAGGTCGGGGCGCCGGTGTCGAGCGCCTTCTGGTACTGCTCTTCGAAGACGGAGTTGGCGAAGGTTGGGAAGAGATCGCGGACCGGCACGCCGACCACCTCGCGCCCGACTGCTCCGAGGAGGCGTTTCGCCTCACCGTTCATGAAGCGAACCCGCATCTCGCGGTCGAGCACAAAGAAACCATCGGTGATGCGTTCGAGAACCTCACCGAGATCGACGGGTAGCGTGTGACTTTTGGCGGCTCCCATCCTATATCCGCGCTTCCGTCTCAGGAGCGGTCCTCCCTCCGGTGGTGTTAATCTTTTCCCGCTCCGCTCCCGAGGAATCGTCGCACGCCCCCTTCGTCGAAGTGCGATCGAGCGGCGTTATGTATCGTCTTTGTAAAGATGGCCCTCTTCAGGCTGAAAGCGAAGCGCCAGCGAGTTGATGCAGTAGCGCGTTCCCGCCGCACCCGGTCCGTCGTCGAAAACGTGCCCGAGATGCGAATCGCAACGCGCGCAACGCACCTCGGTGCGAATCATCCCGTGGCTCCGATCCTCGAGCAAACGGACGCGCTCCAACTCCTCGGGGTGGGTGAAACTCGGCCACCCGCAATGCGATTCGAATTTCGCGTCGGCGGCGAAGAGCGCTGCGCCGCAGCCTCCGCAGAGGTAGCGACCCTCGGCGTCGACCGCGAGCAGCGAGCCGCTAAACGGGCGCTCCGTGCCGGCCTCGCGCAGCACGTGATAGCGCTCGGGGCCGAGGGCGGCACGCCACTCGTCTTCGCTACGGGGAATTTCCGGTGATGGCGATTCATGCATACGTTTCGAAGAACGTTGCCGCGCGCCCGGCGGATGCAGACGATCCGCGCACCTGCGCGTGAAGCTGGAGCCGTTGATGGGGATTGAACCCATGACCTCGTCCTTACCAAGGACGTGCTCTACCACTGAGCTACAACGGCATCGCTTCGTTGTGGAGCGGGCGGCGGGAATCGAACCCGCGCTGTCTGCTTGGAAGGCAGAAGCACTACCACTATGCAACGCCCGCGTGGTGGGCAGGGCTGGATTCGAACCAGCGTAGCGCTTTCGCGCGCCGAATTTACAGTCCGGTGCCTTTAACCACTCGACCACCTACCCACGCGACCGTCTCCCGACGGCTCCGGACGGTACGATATCAAACCCCAAGACTCCTCGCAACGACCCACGACAAAATCTTCGCCGGTAAGCCGCCCCGCGCTTCCTCGGAGGGTGCGTGCGAGAGGCGTGGAAGCTCGCGCTCTTCGCCGACGTGGCTCAGCGGCTACAGCAGCAGTTTTGTAAACTGCCAATCGTGGGTTCGAGTCCCACCGTCGGCTCCATTGCTTCGGTCGGGAGAGTCCTCATGCAAAGCATACGCCCCAAGTGGAGCTCGGGCGGACTCGTGCTCGTCTGCGATCGCTGCTCCACGGAGCGTATTCCTGAAGAGACGCCGGAGATCGCGCGCCGACACGGCGCGTTCCGTCTCCGCGACTGGCTGAAGGCAACGCTCAAAGAACGTCGCCGGTGGGGGCCGATACGCGCGATCTCGACATCGTGTATGGATGTCTGTGCGAAGGGATTGGTCACGGTCTGCATCGCTCCGAGCGACGGCCGCGCGAGCGAGACCGTCGTCGTCGATCCACTCGACGATCGCGAGGCCCTCTATGCGCGCATCGTTGCAACGCTTGGAGAAGAACGCAAAAGATAACCGGCCCCGAGGAATCGACCGCGCGCCGCAGATCCTGCGCGACGCAGCCGACCCCTCGGCATCCGTACCTTACTTAAACTCGAACTCCGCGAGGTTCTTTTCGATCTTCCGTTTCACGCGCTGGAGCGCATTATCGATCGATTTGACGTGGCGACCGAGATCGCGCGCCATCTCCTGGTAGCTCTTTCCTTCAAGGTAGGATTCGAGCACCTGCGATTCGAGATCCGAGAGATTCTGCCGAATACGCTGGCGGATATCGTCGGATACCTCCTGCGTCACGACAAGCTCTTCAGGATCGCCCGACTTCTGCGCCGGCATGACGTCGAGCAATGTCCGCTCGCTATCCTCGTCATAGATCGGTTTGTTCAACGAGATGTATTGGTTCAGCGGAATATGCTTCTGGCGCGTCGCGGTCTTAATTGCGGTGATGATCTGACGCGTGATACACAATTCCGCAAAGGCGCGAAAACTCGAGAGTTTATCGGCCTTAAAATCGCGGACGGCCTTGTACAAGCCGATCATTCCTTCTTGGATGATATCTTCACGATCCGCGCCGATAAGGAAATAGCTCTTAGCCTTGATGCGCACGAAGTTCTTGTATTTGTTGAGTAAGAACTCCATCGCAAGGCTATCGCCGCTTTTCGCAGTCGCGACGAGATCTTCGTCGCCGCGTTCGTGATAGTCCAGCCCTGCAGGGGCCGGCTGGGTCATTGCCATGGGTGGTATCTGCCTCGTCTGGGACGCGTGGACGCATGACGCGGGCCGGAGCCCGTCGAGCGCG
>JAJYFM010000056.1 GCA_021790895.1 bacterium
CCGGGAATCCCGAGTAAGCTGGAGAGAAAGGCCGTCCGACGCATGCGCGGCTCTTCGGGCGATCGAAGAACTTGACCTAGAGCCGACTCTCCGGTAGACTCTTTCTTCGGCGCCGTCCACTCTAGCGGCGCACGCGGCATCGCCCGAAGGCTCGTTCGCGAGTCGGTCGGGCACGGACGCAATCGCCGAGCGTTCGATGGAAGATCGGCACTGCCGGTCGAGGCGACGACACCCCGGCGTTCGGGGCAAGATAAAGTAGAAGCGGAGCTTTCGTTTGGCTGCCAAGAAGCAAACCAAAACACGTAAAAAACGTGAAGTTAAGAACGTCCACTCGGGCGTCGCTCACGTGCATGCGTCGTTTAATAACACGATCGTAACGATTGCCGACGGACACGGAAACGTGATCTCGTGGGCCTCGGCTGGTAATCTCGGATTCAAAGGATCGAAAAAATCGACTCCATTCGCAGCGCAGATGGCGGCCGAGGCGGCCGCGCGCAAAGCGATCGAACACGGGATGAAAAGCACCGAAGTATTGGTGAAGGGCCCCGGATCGGGGCGCGAAGCGGCGATCCGTTCGCTGCAGGCCGCCGGACTGGAAGTGACGCTCATCAAAGATGTAACCCCTATCCCGCACAACGGCTGCCGTCCGCCAAAACGGCGTCGCGTGTAACGGAGTAAGAGAGAGAGATGTCGCGTTACAATGGACCCGTTTGCCGCCTCTGCCGTCGCGAAACCGCGTCGAGCAAGACCGGCGAAAAGATCAAACTTTTCCTGAAAGGCGACCGCTGCCTGACCCGCAAGTGTGCGGTCGAGCGTCGCGGCACCGCCCCCGGCCAAAAAACGACCGGCGGCAAAATGCGTTCGAAGGTCTCGGAATACGGACGGCAACTGCGCGAGAAGCAGAAGATGCGTCGGTATTACGGCGTCCACGAGACGCAATTCGAGAACTACTTCCGCGAAGCAGCGCGCGTTCCGGGGCAGACCGGTAAAACGTTCTTGCAGCTTCTCGAACGTCGCCTCGATAACGTCGTCTACCGCCTCAACCTTGCGATGAGCCGCTCGCAGGCGCGCCAGTTGGTGACGCACCGTCACTTCCGCGTCAACGGCAAGGTCGTGAACGTCCCGTCGTTTATCGTTCGTCCCGGCGACGTGGTAACGATCGGCGAACGCAGCCTGAAATCGCTGGTCTTCGAAGCAAACCTCGACGTTGCTCGCAATCGCCGGCCCCCCGATTGGCTTGAATGGAACGAGAGCGAGAACACTGCGAAAGTGCTCCAGGTCCCGAGCCGCGAGCACATCGATACCCCGGTCGACGAGCAACTCATCGTCGAGTTCTACTCACGCTAATCAACGTCAACTCCCCCAGCCGCCGCTAGGCGTCCGATCGCCGCGCTCGACGAAGAGCGCGACGGATAACGTAAGCGGTACAAAGGAACAATCGAACAGCAATGAATTCTCTCGATGTAGCGCAGGGCGCCACCATCCTCATCCGCGAAAAGCGCGGCAACTTTGCCAAGATCGTCGTCGAACCGCTCGAACGCGGATTCGGCGTCACGCTCGGCAATTCGCTGCGGCGCTTGCTCTTGAGCTCGATTCCGGGCGCCGCCGTCACCTACATGAAGATCGATGGCGTCTTGCATGAGTTCTCGACGATCCCCGGCATGGTCGAAGATACGATCGCGCTGATGCTCAACCTCAAGGGCCTCCCGATTAAACTCAACGCCGACGAGCCGAAGGTGCTCACCATCGACGTGAAGGGAGCTCGTGAAGTGACCGCCGCCGATATTTCAGTCGATGCCGATGTCGAGATCCTCGACCCATCCTTCCACCTGGCGACGCTGACATCGAAAGATGCGCAGCTCTCGATGGAGTTGGGCATTGAAAAGGGGCGCGGATATGTCACCGCCGACAAGCAGCGGAATATCGAGCACATGATCGGCCTGATTCCGATCGATTCGATCTTCTCGCCGGTTCATAAAGTGAACTTTACGGTCGACGATACGCGCGTCGGGCAGAGCGTTGATTACGATCGCCTCACCTTAGAGATCGAAACGAACGGTTCGATTTCGCCGGAAGATGCGTTGATCGCCGCGGCGCGTATCCTGCACGAACGCCTGGAACTCTTCACGAACTTCATGGCCAATAGCGAACCGATGGAGCTCGCGCCTGCCAATGAGTGGGACGTCCCTGTCGATACGCTCAACCTCTCGGTGCGCTCTTCGAATTGCATCAAACGCGCCGGAATTACGCGGGTCTCAGAACTCCTGGATCTCACCGAAGCCGAGATCATGAAGATGCGCAGCTTCGGGCAGAAATCACTCGATGAAATCAAGAGCGTGCTCGCTGAACGCGGGCTCTCGCTCCGCCTGAACTAAATAGGAAGCGATCATGCCACATCAGCTCAAATACAAGCGTCTCTCGCGTACCGACGGCCACCGTAAGGCGCTGCTTCGTAATCTGGCGACCTCGTTTTTTAAACATGAAAAAATCGAGACAACCTCGACGAAGGCGAAGGAGATCGTCCGCGTCGCCGAGCGTCTGATCAGCACCGCAATGCCGGGCGATCTCGCCGCGCGCCGACGGATTGCCGAATTCCTCACCGAGCCGGCGGTCGTGAAAAAGCTCGTCGAGCAGATCGCGCCGGCGCTCAAAGGGCGCTCGGGTGGCTTTACGCGTATTACCAAAAGCCGCGTACGCCCGGGAGACGCCGCCGAGCTCTCGATCGTCGAGCTCGTAAAATAGCGCGTCCTCGCATCGCGATGTCCGTCATTCAAGCGACGCCTCGGGCAACCCGGGGCGTCGCTTGCGTCTTAGAGAGGACTCAATGAACGATTCTGCCGCGCGGCGCCTGCGCCGGCTCATCTCGGGAGAGCGCCTCAATCGCGACGAGTCCGCCGCCTTCGTTGGCGAACTGATGGATGGTGCGCTCGATGACGTTGCGGCGGCAGGGGCGTTGGTCGCTTTCGCCATGCGTGGAGAGAGCGTCGACGAGATCGTCGGAGCCGCCGAAGCGATGCGCGCGCGTATGGTGCAACTGAAGCATGAACGCGGCGATGTCGTCGATATCGTCGGAACCGGCGGCGATGGTGCGGGAACGATCAATCTCTCAACGATGGCGGCACTCGTCATCGCCGCCGACGATATTCCGGTTGCAAAGCATGGGAACCGCGCCGCATCGAGTGCATGTGGAAGTGCCGACGTGCTCGAGGCGTGCGGATACCGCCTCGATCTTCCGCCGACGCGTTCGACAGAACTGCTACGCGAGTACGGATTCGCGTTTTTATTCGCACCGCGCTATCACCCCGCGATGCGCAACGTCGCCAACGTTCGGCGTACGCTTGGGGTGCGGACGATCTTCAACCTTCTCGGACCGCTCTGTAACCCCGCGCGAGCGCCGTTGGCGTTGGTCGGCGTTTCGCGCGAGGAGCTCGTCGAGCCGATCGGCGATGTCATGCGCGCGCTCGGTGTTCGAGCCGGCGGCGTTATCTGCGGTGAAGGCGGCGTCGACGAAGCGATCGGCGACGGAATAACGCAACTCTATCGCTTCGATGAAACGCAGGTGCATCGCGAGCGAATCGATCCGCAGGCGTTGGGCATCGCGGTTCCGCTCGGAGATCTTGTCGAGCGCTCCGTCGAGGATGCGGCTCGTGCCTTCCGCGATATTCTCGGCGGTCGGCGCTCGGGGCGCTCGCAGGTCGTCGCGCTCAATGCCGCGGTGGCGATGTTTGTTACCGGACGATCGGCAAGCGTCGTGGCTGCGTTCGCGCGCGCGGAAGAGATTCTCGCATCAGGGCGTGCGCTTGCACTCTTCGAGCGGGTCGCCGAGGCGAGCCGTGCCTGATCTCCTCACGCAGATCTTCGAACGAAAGGCGCGCCGTCGGCGCGAAGAGGAACGGCGCGTTTCGTACGACGATCTCGTTCGGATCGCGCGCGAACGTCGGCACGACCGGCGGGACTTTCTTGCTGCGCTGGAACGCGCGCCGGGCATCGCCATCATCGCCGAGATTAAACACGCCTCGCCTTCGGCCGGAACGATCGTCGAAGACTTCGACCCCGTCGCCGTCGCAAAACGCTACACCGCGGCTGGTGTCGATGCGATCAGCGTGCTGACCGAGGAAGAGTCGTTCCTCGGCGATATTCGCTATCTCGATCGCGTGCGCGCGGTGAGCTCGGCGCCGCTGCTGCGGAAAGACTTCCTTGCGACGCCCTACGAAGTCGTTGCTTCGGCTGCAGCAGGGGCCGATGCGGTATTGTTGATCGTCGCGGCGTTGGACGACGATGCATTGCGTGCATGTCTGCACGAGGCGGAGCGCTGCGAACTCGCGGCGCTCGTCGAGGTACACGACGAGCGCGAACTCGAACGAGCCGTTGCCCTCGGTGCGCGCATCGTCGGAGTGAATAACCGGAATCTCCGCTCGCTCGCCGTCGATCTTGCGGTCGGCGAACGGATCCTACCGCGCGTGCCGGAGCGTTCTTTCTCCGTCGGCGAGAGCGGAATGCGCGACGAACGCGATGTGCTGCGCCTTGCGCGGGCCGGCGCTCGCGGCGTGCTTATCGGCGAGTCGCTCATGCGCGACGCCGAACCGGAGAAGAAGATCGCAGCGATCCGCGCGGCGCTGCGCGCGCCGCGATGAGAACGAGAATCAAGTTCTGCGGGGTGACGTCGCAAGCCGATGCGGAGCTCGCGGCGGCATGTGGGGCCGATGCGATCGGATTCATTCTCGCACCGTCGCCGCGCCGCATTCCGTTGGAGGACGCAGCAGCGATCGCAGCGGCATTGCCGCCTTTCGTCACCCCGACGTTCGTCCTCGTCGACCCGAGTGCAGAACTCATCGCCGAGGCCGCCGCGGCATCGCCGTCGGCGTTGTTACAATGCGCGGGTGATGAAGATCCGGCGATGCTCAAACCATATGCAGAGCGTGTCGTCAAAGTGATCCATGTCGGCGCGGATAGCGATCGTGCATCGCTCAGCGCAGCATGCAACCGCTATCGCGACTTTCATGTTCTACTCGATACGAAGAGCGGCGACGCACGCGGCGGAACCGGCTCGCAGTTTTCGTGGGAGCAGGTCGTTGAGATCGTGCGGCATCGTCCGACGATCGTTGCCGGCGGGTTGACGCCCGAGAATGTCGGCGCGGCGATACGAACGATGCGGCCATATGCTGTCGACGTTCGCAGCGGAATCGAACGGAACGGACGAAAGGATGAGGCGCTGATGCGAGCATTTCAAGCGGCGGTGATCGATGCCGATCGAACCTAACGCACGCGGATATTTTGGAGCGTTCGGTGGACGCTTCGTCCCCGAGGTGCTCGTTGCGGCGCTCGACGAACTCGAAGGAGCGATGCGTGCGGCGTTTGCCGACAGCACCTTCTGGAACGAGTATCGCGAGGTCTTACGAGATTTCGTCGGCCGTCCGTCCGCGCTCTATCCGGCGCGCCGCTTCCTCGGCGAAAACGTTCCGACGCCGTTGCTCTTCAAGCGGGAAGATACCAATCACACCGGGGCGCATAAGATCAACAACACCGTGGGGCAGGCGTTGCTGGCGATGCGTATGGGCAAGCGGCGCTTGATCGCCGAGACCGGCGCGGGGCAGCACGGCGTCGCGACCGCGACGGTCGGGGCGAAGTTCGGGCTTCCGGTCGACGTCTACATGGGTGCGCTCGACGTCGAGCGTCAGGCACTTAACGTCTACATCATGCAATTGCTCGGCGCGACGGTGCACCCGGTAACGGGTGGAACCCAGACGCTCAAGGATGCGACGAACGAAGCGTTTCGCGTCTGGGCGGCGCGCGTGGAAGAGAGCTTTTACGTCATCGGCAGCGTCGTCGGCGCGCATCCCTATCCGTACATGGTGCGCGAATTCCAAAAGGTGATCGGTGAAGAGACGCGCGCGCAATGCTTGGAGCGTTACGGACGCCTCCCCAGCGATGTAATCGCTTGCGTCGGCGGCGGCAGCAACGCGTTGGGCATCTTCTCGGCATTCGTCGATGACGCCGACGTACGGCTCTGGGGCGTCGAGGCTGCCGGCGAAGGGATCGCGAGCGGGAAGACCGCTGCGGCGCTCGGTGCGGGGAGTGTCGGCGTTCTTCATGGTTCGCGCTCCTATCTGTTGCAGAGCGAACGCGGACAAGTGCTCGAGACGCACTCGATCAGTGCGGGGCTCGATTATCCCGGCGTCGGCCCGGAGCATGCCTACCTCAAAGACTCCGGCCGCGCGAGCTACGTCGCGGTCACCGACGACGAAGCACTCGGCGCCTTTCACGACTGCGCGCGCCGCGAAGGAATCGTTCCGGCGCTCGAGAGCGCGCATGCACTCGCCTTTGCGAAAAAACTCGCGCTCGAGCGCGGTTCCGATGCGCTGATCGTCGTCAATCTCAGCGGGCGCGGCGATAAAGATATCGCACAGATTCGCGCGCTCGGCGAGCGGAGCGAGGGAACGCGATGAAACTCGCCGATGCATTTGCCTCGGTGACGCGGCGTCGCCCGGCATTCATTCCGTACGTGATGGCCGGCGATCCGGATATGGAGACGACTGCGGCGGTTCTGCGAGCGCTGGCGAGCGCCGGTGCAACCGCCATCGAACTCGGCATTCCGTACGGGGATCCGCTCGCCGACGGGCCGACGATCGCGGCGGCCGGCGTGCGCGCCTTAGCAGCGGGTGCAACGGTCGAGGCCGTGCTCGCGTTGGTCGCGCGCATCGCGCCGGAGATCTCGGCGAGCATCGTGCTCTTTACGTATTTCAATCCGCTCGAACGCTACGGACTCGAACGCTTCGCCCGCGACGCCGCGCAGGCCGGCGCGGCGGGCGCCATCGTTCCCGATATTCCGTTGGAGGAGAGCGAGGAACTGCGCGCGATCTTTGCGCATCACGGCGTCGACGTGCCGATGCTTGTCGCCCCATCGACGCCGCCGGAACGCGCCGCAAAAATTGCCGCCGCATCGCGCGGTTTTCTCTACGTCGTCTCGCGGCTCGGCGTGACCGGTGCGGGAAGCGAGCCGGATTTTGCACCGTTGCGCAGCCAACTCTCGACCCTCCGCGCGGCGACCGATCTGCCGATCGCGCTCGGTTTCGGCGTGAGTCGCGCTGAGCACGTGCGCGCGGTCGCCGGCGAGGTCGATGCGGTGATCGTCGGCAGCGCGTTGATCGATGCGCTCGCGGGGCTGCGCGGCACGGACGCCGCTGCGGCGACCACGCGCTTCGTCGACGAACTCTTCAGCGGATCGTAAGAGCGCGCACCGCGGGGCGACTCGGCGCGGCGGAGAGGCTCCCTAGCGGTTAAGTGGCAGGGCTCTCGGCGCGGAGTAGGTACTCTGTAAGGGTACGCCCTCCGCCCCGCGCGGATATTCTCAACCGATGCAAGGAGCCGCTCCGTGAGCACGACCCTCGAACGAATCGCCCCATTTACCAACGAACCGGTGAAAAAATTTGCCGATCCTCGTGAGGTTGCCGATATGCAGGCCGCGCTCGCGAGTGTGAAGGCGCGCTTCGGTGAACGCTATCCGCTGGTCATCGGCGGACGGCGCATCGAGACCGAGAAGCAGATTCTCTCCCGCAATCCCGCGCACAAGAGCGAGATCGTCGGCTCGGTGAGCTCGGCATCCGCAGCGCAGGCGAGCGAGGCGATCGAGATCGCAGCCGCGACCTTCGAGAGCTGGAAGCGCGAGAGCTTCGAACGGCGCGCCGAGGTGCTCTTCCGTGCCGCCGCGTTGATGCGCGAGCGCCGGTATGAGTTCGATGCGCTGCTGGTCTACGAAGTCGGCAAGAACTGGGGCGAGGCCGAGGGAGAGACGACCGAGGCGATCGACTTCCTGGAGTACTACGCGCGCGAAGCGCTGCGCTACGGCGGCGAACATCCGATCGTTCCCTTCGCAGGCGAGCGAAACGAGCTGCGCTACATCCCACTCGGCGTCGGCGCGGTCATTCCACCGTGGAACTTCGCGCTGGCGATTCTGGTCGGTATGACCTCGGCCGCGCTGGTGACCGGCAATACCGTCGTCCTCAAGCCTTCCTCCGATTCGCCGGTTATTGCAGCGCGTGTCGTCGAGCTCTTCGAAGAGGCCGGGCTCCCCGCAGGCGCGCTGAACTTTATCCCGGGCTCGGGCTCGGTGATCGGCGATCTGGTCGTCGGCCATCCCAAAACGCGCTTCATCTCGTTTACCGGCTCGAAAGAGGTCGGGCTCCATATCAACGAGCTCGCCGCGAAGACCGCGCCGGGGCAGAAGTGGATCAAACGCGTCGTCGCCGAGATGGGCGGCAAGGATTCGATCGTCGTCGCCGCCGATGCCGATCTCGATGCGGCGGTCGAGGGCGTCGCCGTCTCGGCGTTCGGTTTCACCGGGCAGAAGTGCTCGGCGTGCTCCCGCGCGATCGTCGAAGCTCCGGTCTACGATGCCTTCATCGAGCGGTTGAAGGCGCGCGTCGCAAAAATTTCGGTCGGCGATCCGGCGCTTCAGGAGATCGGCATGGGACCGGTCGTCAGCGAGAGCGCCTTCACGTCGATCTCGAAATATATCGAGATCGGCAAAGGCGAGGGTCGTCTGCTCTGCGGCGGCAAGCCGATCGGCGACGAAGGCTACTTCCTGGAACCGACGGTGATCGTCGACGTCGCGCCCGATGCGCGCATCTCGTGCGAGGAGATCTTCGGCCCGGTCCTCTCGGTCCATAAGGCGCGCGACTTCGACCACGCGCTCGAGATCGCGAATAATACCGAGTTCGGGCTGACCGGATCGCTCTATACGACCGATCGGGGCAAGATCGAGCGGGCGCGCGAAGAGTTCTTCGTCGGGAATCTCTACTTCAACCGCAAGAGCACCGGGGCGCTCGTCGGCGTCCATCCCTTCGGCGGATTCAACATGTCGGGGACCGACAGCAAGGCCGGGGGCCGGGACTACCTGTTGCTCTTCCTCCAGGCCAAGTCGATCAGCGAAAAACTGCACTAGCCGAGCATGGCACGGCTACGATTGCTTCCGAGGGCGGATCGACGGGTCCGCCTCGGTCATTCCTGGGTCTTCTCGAACGAAGTCGACGTTGCGGCGACACCGTTGCTCGCCCTCGAGCCCGGGAGCCTCGTACGCGTCGACGATGCGCGCGGGAACCCGGTCGGGCTCGCCTACGTCAACCCACGCGCGCTGATCTGCGCGCGCTTGCTCACCCGCGACGTCCGGGCGAGCATCGACGTCGATTGGTTCGGGCGCCGTATCGCCCGGGCGCTCCAACTCCGCGAGCGACATATCCGGGCGCCATTCTACCGCATGATCTACGGTGAGTCCGACGGGCTTCCCGGCTTCGTCGTCGACCGCTTCGGCGATCGCCTCGTCGTGCAGTTGAATACCGCCGGCGCGATCGCGCTGCGCGAGCCGTTCTTCGCTGCGCTCCAGGGCGCGCTCGCCCCGATCGGAATCCTCGTGCGCAATGCCGGCTCGACCCGCGAACTCGAGGGGACGCCGGTGCTCGACGAGCGCATCGGCGAGCTCCCGGCGGAGATCGAGGTGCAGGAGGGGGAGATGCGCCTCCTCGTGCCGCTGCTAGACGGGCAGAAGACCGGCTACTTCTTCGATCAGGCGGAGAATCGGGCGCGCCTTGCGCGCTACGTCCGCCCTGGGGATCGCTGCATCGACACCTTCAGCTATGTCGGCTCCTGGGGGGTCGCGGCGGGGCTCGCCGGAGCCTCCGAGGTGACCTGTATCGACTCTTCGGAGCGGGCGGTCGACTTCGCCGCGCGGAACGGCGCCCGCAACGGGGTGAAGATCGATGCCCGCTGCGGCGATGCGCTCGTGGTGCTCGCCGAGCTCGCCGCCCAGGGTCGGCGCGCCGAGCTCGTCATTCTCGATCCGCCGGCGCTGGTCAAGCGGAAACGCGATCTCGAACCGGGGGCTGCACGCTACGCCGCACTGGCACGCGCCGCGATGACGGTGCTCGCCGAGGGCGGAACGCTGATCTCCTGTTCGTGCTCGCATCATCTTCCCGCCGAGCGACTGCTACGCATCGCCTACGATGCGGCGCGCGATGCCGGGAGGCCGATGCAACTCTTGGGGCGCTTCGCCCACGGGCTCGACCATCCGATTCATCCGGCGATGCCTGAGACCGAATACCTAAAGGCGTTGGTTCTGCGACTTTAGTCCGGCGAAAACCGGTGAAAAAACATCTCCCAAACGCTTGACAGAGCTGGCCGCTATGGATAAGATATTGGCCGTTGACTCTGACGCCCCGCCGCAAGAAAGCGGTCGCAAGATCCGCAAAAAGGCGGTGTGGCGCGGGTTCGA
>JAJYFM010000149.1 GCA_021790895.1 bacterium
GGCGCCCCATCGAGAGGGTCGGAACGGCGACGAGCGCGCTCAGCGCGGCAAGCGCCACCGCAGGCATCAGGCTCATTCGTTTCCGGGACCGCATTGTGGATAACCCTCCATATCTTGGGCCGAACGGTTGTTCGTCCACTAGATTCTAGCATGCCCGCTCCGCGGGGTGTCAAGAGTCTCGAACGTATGTTTGCGATTTTTCGAACTCTGTGCTACCTTTTTAGCGAACGACTCTGCCATACGCATGGCACTCAAAGTCCCGGAAACACGAGAGAAAGGATTCAGGCATGCCCGAACGCCCTCCGAGCGAGCGACAGCGGGAGATCCTCACCGCCATCGAGCGCTTTGCGGCCGAGCACGGCTACCCGCCCTCGGTTCGCGAGATCGGGGAGATCGTCGGCCTATCGTCCTCATCGACGATCCATGCCCACCTGAAGACGCTGGAGAAGCGCGGGCTGCTCACGCGGGACGCGACCAAGCCGCGGGCAATGCGCTCGGAGCGCTCGGGGATGCCCGAAGGGATGCTCTTGCCGATCCTTGGCCGCGTTGCGGCCGGCGTCCCGATCGCCGCCCAGGAGGAGCGCGAAGGCGAGTTTCTCGTCGCGGCCGATTTTCTGCCGAAGGGCTCCGATGCGTTCGTGCTGCGCGTCAAAGGCGACTCGATGGTCGATGCGGCGATTCTCGACGGCGATCTCGTCGTGGTTCGTCCGCAGAGCGATGCGCGCAACGGCGAGATCGTCGTCGCGATGCTCGAGGGTGATGCGACGGTGAAACGCTTCTATCGCGAAGCGGGGCGCGTGCGCTTGCAACCGGAGAACGCCCGCATGCAGCCAATCTACGCCGACGATGTCGTTATCGTCGGGCGCGTCGAAGCCGTTATTCGCCGCCTCTAAAATCCCACGCGCCCTCGCAGCCTTCGCCGCTTCGCCGGCGATGCGCGCGCTCAACAGCGCATTGCCGATCGGTTTCGGCGCGCTCGTTGCGGCGCTACTTGCGATCCTCTTCGTGGAGCCCGGCGGTTGGCGCATTGCGCCGCATCCGACGTTTCCGCTCGCCGCGATCGCCGCAGCAATGTTGCCGGCCTTCGGTGCGATGTCGTGCGTTACCGCCGTCGCGCTTGCGGTGCAACTCGCGCGGCGCCTCAGCCTACCGCTCTTTCCGCAGATCGCGGTGACGTTGCTTGCCTTTGCGCTCGCGTTGCCGCCTCTGCAGGGCGGTGTCGCGCCGCTCGACTATCTGCGCAGCGTCGGTGCAAGCGGCTTGCTGGTGGCGATTCTCGTCGGCATGATCTGCGCGTTCGTTGCCGTGCTCACCGCGCGACGCTTCCCCGCCGCGCCATATCTCGGCGCGCCGCTCGCGCTGCTGCCTTTCATTGCGCTTCACGCTGCCGGTATCGACGCAAGCGCGCTCGTGAAAGCAGCGCTCGCGCCGCTTGCACATCTCGGCGACAGCTACCCCGCATTGCTCGCGATCGTGTTTGTGGAGACCGCGCTCTGGTGCGTCGGGATTCACGGCCCGGCGTTGCTTGCCGGCGTCGTAACGCCGGTCTATCTCTCGCTACAAGCAGAGAATACGCATGCCTTTGCAGCGCATCAGCCGCTGCCGCATATCGTCGTCGTCTCGCTCTTTCTCTTCGTCTTTCCCGGTGGTGCCGGCGCGACGCTGCCGCTCGCAGCGTTATTGGCGCGGTCGAAGATTCCGCGTTTGCATCGCATCGGCCGCGCGACGCTGCCGTTCGCGCTGATCAACGCGAACGAACCGTTGCTCTTCACGTTGCCGATCGTCGCGAATCCCTTTCTCGCATTGCCGTTCATCGGGATTCCGATGCTCTTGGCGAGCATCACCTACGCCGCTATTACCGCCGGGTGGGTCGCCCGGGCCGCTTTTTACGTGCCGTCCTCGATTCCCGCGCCGCTCTCGGTCTATCTGGCGACGCTCGACTGGCGCGCACCGATATTATTGCTCGTGAATTTGCTCGTCGCGACCTTGTTATGGTTGCCGGCAGTACGCGCCTACGAGCGTCACGAAGTTGGGCTCACATGATCGTCGAACTTTGCGAACGCTTCGGCTTTACCGGGGAGCTTGCGCGCGCCGCAGAGCGCGCGTGGCAGCGCGTAGCAGCGCTCGATTATCCAGCGCAGCGCACCGTGACGATGAACGTCCTGCAAGCCTTTCTCGACGAAGGGATCGGGCAGAGCGACCTGGCGGGAAGCAGCGGCTACGGCTACGACGACGCAGCGCGCGCAGCCTACGAATCGTTATTGCGTCGCCTCTTCGGGGCCGAACGCGCGCTCGCGCGTCTCACGATCGCCAGCGGCACGCACGCAATCGCACTCGCGCTTCGTTCGTGCGTACCGCGCGGCGGTACGCTGCTGACGATCTCCGGGCGTCCCTATGATACGCTGCGCAATGCAATCGTCGACGCGCCGAATGCGCTCGCCGAGCTCGGCGGCTTTACTTATCGCGAGATCGCGCTGCTTCCCGACGGCACGATCGACGGCGACGCGCTCGAACGCGAAGCGCGCGCGATCGATCGCGGCGCGATTTTCGTGCAACGCTCGCGCGGCTACGCAACCCGTCCGAGCC
>JAJYFM010000150.1 GCA_021790895.1 bacterium
ATTGCGATGGATCCGGCCGATCCGAACATCGTCTTCGCGGGGATGTGGCAGTTCCGTCGCAAGCCCTGGACCTTCCATTCCGGCGGCCCGAACGACGGAATCTATAAATCCACCGACGGCGGAAAGAGCTGGACGAAGCTCGTCGGGAATGGGCTCCCGGCAGGCTACGAAGGGCGTATCGGGCTGGCGATCGCACCGAGCAACCCGTCGCGTGTCTACGCGTTAATCGAAGCGAAGGGCGGAATTCTTTGGCGGAGCGACGATGCGGGCGCGCATTGGAAAATGATGACCGATAACACGTTGGTCGATCAGCGTCCCTTCTATTTTACTCATATCGCGGTCGATCCCAAGAATGAAAATCGCGTCTATGGCGTTTCGGAGATGCTTTCGGTCAGTACCGATGGCGGAAAGAAATTTAAAAGTATCGCCAAAGGCGTGCATGTCGATTACCATGCAATCTGGATCGCGCCGAATAATGGGAAGCGTATCATCGTCGGCGAGGACGGCGGATATGCGTTGACGCTCGACGGCGGCAAAGCGTGGTCGTTCGCGCGCAACCTTCCTATCGGACAGGTCTACCACGTCGGTCTCTCCAACGGCAATCCTTATTTGGTCTGCGGCGGCTGGCAAGATAACAGCGGATGGTGCGGCCCCTCGAATTCGCGCGATCGCCAAGGAATTAAAAATCGCCGTTGGTTCCAAGTCGTCGGCGGCGACGGCATGTGGGCGGTTCCCGATCCGAGCGATGCGAATGACGTCGTCGCCGATCTCGAGGACGGCTACGTCAACGTCTTCAATCGCCACGCGCGGCTCTATCGCTTTATCAATCCCTACTTTGAGCCGGGGCTCTCCATCTTCGATCTCAATAAGCGACCCTATCGCTTTAACTGGGATTCGCCGATCGCGTTTGCGCCGTGGAACGGACACGTCCTGTGGTACGGCGGCAACGTGGTCTTCCAAAGCACCGATCTCGGTCAAACGTGGCATCCAATCAGTCCCGACCTCACGCGCAATATCAAAGCGCACCAGATGCCGGCGGGCGGACCGCTGGCGCACGATGTCTCGGGCGCGGAGTATAGCGATACGATTCTCGATATCGAAGGGTCCCCGATTGCGCGCGGCGAGATCTGGGTCGGCACCGACGACGGCCTCGTCCAACTCACGCGCGATGGCGGCAAGCATTGGCAGAACGTCACGCCGGCCGGCGCGCCGACATACGCGCGCGTCGAAACCGTGGCTCCCTCCGCACTCGACCCGGCGACGGCGTACGCGTCATTCGACGATCACCGCATGGGTGATTATGCTCCGTATCTCTACGTAACGCACGACTACGGGAAATCGTGGACGAAAATCGTCAACGGTTTGCCGGCGAATATCTATGCACGGACGATTCGCCCGGATATTCATAATAAGAACCTCGTCTTTGCCGGAAATGAAGAAGGGCTCTTCATCAGCTTTAACGGAGGCGGAACCTGGAAGCCGTTTTCGCTGAACGTCCCGGCGGTATCGGTTCGCGATATCCGCATTCAGCCGACCTTTGACGATCTCGTGATCGCCACGCATGGTCGCGGAATCTGGATCCTCGACGATATCGCCGCGATTCAGAATCTACCCGCGGCGCAGGCAAAAGGAGCGATGCTCTTCCCGGTGCGCACCGCATACGAATACATCATGCATAGCAACGATGAAAATCTCTACACGCGTTATGCGGCGAAAAACCCACCCGCTGGAGCGATTCTCGACTTCTATCAGAAGGCTCCGCAGAAAAAATCTCCCATCGTTCAAGTACTCGATGCGCGGGGACGCGTGATTCGTACGATATCGGGAAGTATCAAGATCGGCAAGAAGAAGATCTCGCTCGTTCCCAATAAAGCCGGCATCAATCGTGTCGTCTGGGATCTTCGCGAGAACGGCGTTCCCCGATGGATGGGCGCCGCGCGGAAAGCATATCGCGGGCCGAAGGAGGGGCTGACGGTTCTTCCGGGGCGCTACACCGCGCGCATCCTCCTCAACGGTCACACCTTCACGCAATCGTTTCAGGTGAAGGCCGATCCTCAGACGCCCTATACGCTCGCGCAAATGCGTGCGGGATATCGGATCGGGAAACACTTCCTCGATATGTCGGGAAAGATTAACGTGGTACTCGATGCGCTCGACGCCCAGAACGTGGCCTTGAAAAAGGCCTATGCAATCGCGCGTTCGGCCGATAACGCTCCGCGGTTAGCGGCGCTATCTGCCGCGATGAAGCGTCGCGATACGATCTTTGCGACATTTACCGCGAATTACCAGAATGACGAAGATTCCATTCAGCGTCCTGGTGCGCTCCGAGAAGCGGTCCCCGGTGGCTTCTTCCTCGGCGGAAACACGCCGCCGACGGCGTCGCTGCTTGCATATCGCAGGCATCTCGATGTACGCTTTGCAGCGGCGATGGATGCATACCATCGTTACCTGGCAACGGTTATTAAACCGCTGGGGTTGCAAATAAAGTGAGGCTACACGCTCGTGAAATACGGACACGAAACCGTCGTCGAAGGTAAATTCGAGGAAGTCATCGATCGCACGAAAGCCGCGCTCGCGGAGCGCGG
>JAJYFM010000019.1 GCA_021790895.1 bacterium
TTCTCCCAGATTCGCGTCGAGCGAGTTGAGACGGTCGGCGACCTGTTCGTAGGCGCCTTCCAGGCGCGCGGTGCGTTCTTCGTGGGGGCGAGCCATCATGGGGGTTCTCCTTCGTCTATCTTATCACTCGCCATGGCGCTCGTGACAAGAGCAAGCCGAAAAGCGTGCGCAACCCCCGCAGATGGTGAGGATAGCGCGACAGCCGCGGCGGGGCGGCGCTAGCGATGCATTGCGAAGGCTTCGCCGATGACGGCGCCGATGATCAGTGCGGCTTGCCGGGACATCGCAACGATGAATGAAGCCGCCATCCGGTGCAAATGGGTACCCCAGGGCTTTATCGGCAATTTGAAGCGTTGCATAGAACGGCGCTCCTAATTATTCGTCATTTCTAAGGTTAGCGAAAGAAGTATTCTACGCGTGAATTTACCCGGTCGATAGTCTAAGGGCAAGCGCCCCACACTGGAGGTCGAAGTGATGGCGATCGCGAGGAAGCTCATAGCGAGGTTGGGAAGGGTGCTAGATGCACGCTTTAGCGATGGCGGTTCTCATCGCCACCAGTGCGCCCAACCCACCGTGGACCGACGTCAGGATCGGCGAGACCATGAAGCAGGTCCGCGCAAAGCTTGGAGATCCGCTCACCGTCGCCCCCAAAGCAGGGGGCATGATGTCGCTCTATTACACTGCAAAAAACTCGGCGTACCTCGTGATTGTCGAACGCCGAGGATTTGTCGCGACGATCTCGATCCAAGCAATATCTGCCGGCGCGCGAATTCTCGCCGACCCGTACGGCGTAAAGATCGGCGCGACGGAGGAACAAGTGATGTCGGTACGGGGGAAATCGGCGATGGTCGGTAACTCCGATGGGGTGCAGCGGCTGTTGTATTTCGGCCATGCGATCTGGAGTTACATATTTCGCAAAGGGGTTGTGGTAAAAATCATCGAGGAGGGAAAGATCCCTAACGGCAGCAGCGCCATGTCCCCTGAGCATGCCGGCACGCCGTTCGCCGAAGCAATCGTCGTCAAAGGCGAGGACGCGAAGACGCTTCCCGGCTGGGAGAACACTTATATCTCCCTTCATCCGTGTCACGGCGGGTCAAAGCGACGCATCGTCCAGCGTGAGTCGATCTATGGCGTGACGGGCACCGCCTACGACAGGATTACCACGACGTGCGCCGGCAAATCGGTTCGAGAGGCGCTCTGGTTTGACGTTACGGCGGACTGGTCGGAACCGCCCAGTATGCGACCGGTCGCTGTTCCGTTTCGATCTTAAGCGATCGTTGGCGAAGACATCCGGGCTGAAGAATTTGCAACGCATCCGGCCATACAGGACGGTCCCATCACAAATCAGGATGCGGATGACGAGATCGTTCGCCCTGCCCCTCGGGAAACGAGAACGAAACCGCCTCTCACCTCTTCCGGCCGCAAATGTGCTCCGATAGCTTCTGGCACGAGCACAAACAACGTCGTCGTGCGATCGCCCTCGTCACCCGGCCTGCATTGCGTGGGCTTCGACCCACGTGACGAATTCCGTCTCCGTCATATCGCCGCCCGCCGCGCTTGCGATCGCCTCGTAGCACCGCGCATCCGATGCGCGCAGTTCATAACCGTTGAGCGTGAGGAATAAATCGAGCAGCACCAACCCGACGCGCTTATTGCCGTCGATGAACAGATGATCGCGAATAACGCCGAGCGTGTAGAGCGCAGCGAGCTTCGGAATCGTCGCTGCGCCGCCGTGCGAAGCCGCATGGCGCGGCCACGCAAGCGCCGACTCCAACAGCCCGAGTTCGCGAGCGCCGGCGACACCGCCATGCTCGGCGATCTGCGCGTCGTGAATCGCGAGCACGACCGAGCGCGATATCCAGCGAATTATTTCGCGAGTTCGCGCAGCACGTCGCGGCGCCGCTTCATAATCGCTTCTGCCGCCGCCATTTGTTCGGCAAATTCTGGATCGTAGGGCGCCAGCCGAAACCCGTCGGGTGATTCGGTGAGGTAGAGCGTGTCGCTTATATCGGCGTGTAACCGCGCGGGCGCCTCCTTCGGCATCACCGCGCCGACTGAATTACCGACCCGAGAGAGCTTGACCGTTGTCATAACCTGCACGTACCTACCCGCGTAATAACGTCCTTCCCCTCCCCGCGACCGTCATTTCCACGAGTCAGTTCAACCGGAAGTATCTAAACCATGGATTTCGACATAAAGTCAGCTCGACTTCTGAGAGGACTGCCTGCGGTGCTTCCCTCAGCGGGTCGGGATGAAAGACGCAATTCCCATCGATACGCTACAATCGGCTGTCGTTGGGAAGAGTTTTTAGGTCTACTTTGCGCTCCATAGGAAAGCGTACGACCTCTTCCCCGCCACCCCCTTTGACTGTTCAATGACAGGTATACGACGTTTCCGAAACCTATGCTCGAGCTTTTTGGAGATTTCGGGGCGCGGCCAAGCCCGTTGGGAAACGGGAAAATGACGGGTAGAGCGGCGTCCACGCGTTTTCGATGAACGGGCAGGAAGAGGAGCCATGTCGCCGGCATATTAGTGGGTGAGTAAATCGCCTGCATCTTCCTATACGGGAAAGAGCCACGAAGGGAATAGACCGTGATTACAACGTTCGAGCACTGGACGAAAGGGCGATCGCCGCATCTTCTCAGCACGAACTGGAAGGCAGAATCGCTTCCGTTCCAGCGCTGGCGTCACTTTAAGGAGGCATTCGCGCCGGAATTGGTGGCGCGCGCCGTCCGCGAAAGTCCCGGTCCTGTTCATCATTGCCTGGATCCTTTTGGCGGTTCAGGCACGACGGCCTTGGCATGTCAATTTCTTGGTGTTCGCCCGTCCACGATAGAGGTGAACCCCTTTCTCGCGGATCTCATCGCTGCGAAGCTTACGGAGTATGACACCACCGCGCTGTTGCGGGACCTTAGGTCAGTGATCATTGCAAGTCATAACATTCATGGTCGGCGTGAGGCTTGGGCAAGCCTTCCGCCAACGTTCGTTGAACCAGGCATCAACGATCGATGGATTTTCGACCGTGGCGTTGCAAATCGCCTATTCGCGCTGCGTACCGCAATATCAGATTTGAGGGACCGGAAGAGCAGGCGTCTTTTTAAGGTGTTGCTGGGTGGAATCCTTATCGAGGTAAGCAATGTAATTACGAGCGGAAAGGGTAGGAGATACCGTAAAAATTGGGCGCAACGTCGCTACGATCCGACTCAAGTAACCGAGCTTTTTATCGAGAACGCCGAATCAGCGATCGCGGAGGTCCATCAATTCTCCAATCGCCCCTGCCTGGAGCATGAGGTCTACTGCGGTGACGCACGTGAAAGACTTGACGCACTCCCCAGTGCAGACCTTGCCGTTTTTTCACCTCCCTACCCAAACTCGTTCGACTATACAGACGTCTACAACGTGGAATTGTGGGCGCTCGGTTATCTAACAAAGAAGGAGAATCGCCGGCTTCGCGAAGCGACTCTCACCTCACACGTTCAAATCGCTCGCGATTTCGCGGAAGCGCCGAGCTGCTCGCCGAAGCTCAGGCGAACGATGAGGCGATTGAATCTTCGCCGAGACGAACTCTGGAATAAATCCATTCCGGAAATGGTTGGCGGCTATTTTTACGACATGGATTCCGTTCTAAGTAAGCTCCAGCGTATTGTAGCCAGACGGGGCACCGTTTGGATGGTGGTTGGCGACAGTCAGTATGCCGATGTCCCTATTCGCGTTTCTGCGATCCTATGCGAGATCGCTGAGGCACAGGGCTGGGCGATACATCTCGTCGAACCATTTCGCTCGATGAGGTCCTCAGCGCAACAAGGTGGGGAATACAAGTTGGGCGAGGACCTAGTAGTGCTCTCGAAAGTCTGACCCAAGAGCCCTCCTTACGTTACGAAACTGCTTCGCGCTTGAGAAAAGATACCACAAGCCCATAATCACTGCCGCTTCCAGCGCGGAAGCACGTACCTCTTTGGAAAAAATATCCCCGCACGAATGGCTTGAGCGCATATCAAAACAACAAAGCGTCGTCACTCGCGCCTTTTTGTCTTTAGCGTACTCGGACGCCTGGGTGATGCCGTCGGCAATCGCATCTATTGCCACACTTTCGCCGACCGGATGTCCGGTGTTCGAGAACGACCTCAGCACTTTAAGCTCCACCACTGCGTGGCAGATTTCTTTACTAACATCAATTGGATCGGCTTCTGCAATCACGATATCAATGCGCCCCGAATCCACATCGACTTCTGGACGAAGTATGCATGTCAGCAGATCGGCGGCGAAGCCAGCAACGAGAATCGCTTGTATAGTCTTTTCTGCTCGACGCCCTGGCATACACTTCGATGCCGTTGCCCATATGGGGAATGATGCTGCCTTTCGCGGCGTTTGCAGCGAACTGCGCCATACGCGGTCAATTACGGCAAAGATTCGCTCCGCAGAAACGGTAACGCCGGACAGTTGGAAGAGGCAGCAATGATTCTCATGGGCAAGGCCTCGTGGATAGTAACGGAGCTCCTTTTCGCTCGTTCGTGGATCGAAAAGTAAAGCAGGCACGTCGCCAAGCGCAAGATCGTCGGTAACAAACCGGAAGACTTTGTCGAGGTTTTCTGGCTCACTTAGTTGCAAGAAATGGCCGCTCATAGCACTCTCACTAACGAACCAGAGTCTACCCGTCAGTTGCACAAGTCCGCTATTTAAAACGGGTTCTCGCTGCGTCGCGTGCCGCGATTCGGGCGAAGGCTTTAATAGGAATACCGCCGGCATCATCGGGTCGCACCCATTTGCGTCACGAGCCATACGAAGGTGGAGAGCTTTTGCTATGCTCCCAAGGAAGCGTTCCCAGCTTGGCATCCCGGCATCGGCACCGGTACCGGCTACCGCTGCTTTTACCGTCGCCCTAAAATCATCGCTTGCCCACGGGCCTAGATTCTCAAGATCCTGCAACCGCGCGCTCCAGTCGGCCCTTCAGATGAGATACGTAAAGGTGAACCTTTTCCCCTGGCGTCGTGAGCCGCCGCGCATCTGTGAAATTCGCGAAGTAGCCCGCAGCATTTGCGCTGAAATTATCGTGCGCCCATTCATCGAAATCGATGACACTTCCAACGTCCACGCGCGGGTCCATATAGGTCGCGTCCTGTGAAATCGCCTGGTCGAGTTCGTCGTCAGATAGCACCGCCAGAGCAAAAAATAGCTCCCGTATGAACGTTGCGGACTGGGCCTCGTCTTGAAACGAATCGATCTTCCGAACGATCCGGCCGGCGAAACGAGGATTCAATCTGTAGGATCCTTCAAGACGCCAACCGGACAGATCATCCAGCACGTGCGACACGCCAGATATGCTGACTACGCCAAGGCCCACCATTCGATCCAACTCGTATTGGATCTCAGGGTAAAATGGCCCGCCGCGCCTTTTAAGAAGCTTTCCATCGAGCGGGAACAATTGCCATACCGGGGCGAGAACGTTGGAGAGATACGCGGCGGCATGTAGCTGACCGATTCTTATTGGTACCAAGCCAGCTCGTTCGGCAGCATCAAGAATGGTGACTATCCGAACTCGTCGCTCAGCGCTACCGAGGTCACATGCTGCGATCACGTGAGGAGTTTCTTTCGCGCGCGCTTGTACTCGTCCCAAAAATCCCGCACCGCGGCAGTCTTCTCAGCAATCTCGAAAAGATCGACCACTCGTGCGCTGCGCTCTTTCCTTGGGATCGAATACACGAGTTCGGAGACAAGGTCCGACGCCACAAGATTCGACGTCACGACGAGACGGTTGTCGCGCGCGCCGGCAAACTCAGCGAGCACGCCGCCGGCTCTCTTGGCAAAGACCATATCGAGTGACGACTCCGGCGCGTCGATGACGAGGGATCCCGACTGCGTCCCCGTCGCCACGTCAATGAGCGCCATACGAAATGCAAGATCAATGAACTCGCGTTGGCTCTCCGAAACCTGATCGGGACCGGACCTACGAACGGGCTCTATGAAACCGGCGCCGCCCATGTTGAGCTCAAACGCTGGAAAATCGAACTTTTCGCCCATCTGACCGAGTGTGTCCCGCCGCGGCTGCCAGACAAGCGAGCAATCTTCAACAAGAAATCCTTTCGCATACGAATGAAACGACCGCTTAACTCGATCAGCAAATTTTTGAATCTCCAGGTTTTTATCGTCCACGAAGTTTTTGAAGGCAGCACGCAGGTTCGCTACTTCCGTGCGGGACGCATCTTCGCGTGCTTTCCAACCTGCCAACTCTGAGAGCTTTCCATGGAGAATCGCCTCTTTCGGCGGAAGCTTTGCGACGAGCGCGTCGATCGTGCGACTTCTGTCAGTGATAGCCACATTTAGTTCGTCGATAGTGCGACTGATTTCTTGGTAGTGATTGTTGGCGTCGCGTAGTTCCGCGTCTGCCGCTGAAGCTTCCCTGTCTGCTTGATCGAGACGATTTCGCAATCCTTCCATTTGCTTGTCGCTGACTGACGCCCTCGATAATATCTTTAAGGGCGTCGCGCAGAGGGCGCACTGGTTCCGGCTAACTCGAGACGCAAGCAGCCTTGCCGCCCTCGTCGCATCTGAACCACAAACAAGGCAATGCCCATCTCCGACTAGTTGCCCTATAATGTAGCGGGTCGTCTCTGATTGAGTTGGAAATTCTGCGGTAATTGAAATTAGTTTCGCGCGCTCGAGCTCTCTGTAACGTTCTTCTCTCGCTTGTGCACCGTTCATTTGGCGAAGACGCGCCGCTCGTCGCTGCGCGTCTGCAGCATCAATTTCCGCGTTTAGCCGTTCGCGTCGTGCCATATCAACTTCTTGGAGCCCGTTCAGAGTATCAAGTTCGGTCCTCACTTCAGGAAGCGTTGCTACCTGCCGCGCCTGGACGGCCACGTCTCTCTCGAGGCGATTTCTAACAGCGCTGAGGTTACGGATATGACTGTCGAGCCTCAGAATCGCTCGTTCGTCCTCCGCCCACGTTCTTGCGTCATCAACTGACAAGAATAACGCTCTTAGTAGTTCTCGTTGTGCGGACGCGTCCCAAACGAGCTCTTGTCGAGTTTCGAAATAAAAAACCAGCTGTTGCAAAACTAGCATGAAGTCACCGAATGACCAAACGCCGACGAGCCGCTTTAATTCGTTCTTGAGATTATCCTCAGTGGGCTCAATGGGGTTGCCCCCGATGACGGCCGATAAGAGCGAAAGATCACGTAAAGACCGTTCCACGGTGACGTCGGTCTGGGCTATGCGAAAAGTCAGTGTGGCGGACGCATCCCGCGCGCCGTCCGCAGTGCGCTTTGCAAAAATAAGGCGCCGGTCGCGTGGTATAGAGGTCTCTTGCAATTCCGCTGTCCCGAGTGCGCGATACGCTAACGCTGGCACGTCGTAAGGCCCTGTGAACATGCGGTAGAGGATCGTGATAATGGTCGTCTTTCCAAGTCCATTAGCGCCAATAACGAGCGTGAGTCCGGAATGGAAATCCACGTCGAGTCCTGGCTTTCCCGTGCCGGGAAACAGACCGTAGTTTTTGACGACCAACCGCTCCAGGAGTGGAAGATTGATCAATTTGGATGCAACTCTTGTAAGAACGTTACCACAAGCGGAGTCCTTCCGATGATTCGTTCTAGGTTATCGGCTCCATTCCATGCTTATCCTGCCATTCGGAGTTTCGTGGAGCCAGGCGGAGCAGCCCGCCTATGCGGTGACCTGCTCTGGTGCGGATTCGTGCAATTTGCTATCCCGGTCCCAGTCGGCGTCGCTAACTTGCGCGCGATGCAAACGCGGAAGCAACTCTTGGAGCTTCCTCGAACGCTTTGCTTGAAGGGCGTCAATGTCTAGTGCACCGGCCGGAAGTCGCTCTGCTTCTTTGTTGAGCGCTTGTTGCAAAGCGACATCGGCCACGGCTTCTGCAACCATCATGCGCGCAGGTAAGCGATTTTGGAACTGGAAGTCCGGAGCTGGACCAAAATATCTACGCGCAGCCGGGTGTGTCGCATTCACGCGAACAACGATTAAATCTTTCGTCTCTTCCCAAACTGCACGATGAGCTCCCGGAATGTCTTCAATACGTATTTCCAGACGCGGCCCACGCGCATCGCGAACGACCACATGCGCACTTGCGTGTAGGCGTTTGTTTGGTGTGGTTGCTGTTATTTGCGCATCACCGCCGTGTTGGATGCCCTCGATAGTTACATCCGCCTCAAACCATCCTTCCGCAACGCGCTCGAGCTCAATACGATACTCGCGAAGCTTCACGGCCTTCTGGTCACTGCACGAAAGAATAACGTCGGTGCCAATTTCTTGCACAATGTTCGCGGGGGCTAGCAAGAGAAGGCGCCGCTCCCTTCCGGTCGCTACGCTGTACTCCCGGCTCGCGAATTCGAAGTCGCCGGGTGGCGAAGCCTTAGGTAGTTCGACAGGTTCGACGACGGATACGATCACCTCAGCGGTGTGGCCCGATGTCTTTCCGTCGAGCAGTAATTTTGCGGCAATCAGGGCTGAACCAGTACCGAAGCCTGCCTCCACGCGCAACGATGCTTGCGAAAAATCATCGTCAAGAGACACGGCCGGCAACTCCACTGATCGCGGAAGATCAGCAATCGCGTCGGCTGGATCTTGATCGACATCAATTTCGACCGTAGCAGCTTTGCCGTTTGTAACATCTGCTCGCGCGCGAACGGTAAACGATGCACGTTGTCCGTGCTCCAAGACGCGCGTTGTCGGAATTATTTCAAACGCCGGCCGCCGTATTCCAGGCTCGGCGAGAAGTGTATCGATTTCTTGTTCCTGCTCAATCGTCCATTTCACCACCTCTCGCGCAGTAAGTTCACTGCGGCGTTGGGTCTCACTCGTCTCGTGGGCGCTAGCGCCGGCGCTATCTGCTGCACTCTTTAAGTATTCGTCAACGATGGGCCTCACAGCGGCACGCAGCGCTCGATATGCTGGGTGGGTCTTCTCGAGCCCATTTCTTATGCGACTGATGATAGGGAAGGGATTGGAGTCGGGGGGGTCTTCGTCGCGTTCCTCTAGGTCATCGAGCTCGCGCGTAAGTTCGTCAACGGCGTCGAACTCAAGCCATCCGAAAAGCCGATTTGCATATGGGTGGTTCTCGGAGCCAAATAGCGTCGACTCGTGGCACGCTGGTCCGCTCGTTATAACAATGCCTCCAAGGCGATAAACGTCAGAGTCCTCGTTAAACGGCTCGCTCGCGACGTAGAGCTTGAGCTTCGCCTCGTGATAACTGTTCACTTCGATAGCACCGTCATAGACTGTTTTGACCGCCTTCGGCGCGACGAATCGTACCGTCTCCTCTCGATCTGGATAGGAGAGGATAACCGTACGATCGGGATTCTCCATTATCCGACGAAGAGCAACGGCGTTTTGCAACTGGCGTTTGAGGGAGTCGAATTGCTTTCGTGCGATGTTTTTGCGGCAAAGTATTGTTACGCGCGTTCCGCTCTTCGTGACCCCGATGTCTTTCTTGAACGCTTCGCTGGACTTCTGTCGCGTGTTTTCCAAAATCTGACCGTTGCGATCCGCCTTAACAACTATGGCGTCTCGACCGCAAATGGACTCGAATTTTACACCGCCGAAAATGGCGAGATCCTTTGCGCCGCGTCCCCTATTTCCGCGCTTCCTTTCGCCGTGTTCATATCCACTCGTACGCTCACCGGTACTGATTAGCTTTTTCATTACGTCGGCAGCGGGAATTCCACACGCTCGATCCGACACAGAAACTGTCCAGTCGCCGTCCGGGCCCTTTGCGGAAACTTTTATTAGTATTTTACCTGGTTGAGCAGCGTATGCGTCGTCGGCGTTTGTGATGGCTTCGATTAAACCGAGGATGATGTCACCGCGCATTGCGCCGGCGGCATCCTGCCGTCTTGCACGTTTGGTATAGATGAACTCATCAGGCGAGTCAGAGCGATTTTTCATTGCTTAACCGCCGCTTGGCTACGAATGGCTCTCAGGAATCTTATCAGTTCGTCGTCTTGCCAAAATTCAGCCATAGCGTTTAATCGACTGAAGCGCTCGTCCCAGACACGCTTTGACGAGTTTGGTAAGCAGTTAAGCAGATCAGCGACCTCCCATTGCTCAAATGACACGCTGCCGTTTTGCCAACGCTTGAATAGTTTGTGGGCCCTCATCAGGCGCAGTTCCGCTTGCGACGGGCGGGCGGTAGTGCGGGTACGCGAAACAACGGCGTCTTGCGACCTGTCGTTTGTAGCCGAGCTCCGCTCCCGGTAATACTTTATCGCTTCGTCAGCGCTCGAGATATCGCGTTGCAATATGACACGGGCCGCATCAACTGCTTCCTTTACCCCCGCGCCTGTTAGCAAATATGTTTGCCTATGTTCGATAACCCGTGGCTCCTCGGTCTTGCGATCCTTCCAATGCTTAAATGCTTGCCGCGTCGTCTCAAGTGATGGGTAGTCGTAGCGATTCCAACGGAAGCGTGTCGGTGCAAGGCGGTAGGCATCAACGGCGATGTCTTCGAGATCAACGTGACCGGTTGCGCCACCGTGAAGAAGGAGGGCAAGAAGGACAACTTGTCGATTGTTAATTTCTTTATCAGACTGGCTTTGTGACGGCATGGGCTACGTACTCCTTTTGACGCGCCGGCGGCGCCGGCTCTTGCGAGTTTTTTTCACTTTGTCGGCCTCGCCCGTCTGCGATGAGCTCGCGAGATGGTATGTGCCTCTTGCAGAACGCTCGAAGCGATAGCTGTACCTCGCGTTCGTTAGAATGGAGAGTAGCGTTCCGGCGGCGTCTTTCCCACCAAGAGCGACGCCACGATCCAGCACCAAATCGGTCAACGCTCGATAGTGGAGCGGCGCATTGTCATTTTCAGTAAACACCGCGCAGACGGCTTCGATTATGCTATCGCCCGTCGCCTTTGGGCTCTCGCTCTCGTCTACGGTCATTGGCGAAATCCCAATCGACGCTGCTGCTTGTGCATCACCCAGAAGATTAGAGATGGCGACGAGTGCGTTTTCACAGATCGCAATTAGAGAAGAAGTTTCTTCTAGGGCGCGCTGTCGCTCAGTGCGCTCCTGGAAAAGAGAAGCGAGTTTCGAGCGAAGCTGTTCGCGCTCTTCCGCGAGCGCCAGGCGACCGTTCTGGGAAAGCGCATTGTAAACATTGCCATACATCGTATGATGCAAGTTATATAAACTTTGTGACGCTGTCAAGCTATTCGCAGTTTAGGTTTATATAAAATTAATGGAGCAACGACGTGTCGAGGTCGCACCACTTCAGTTCGGCCGCCGCGCCTTTTTGTCGAGTCGCCGTCTCTTCTGGAATCCGCTGCGACTCTTGCCTCACCCATCCGCAGCGGGTATAGTGGATCCCAGTGGTGTAAAGTGGCGCCAAGGGGAGCAAAAGTGCAGGGCGAGTTTCCGCGATTTACGGGGTCGGCCGAGCATACCCTCGACGAGAAGGGTCGCCTCGTCGTGCCCTCTCGTTTCCGCGAGCGCCTCGGGGCGGGCTTCGTCATCACGATCGCCCAGCCCGAACCCTGCCTCGCCCTCTACCCCGCCCCCACCTGGGGCGCATTCTGCGCGCGGCTCGAGGCCGCGCCGCTGAAGGACGAGCGCTTCCGGCGCCTCGTTCGTCACCTCTTCGCCAATACTGAAGAGGTCGCGTGCGATGCCCAGGGGCGCCTGCTCATCCCCGCCGCCCTCCGCTCCTACGCCGGCATCGCGCGCGAAGCGACCAGCGTCGGCACCCTCACCCGCGTCGAGATCTGGGCGAAGGAACGCTTCGCCGCGCACGCCGCCCCCGAGGGCGAGGTCGCCGATTTCATGGCCGAGCTCGGGCTCTACTAATGGAGCGCCACCATGCACGTCAGCGTCCTGCTCGCCGAATCGCTCGCCTACCTCAACATTCAGCCGAGCGGCATCTACGTCGATGCGACCTTCGGGGCGGGCGGTCACTCCACCGCGATTCTTGCTGCATTGGGAACGGGCAAACTGATCGCCTTCGACGCCGATCCCGCTGCGCGGGAGCGCGCCGAAGCGCTGCACGAACCGCGCCTGCAGTTCGTCCACGCGAACTTTCGCGAGCTCGATGCGCAGCTCGATGCGCTGGGCGTACCGGAGATCGACGGCATCCTCTTCGATTTGGGGGTCTCTTCGATGCAACTCGATGAACGCGAACGCGGCTTCTCTTTCTCGCAATCCGCCCCGCTCGATATGCGCATGAATCCCTATGCCGGGCGCAGCGCGTACGACGTATTGGCGCACGCCGAGGAGAGCGAGCTCGCCGATATCTTCTATCACTACGGTGAAATTCGCGAATCGCGGCGGCTCGCGCGCGCCATCGTCGCCCGTCGCGAAGCGGGCAAACTCCCCACCACCACCACCGATTTTGCAGCCTTCATCTCCGGGCTCATGCAACGCAGCGGACGGCGCGAACGTACCCACCCCGCTACGCGCGCCTTCCAAGCGTTGCGAATCGCGGTCAACGACGAACTCGGCTCGCTCCACGACGGACTCGCCGCCGCGATCGCGCGTCTGCGTGCCGGCGGTCGTATCGTTGCGATCTCCTTTCACTCGCTCGAAGACCGGATCGTGAAACAGACGCTGCGCGGCGACGAACGCCTCACCATCCTTACGAAAAAACCCGTCGTCGCTGGTGACGACGAGACCCACGAAAACCCGCGCGCGCGGAGCGCGAAATTACGAGCTGCAGAAAAGAAGGCCGGCTGATGGTACAGATGCAACCGCGTCGTCGCGAAGAACCGCGCATTCACAATCCGCGTAGTGCACGCAATGCCGCGCAGCGACGCGTCGTGCGAAACTCGCGCGCGCGCTATCGCCCCATCATGCTCGCACTCACCGTCCTGCTCGCCGTGCTCGTTCCCGTTACCGGCTACGTGATGCTCACCTCATCGATGACCGGGCTCACTTACGCCGTCGAAAAAGCACAAGCGCGGCAAAAACGCTTGCAAGACGAAACGCTGCGTCTTGAAGACCGCGTCGAACAGCTCTCCTCCGACGCGCGCCTCGCCCGCCTCGCCGCACAGTTACACATGCACCCCGCCTCGACGGAGATTGCGGTGCAGCTCTCGCCGCCGCAAACGCAGCAGCAACGCATCGCATTCCTCTCCGGTCTCGCACGCTGGTTCCACCCGGCGGCGGCCGAGAAACGGCGATCCTGAAACGGAATTTCGCGCGCACGGCGACCGATCGGGCGCGCTGGTTTTACATCGGCGTCCTGGGGTTCGGGCTATTCCTCGCCGGAAAACTCGTCGTCGTTCAAGCGATGCAGGGTCCCGGGCTGGCACGCGATGCACTCGAACAGCGCTCGATTACGATCAATGTTTTCGCGCGTCGCGGTAGCATTCTCGACCGGCACGGCGCGGTGATCGCGCGATCGTTGCCATCGAAGAGTATCTACGCCGTTCCCCACGATATCAACGACCCCGATACGGTCGCGCGCAAACTCGGAAAAATTGTCGGGAAGCTGAGTCCCGATACCGTCGCGGCACTCCACGATAAAAGCCTCTGGTTCATCTGGATTGCGCGTAAGGTCGATCACTCGGTCGCCGCGCGCGTCGCTGCACTCAATTTGGTCGGGGTCGCGGAGCGTCGCGAAAAGACCGGGCGACGCGTCTACGTCGACGGGCCTGAGTTCTCTTCGACGATCGGTTTCGTCGGCACCGACGAGAACGGGCTCGACGGTTTAGAGTATAGCCTGAATCCCTGGCTGAAGGGGCGTTCGGGTAAAGAGACGCTGGAGACCGACGAGATGGGGCGCCCGCTGCCGTTCGGTCATCCCGTCGTGCTGAAACGCGCTCGCCCCGGATACGACGTCGAACTCACGCTCGATTCCTATCTTCAGTTCGTCGCCGAACGCGCCCTGGAAAAACAAGTCAAGAAGTACCACGCCAGCTCCGGGGTGGCGATCGTTATGAATCCGAAGACCGGCGCGATTCTCGCGCTTGCAAATCTTCCGCATTTCGATCCGAACCATTTTTGGCGCTATACGAACGCGCAACGGCGCGACCGCGCGGTGGAAGATGCCTACGAACCCGGTTCGACCTTCAAACTCGTCACTGCCGCTGCGGCGATTCAGTCCGGCAAAGTCACGCTTGCATCGCGCTTCCCCGCGCGCGATGAGATTACCGTCGGCGGCCACACCATCCACAACGCCGACGATGGTTTCACCGCCGGCAGTCACGGCACCGAATCGCTCGAAAACATCATCGCCTATTCGCATAACGTCGGTGCCGCCGAAGTCGGCATGAGTATCGGCGCGCGCACCTTCTACAATATGGAACGAGCCGCAGGCTTCGGCAAGCCGACGCAGATCGAACTCCCCGGCGAGAACCCTGGTATCGTTCCCAGCCCCAGCCAATTTAGCGGCTCGTCGCTGGCGACGATGTCCTTCGGTCAGGGCGTCGCGGTGACGCCGCTTGCTCTCGCGCGTTACTATTGCGCGATCGCGAACGGAGGCTTGCTGCTGCGTCCGCATATCGTGCATGCTATCCTCAAGCACGATGGTAAGCTCGTCTATCGTTACCCGGTGCAGATTGAGCGGCGCATTTTTTCCGAGAAGACTGCCGAAATTTTACGGAAGTTCTTGCGCGCGGTCGTGCGATACGGCACCGGAGATCCCGCTGCGCAAATTCCCGGCTACACCACCGCCGGAAAGACCGGGACCGCGCAGATCGAAGAGAACGGCATCTACGAACCCGGCGCATACGTCGCGTCGTTTATCGGCATGATTCCGGCACGCGATCCGCGTTTCGTCATACTCGTAAAGGTCGACCGTCCAATCGGTTCTTACTATGGCTCGCAGGTCGCCGCCCCGGCGTTCGATACCATCGCGCGTGCGGCGATGCTGCATGCCGGCTTGCTCCCGCAGGTTGCGGTGAAACATCGATGAAGACGCTGCGCGAGCTCTACGAACGGCTAGGTTCCGACGCGCACCTGCGCGGTGACGGGGCGACGCAAATCTCCGGCATCGAAGTCGATTCACGCCGCGTCACCCCCGGTGCGCTCTTCGTCGCGGTGCGCGGTGCGCACGTGGATGGGCACGCGTTTCTCGCCGATGCGATTGCACGCGGCGCCGCCGCTGTCGTTATCGAAGCGCGCGCGGAGATTCCCCCGCTCTCCGTTCCGACGGTGACCGTGCATGATTCGTTGCAATCGCTCTCGCCGATCTCCGCCGCCTTCTTCGACGATCCGTCGCATTCGCTCTCGGTGATCGGCATCACCGGAACCAATGGGAAAACGACTTCGACGCGTATGCTCGCCGCAATTTGCGCCGCCGCAGAAATTCCATGCGGTGTTATCGGTACCGTCGGCGCGGAGTTCGGAACGAAAACCTGGACGCTGGCGAATACGACGCCGCTTCCGCATGAGCTCCACGCGTTGCTCGCCGCAATGCGTGACGACGGCGCGCGCGCCGTCGCCATCGAAGTCAGCTCGCACGCGCTCGCGCTCGGTCGTGTCGAAGATGTGCGTTTTACCGCTGCGGGACTCAGCAATATCACGCAGGATCATCTTGATTTTCATGGCAGCATCGAGGCCTATGCGGCAGCAAAGCACCGTCTCTTCGAACTCGCGCCGATCTGTGCATTCGGGCTCGACGACCGGTGGGGCGCGCAGTGGTTCGCCGAGTTTGCCGGTCAACGTCGCTGCATCGGCTACGCGCTTGAAGGCCCCGCGGAGATTCGTCCCGAGGACCTCCATTTAAGTCCGACCGGAGCGAGTTTTACGCTCGACGGCGTCGCCTTCGAGCAGCATCTTCCCGGGCGGTTTAACGTTGAAAATGCGCTGCTCGCGGTTGCGCTCGCTCGCTTGATCGGCGTCGAAACGAACGTCGCGGCGCGCGGAATTGCCTCGTTGCAAGGGGTCCCAGGGCGGATGCAACGCGTCGTCGGCGGCGATATCAACGTCATCGTCGATTACGCGCATACCCCCAACGCGCTTGAAAACGCGCTGCTTGCCCTGCGCGAGAACCTGCAGGGACGACTGGTGCTCGTCTTCGGCTGCGGCGGTGACCGCGATCGCAGCAAACGACGCGCGATGGGCGAGGTTGCCGCGCGTCTTGCCGACCAAGTCTATCTCACCAACGATAATCCGCGTAGCGAAGAACCGCAGGCGATCGTCGAAGAGATCGTTGCCGGAATGCCGCACCCGCCGGCCGCGATCGAACTCGACCGTCGCCGTGCCATCGAACGCGCGGTTCTCCACGCTGCCGCCGGGGATACGGTGCTCGTCGCTGGAAAAGGACACGAGAACTATCAAGTCGTCGGCGACCGGGTGCTTCCCTTCGACGACGTCGCCACGGCGGCCGATGCCTTGGCGCGAAGGAGGGTCGGCGCGTGAGGCGCTTCACAATCGAGGAGATCGTACGCGCGACCGCGGCGCATCGCGTTCATAACGACGCGACGCTCGCTCCGATGCGCATCATTACCGATACGCGCAGTGTAGAAGCCGGTGATGCCTTTCTTGCGCTCCACGGCGAACGATTCGACGGCCACGACTTCGTCGCCGAGGCATTCGCCAAGGGAGCTGCGCTTGCCATCGTCGACCGGGTGGTTGTCTCGATGGCGGATCGCCCGATCGTTGAAGTTAGCGACACCCTACTGGCCTATATGGCGCTGGCGAGTGCTGCTCGTGCGCGATTTGACGGGCACGTTATCGCGATCACCGGTAGCAGCGGCAAGACGACGACGAAGCACCTTCTCTCGCAGTTACTTCGTGCGCGATATGGTAGTCGATTGCACGTAACGAACGCAAATGAAAATAACGAAATCGGCGTCAGCAAACTGTTGCTTGAATCGCACGACGAACACGATGTCATCGTCGTCGAGATGGGGGCGCGAAAATATCGCGATATCCACCCGCTTGTGGAGATCGCGCAGCCGCACTTTGGGCTGCTCACCAACGTGGGCGAGGCGCACTTAGAGATCGTCGGCTCGCGCGAGCGACTCGCCGAGACGAAGTGGGGGCTTTTTTCGACCGGTGCATCGCCGTTGCTCAATGCACGCGATCGAGTCTCGCAACACCGCGCCGCAACCCTAGGGCAGATCCCCCACTGGTACGACGCTATGGACGAGGACCGCGACGATATCGTGCGCGCGCCGTTTACCGCGCTCCTTCGCGACGAAATCGTTCTGCATCGCGAACTCAATGGTCGCCCGCGCCGCGCGCGCACCGAAATTTTTCTGCCCGGACACCATAATCGCGTAAATGCTGCCGGAGCTGCAGCCGCGGCAATCGAGCTCGGCTTCCGACTCGACGAAATCGCAGAACTTATGCCGACGCTTACACTGCCCGAAGGGCGCTACCAACGTCACGAAATCCCCGATTTCATCACCATCGTGTATGATGCGTATAATGCCAATGCAAGTTCAATGCGCGCGGCGATCGACGCATTTGGAAACGAAAATGGCGCGCGTCACATCGCCGTGCTTTCGAGCATGGCTGAACTCGGCGACGAATCCGAACGCCTTCACGAACTTGTCGGTGAACATTTGCAGCCCGGAAAAATCGACGAAGTTCTCGTCGGCGGTGAATTTGCAGAAGCATTGGAGCGCGGCGCGCTGCGCGCCGGATTTTCACGCGACCGAGTCTGGCGCTTCGATGATAATCATGCCGCAGCGTTGTG
Organism: bacterium; assembly: GCA_021790895.1. Classification (GTDB taxonomy): domain Bacteria; phylum Vulcanimicrobiota; class Vulcanimicrobiia; order Vulcanimicrobiales; family Vulcanimicrobiaceae; genus JABEUX01. The sequence goes on from JAJYFM010000019.1 coordinate 17,590, forward strand.
GTTACTCGAGCGAACGAAGAGCGGCGATATCGTCTTATTGAAGGGCTCGCGGCGCTATCACATGGAAGAAATTCTCGAAGAGGTTCTGACGGCGTGCGGAGTTTAGCGGTCACCAACGAAGCGCTTCCTACCGGGATCGTGGCGATTCCGGTGCGGACGCGTTTGCTCGCAAAAGGCGACGATCTCGTCGCCGTCGTTCGCGATGCCGTGCGCGGAATTGCCGCACCGGGTGACGTCATCGCCGTCTCGGAAACGGCCGTAGCCATCGCGCAGGGAGCTTTCGTCGCTGCCGAAGCGATTCGCCCGTCGAAGCTTGCCTTCGCGCTTGCGCGCCGCGCGCACCCTCTCGCAACGGTGAACCAACCGGAATCCATGCAATTAGTCATCGACGATGTCGGCGTTCCACGCGTGCTGCTGGCGGTCGGCGCGCAGATACTTGGATTGCTCGTTGGGAAGCGCGGCCGTTTTTACGAGATGCTTGGAGATGCCATTACTGCGATCGATGGATATACGGGAACGATGCCGCCCTACGAGCGCGCGATCGTACTCGCGCCACGCGAGCCCGATGCCGTCGCGGCGCAGATCTCCGCAGCGTTGCACTGTGGCTGCGCGATTGTCGACGTGAACGATTTGCATCGCGCGAAGGTGCTCGGTTCATCGGCAGGCCTCGCAATCGACACGACGGCAACGGCATTACTGGAGAACCCGCACGGCAATGGCGACGAACAAACGCCGATCGTGGTGTTGAAGTGGCGCGGTCTCGGAGCAAATCCCTTTTATCGCCAGGAAGCTGCGGCATGCTGATCTGGTTTTCGACGCCGCTGCATGGGCTCGATCTCGCGCGGAGCGCTATCCAGCCGACGATCGTTGGTTTCGTCCTTGCGGCGATTGCCGGAGCGGTCGCCTTGCCGTTGCTGCGTCGGCTCAAAGTTCGGCAAAACGTTTACGAAGATGCACCGGCGAGCCACCAAGTGAAGGCGGGTACGCCGACGATGGGCGGAATCGTTTTTGCCGTCGCCGTGCTGCCGCTCGCGCTCGACCTTCAGGTGCCGATGATCGGCGAATTTCTTATTCTCGTTCTTGGCTGCGCGGCGATCGGTGCGATCGACGATTTACTCGGAATATTTCGCGGCAAGAATGCCGGCCTGAAAGCGCGCACGAAATTGCTGCTCACCGCCGTCATTGCGCTGCTCTTTCTCACGCGACTCGATAGCTCGTACGCCGAGTTTCCGCGACAGACGCTGCTTGCCGTCGGCACCTGGCATCTTACGGTGCCATATATCTGGTGGTTGCTGCTGGGCACGCTTGCGGTAACCGGAACGATTCACGCCGTCAATCTTACTGATGGCCTCGACGGGTTGGCCGCCGGCTCGATGGTCGCGCCGCTCGCGGCGTTCGCTGCATTAGGCTTCGCGCACGTGCTTCCGCAACCGGCGATGGTTGCGCTCTTGGGATTGGGTGCGTGCCTTGCGTTCCTCATCTACAATCGACATCCGGCGAAAATGTTCATGGGCGATACGGGTTCGCTTGCGCTCGGGGCGCTGCTCGCCGGCGTCGCGATCGCCGAAGGCGAGATGCTCTTGCTGCTGCTCGTGGGCGGTATTTTTGCCGCCGAGGCGCTCTCGGTCATCGTGCAAGTAAGTTATTTCAAGGCAACGCGTGGGAAGCGTATCTTCCGTATGAGTCCGTTGCACCACCATTTTGAACTCGGCGGCATGAACGAACTCGAAGTGACGATGCGTTTTTGGGGCATTTCGTCGGTACTCTCGGCCCTTGGCTGGTGGATCGCAAAGTGAGCGAAGTCGGCGAACGCGCTCTGGTTATCGGTCTTGGGAAGAGCGGCCTTGCTGTGTGCGAAGTGCTGCGCGAACGGGGTTGGGAGGTACTTGCTACCGATGAATATCCCGAGCGTTCTGCCAATGCAATAGCGTACGTTGCGTCGCTCGGCGTCGAATTTGTCCCGACGGAAAGATTGCACAAAGCACTGCTTGGGAGCGAGGTTGCCGTGCTCTCTCCGGGGATCCCGCATAGTGCGCAGCCAGTCGCAATCGCCTGGGCGATGGGCTGCACGGTGATCGGCGAGGCCGAACTCGCCTGGCGCTTCGCAACTGCGCCGATTCTTGCCGTCACCGGAACGAAAGGCAAATCGACGACCAGTTCCTTGCTCGCGCACCTCTTGCGAGCCGCCGGAAAAAAGACGGCGCTCGGGGGGAATATCGGCGATCCCCTCATCCGCGAAATTCTTCCGGAGGGGCTCGATGCGATCGTTGCCGAGCTCTCCTCGTTTCAACTCGAAAGTATCAATCGTTTCCGCGCTCGCGTGGCCGTGCTGCTGAATATTTCTCCCGACCATCTCGATCGTTACGGATCGATGGACGAATATGCGTCGGCAAAATATCGGATCGTCGAAAATTCGCAAGCCGAAGATACTTTAGTAGCCAATCGTGACGACGACCGCGTCTGGTGCTTTGCGAAAAACTGCGCGGCAAAGATCGCAGTGATTGATTATTCCCTCGTCGATCCGTCAGCGCGCATCGCTACGATCGATGACAAAATCGTCGATACGCGGGCCGGTAAGGAGCTCGCGGCACTCAGCGACGTGCCGTTACTCGGACGCCACAATCTCGCCAATACGATGGCTGCGCTCGGCGCGGCGCTTGCGTTCGGCGTCGATCCGCAGCACTTCCCCGCTGCGCTGCGCAGTTTTACCGGCATGGCTCACCGTTTGCAACTCGTGGCGGAGATCGGTGGGGTTCGCTACGTTGACGATTCGAAGGCGACCAATCCCGAAGCGGCGATCGCCGCGCTTGAAAGCTTCACGCAGCCGATCGTTGCGATCGTCGGTGGCCGCGCAAAAGGGACCGAGTTCGGCTCTCTCGGCGATGCGCTGGCGAAGCACGCGCGCGCTGTGTTGACGATCGGTGAGGCGGCAGAGGAGCTTCGGAGTGCGATTGCAGAGCGCGTTCCGAACGAGCGTCCCGCGACGATGGCCGAAGCGGTTGCTCGCGCGAGCGAACTCGCCCACGAGGGGGATGTCGTCCTGCTATCGCCCGCGTGCGCCTCCTTCGATATGTTTCGCTCGGCCGAACATCGCGGCGATGAGTTTGCAGCTGCGGTTCGCGCGCTCTCCGGAGGCAACCGTGCGTAACGCCGCGCGCGTAGCGCCGCCGCCGCGTCTCTCGCGAAAACCGGAACGCCGCGTTCCCCGCGCGTACGAAAGCGCTCCACCGGATGCGATATTGTTTATTAGCGTTGCCTGCCTGGTCGCCATTGGAATGGTGATGGTCTTTTCGGCATCGAGCACGACGGCGTACGCCGTGCATCACGACGTCGCGTATTTCTTCAAGCGACAGTTAATGTGGCTGGGCGTGGGTTTGGTTGCCGCCTGGACCGCTTTTCGGATCGATTACACGAAATTGCGTCGATACGCCCCGTTCTTTTTTATTCTAACGACGCTTGCACTTTTTGCGGTGCTCGTACCGCATCTCGGCGCAAGCGTGAACGGTTCGCGCCGTTGGTTAGGGTTCTCTTCCTTGAGTATTCAACCATCGGAATTTGCCAAGTTGACATTAGTGCTCTTCCTCGCGGTACGGCTGGCGGATATGGGAGAACGCATTCTCTCATTCGTACACGGTACCGTACCGATGCTCATTGTAACGTTCGTGGTTGCGCTGCTCATTCAACGAGAACCCGATATGGGCACGGCAAGCATTATCGTTGCCATCGGTATCGTGATGCTCTTCGTCGCCGGAGCGCGAATCCCGCATTTGCTCGGTGGGCTTGCATTTACGATTCCCGCCATCGCCTATTCGATTTTTGCGCACTCGTATCAGCGCGAACGAATTCTTGCGTTCTTAAACCCCTGGAAAGATCCGTTGAATTACGGCTTCCACATCGTGCAATCGCTCTACGCATTGGGCTCGGGCGGCTGGTGGGGCGTCGGGCTAGGGGCCTCGCGCGAAAAGTTTTTCTATCTTCCGGAGCAGTACACCGATTTTATCTTTTCAATCGTCGGTGAAGAACTGGGATTGATCGGCACGCTCACGGTCGTCGCCCTCTTTATCGTCTTTGCCACTCGCGCGGTGAAGATCGCGATGCGCGCCGAAGACCGCTTCGGCTACTTTCTCGCCCTGGGCTGCACCGCGCTCATCGTCGTACAAGCCTTCATCAATATCGGCGTGGTCACATCATCGTGGCCGGTGACCGGCGTTCCGCTGCCCTTCATCTCCTTCGGCGGCAGCGCATTAGTCGTCGATCTCGTCGCAGTCGCATTGATCGCCAACGTCGGGCGCCGTCGCCGCATAGGAAGTTAGCGCATGCGCATCCTCTTCGCCGGAGGAGGCACGGGCGGACATCTCTATCCGGCGATCGCGATCGCCGACGCGCTGCGAGAACGCGACGGATCCGCTGCGCGCATCTCCTTCGTCGGCACCGCCGACCGACTCGAAGCGCGCCTGGTTCCGCAAGCGGGCTACCACCTCCATCGTATTACCGCGCAGCCGCTGCGCCGCGAGCAGCTCTTCGCGCTGCTCGGAACGAGCATCGCCAACGGGTGGGGCGTCCTTCAAGCGCTCGGCGTGCTGCTGCGCGAACGTCCGGAGATGATCGTCGCGACCGGCGGCTACGTCTGCTTTCCACTCGTCGTTGCGGCTCGGGGGCTGCGAGCGCTCGCGCTCTCGCGGACGAAAATCGCGTTGCTGGAGCCCAACGCGCACCCAGGGCTCACCAATCGTCTGCTCGCGCCGTTCGTCGACGAGGTCTGGGGAGCGTTGCCGCAGGGAGATCCGCGCTTCGGCAGTCGGTACCTCTGCACCGGGGTGCCGATTCGCGCTGCGCTGCGCGCATTGCCGCCGCGTGCCGAGGCGATCGAGCGGCTCGGCCTCGACCCGCAACGCCGCACGCTTCTGGCGATGGGGGGCAGCCAGGGCGCGCGTTCGCTCAACGATGCGCTCGTCGGCGCGATCGTGGAGGGAGGCCTCCCGGCGGGTTGGCAGGTGCTGCACCTGACCGGCGAGCGCGAGTACGAGCGCGTGCGTTCGCGGCTCCCGGGAACGCAGGGCGGCGGCATCCGTCCCTACCTCGACGATCCCGCCGATGCGTTCGCCGCTGCCGACCTGGTGCTCGCCCGCGCGGGTGCCTCGACGCTCGCCGAGCTGATTGCGCTCGGGCTCCCGGCGATATTGGTGCCCTACCCTCACGCCGCCGAGGATCATCAAAGCGCGAATGCTCGCGCGCTCGAGGAGGCCGGTGCCGCCGTCGCAATCGCCGACGAACGGCTCGACGCCGAATCGCTCGGCGCTCTCCTGGCGAAGCTCTGCGAACCTGCAGCCCTGGCGCAGCTACGCGCTGCAATTGCGACTTTTCGCACCCCCGACCCGACGGCGGTGATTCTTGCACGGATAGCGGCGCTCGTGGGGCGAAATACCCCAACGTGACCCGCAGCGTGCGCCGACACTTTATCGGCATTGGTGGAATAGGAATGAGCGCGCTCGCGCGCATTCTGCTTGCGCGCGGCGAAAGCGTCGCCGGTTCCGATGTCAACGATAGCGATTTGCTTGAAGAACTCCGCGCGGAGGGTGCGCGCGTGTACGTCGGGCACGATGCCGCGTTTCTGGGTGATGCGGAAGAAGTTATCGTAAGTTCGGCGATCGATCGCGATAATGCCGAATTTTGCGAAGCGCGTCGTCGGAAGCTTCCTGTGGTGCATCGCGGAGAACTGCTCGCTCGCCTCTCGGATGGTCGCGACGGCATCGCCATTTGCGGAACGCATGGGAAAACGACGACGACGGCGATGCTCCATGCGATTTTACGCGCCGCCGACATCGACGCAGGGTTGGTTCTCGGCGGCATCGATCCGCAATTGGGGCGCAACGCCGTCGATGGAACGTCGCCGTGGTTTGTCTGTGAAGCCGACGAATCCGACGGATCGTTTGCATTACTGCAGCCGCGTATCGCCGCGGTGAACAATATCGAAAACGATCATCTCAACTCCGACGATGAATTGCCGCGCCTCATCGACGCCTTCGGTGAATTTCTCGGGCGCTTGCCGGCCGATGGGGCGGCGATCATCGGAATCGATAACGCCAATTCGGCCTCGCTTGCAGCGTTGCCGCGCGCGGCCCACACGGTGACGTTCGGTACGAGCGCGCTCGCCGATGTCACCGCTGCAAATGTGGTCTTCGCAGGCTTGAGCACGCAGTTCGATCTCGTCGTTGACGGCGAACGGCGCGGTACCGTCACGCTCAACGTTCCTGGAACGATCAATATGCTCAACGCACTCGCGGCGATTGCCGTCGCTGGCGAGGTGGGCGTACCGTTCTCCGCGGTCGTCGCCGGCTTGCGGGATTTTCGCGGCGTCCGTCGCCGCTTCGATATTCTTGCGCGCGGACAGCGCCTCACGGTCGTCGACGACTACGCGCATCACCCAACGGCGGTTCGAGCGACGATCGCGGCGGCGCGCAACTATCATTCAGGGCCGCTCGTTGTCGCATTTCAGCCGCATCGCTATTCGCGTACCGGCTATCTTGCACGTGAATTCGCCGACGCGCTGCGCGGCGCCGACCGCGTCTACCTCGCGCCGATCTATGCCGCATCCGAAGCGCCGATCCCCGGCATCAGCGAACGCTCGATCGGCGAACGACTCAGCGAAAGCGGTGTCGATGTTCGCTACGTCGCGCGCGTCGAGGAACTCGTCGAACGCATCGAGGAAGAATCGCTGCCTGGAACACTTGTCTTAATGTTGGGCGCGGGCTCGATCACGCGCAGCGCTGCGCGGCTTGCCGCGCGTGCGATGCCGGCGGCTGCATTGCGGTGAGCCTCACCACGACGGCGAGTATGAAATCGCTGCTCGACGACGACGACCGCGCGATGTTGCACGAATTGCTGAGCGATCGCGTCGCGTTCGACGAACCGCTCGCAGCGTACACCTCCTGGAAAATCGGCGGCCCGGCCGATGCCTTCGTGCAACTCGAACGCGAAAACGAACTCGCCGCGGTTCTCACCCACTGCGTGCGCCGTCGGTTGCCGTGGTTCGTTTTGGGGAGCGGCAGCAACTTGCTCGTCGGCGACGGTGGTATTCGCGGAATCGTACTGCGCTTGGGCGGCGAATTCGCGCGTGTCGACGTGCGCGCGAGCGACGATACCGTGCGCGTAATTGCCGGCGCATCAGCCTCGATGGCTGCAATTACGGCGCGAGCGGCGAGTGCCGGCGCCGTCGGCATTGCTTCTTTGGCCGGAATTCCGGGGACGTTGGGTGGATCGCTGCGGATGAATGCCGGAACCGACCGCGAGATGGGTGATTTTATCCGTGACGTGCGCGTGCAATCGCCGAGTCGGCCGGCTCCGCACTCGGTCGATATTCGCTATTTTTATCGGCACACCAACCTTGCACGAGACGCGGTGGTGGTGGGGGCCGAACTCTCTTTTGTGCGTGGCGACGCGCACGGCGTACGTGAGGAGATGCAGGCGCGCCTCGTCCGCCGCAAACAAACCCAACCGATTGCGCTGCCGAACGCAGGGTCGTGCTTTCGCAATCCGGAAGGCGAGAAAGCCGCACGGCTGATTGAAGCCGTTGGGGCGAAGGGTTGGCGCGAGGGCGATGCGGAAGTCTCACCGCTCCACGCGAACTTTATTAATAATCTCGGCGCGGCGAGTGCCTGCGACGTCGCAACGCTCCTCGCGCGCGTTCGGCGTGCGGTCTTCGAACGATTCGGTATTGGATTGGAGTTGGAGGTGCATCTCGTGGGAGTTTTTATCGATCGGCAGTGGGATGGAGGCAATGGCCGAGTTGCGTAAAGCGCGCATTGCCGTGGTGATGGGCGGAAAGAGCTCCGAGCGCGAAATTTCCATCGCGAGCGGCACCCCGGTCGCGCAAGCGCTAGCAACGCTCGGCTACGAGGTTCATTCCATCGACTACGACGAACGTTTTATCGATGCCGTCCGTACCATTGCGCCCGATGTCGTCTTCAACGCGCTCCACGGCACCGGCGGCGAGGACGGCGAGATGCAAGGTGTGCTCGATCATCTCGGCGTTGCCTATACCGGCAGCGGGATCGCCGCCTGCGCGCTCGCGATGGATAAACATCTCGTGAAAAAACTCTTCGCTGCAGAAGGGCTGCCCACGGCGGCGTGGGACTACTTCGATCTCGATGGTGGTGCGCTGCCGCTCTTGCCCGGCTCGCTCGATCTTCCGTTGGTTGTGAAACCGCGTTACGAAGGATCTTCGATCGGCGTACGTATCGTTCGATCGCACGAACAGTGGAGCGCGGCGGTGATTGAGTTATCGCACAGCTATGGGTGCGTGCTTGCCGAAGAATTTATCACCGGACGTGAGTTCACATGTGCGGTGCTCGGCGAGGAGGCGCTTCCGGTCGTGGAGATCGTCGCCAATCGCGACGGGTTCTATTCCACCGACGCGAAATACGAACCGGGCGGTAGCACGCATATCGCGCCGGCGAAAATCGACGCCGATCTGGCTTCCCGCATGCAGATGCTTGCGCTTTCCGCGCATCGGCTATTGGGCATGCGCGACTATTCGCGAACCGACTTCATCGTGAACGAACAGAACCGCCCTTTTTTACTGGAGATCAACGCATTGCCCGGGCTCACGACCACCTCGCTGTTGCCCGATGCAGCAGCCGCGGTGGGGATTGGTTTCGATGCGCTGGTGGAGCGAATCGTCGGTTATGCGCTCGCTCGGGGGAGGCGGCGCAACGCGGCGTAGCGTACCGCTTTTGATAAATGCGACGTTGGTCGCAACGCAGGCGCCACTCGATATGGGAACCTGCATGCCGGGGAAAGAAGAGTCTCCCCAAAAGAATCTATCGTGAAGATATCGTCCGGAGGTATCGTGTCCAGTACGGGTTTGATTGTCGACCGCGGCCTTGAAGGCGTTGTCGTTGGAAGCACCTTGCTCTCGAACGTTGAGGGAAAGATCGGTCGCCTCACGTACCGCGGCTACGATATCGACGACCTCGCGCCGAACGCGACCTTTGAAGAGGTCGTGCATCTCTTATTGTTTGGACATCTTCCAAGCGCAGACGAACTCGAGCACCTCAAGCGCGAGATTGGAACGCGGCGAATGCTGCCCGAACCCTTGGTCGATGGAATGCGTCGTTCACCGAAGACGGCGTGGCCGATGGATGTCCTGCGCACGGTTGCGAGCGGCCTCGCGCTCTTCTCGCCGGTCAATCGGATCGGCGAGCACGTCTCCGATGTCCACACGGCGATCGAACTCATCGCAAAAATGCCGACGATCCTCGCCGCATGGGATCGTATTCGCCGCGACCTCGACCCGATCGAGCCGCGCAACGATCTTTCGCAGGCCGCGAACTTTCTCTACATGCGCACCGGAAAAATGCCGGCCGAGATCGAGGCGAAAGCGCTCGATACCTATCTCGTCCTGCTTGCCGATCACTCGTATAACGCCTCGACGTTCTCTGCGCGCGTTACCGCGTCGACCCGTGCAGATATCTATGCCGCCGTTACCGCTGCACTAGCCACCCTCGAAGGAGATTTACATGGTGGAGCGGCGAGCGCGGCGTTCAATACGCTGCTTTCGGTCGGCTCCCCCGACCGCGCGGAAATTTACGTTCGCGATGCACTGGGACGCGGCGAACGCATCATGGGAATGGGACATCGCGAATATCGCGTTCGCGATCCGCGCGCCCGCCATCTCGAGGCAAAGGCGAAAGAACTCTCAATTTATCGTGGAGATTCTCGCTGGTATGAAATTGCTCGCGCGCTGGAAGAAGCGAGCAACAAGGTGCTCAAAGAGACCAAACCCGATAAGAGCATCTATGCGAACGTCGATTTCTATACCGCTCCGTTGCTGGCCGATCTCGGTATGCCGGGCGACGAATTTACTTGCATGTTCGCGTGCGGGCGCATCGCCGGGTGGAGTGCGCACATTCTCGAACAGCTCGGCGACAACCGCTTAATTCGCCCGCAGGCGACGTACGAGGGACCGCCGCCGGGACCGTTCGTGCCGATCGGCTCGCGACCGACGACCGCGCACTAATGCCATGAGCGCTCCGGCGCGCACTGCGCGGCTGAAACGAGCGACCAACGAGACCGAGATCGATTTGGAAGTCGATCTCGATGGCGGTGAGATTTCTATCGAAACGGGCGTCGATTTTTTCGATCACATGTTGCATGCGCTTGCGCTGCACGGTGGGATCGGGATGAAATTGCGCGCGCGTGGCGACGGGATGGACAACCATCACCTCATCGAAGACGTGGGCATCGCGCTCGGTAAAGCATTTTACGAAGCGTTGGGTGATAAACGCGGTATAGCGCGCTTCGGTTCGATTCTGTTGCCGCTCGACGATGCCTTGATCGCAGCGAGCATTGATATTTCCGGGCGCTCGTATCTGAACTTTCGCGTAGATTTCTTACGGAACGATCTCGGAGCAATGCCGACGGAGATGGTCGGTGAATTTTTTCGCGCGCTCGCCGACCATGCACGTATCACCGTCCACCTCATCGCTATGCACGGTAACGTGGCGCACCATCTCTGCGAGGCAACCTTCAAGGCCTTTGCGAGAGCGTTCGCAGCAGCGAAAACAATCGACGGCGGCGGTATTGCCTCGACGAAAGGGCTGCTGGAATAATGCGCTCGCGCCGAATCGTTGCGATCGACTACGGCGGCGGAAATATCGGTTCGTTGGTTGGGGCGCTTCGCAGGCGCGGCATCGAACCGATCGTTACCGACGACCGAGATGCCGTGCTGGAAGCCGATGCCGCATTTTTTCCGGGTGACGGAGCGTTTGTCGCGACGATGGATGCACTGCACGAACGCCGCCTCGATAGCGCGATCTACGAACGTATCGAACGCGGCCGGCCGTACTTTGGGATCTGCGTCGGTATGCAGGTGCTCTTCGAGGGTTCGAGCGAGTTCGGCGGCGCGCGGGGCCTGGGGATCTTTCGCGGCGAGGTGGGGCGTTTCGAAGGCGACGTGCGACTGCCGCATATGGGCTGGAACCGGTTGGAGCCGAGCCTTGCCCACCCGGTTCTGCGCGATCTCGGCGAGGAAGAGTACGCCTATTTCCTCCACTCATATCGAGCGCTCCCCGGCGCCGACTGTATTGCCACGGCCACGCACGGAGAGCGCTTCGCGGCGGTCGTCGCTCGCGGCGCCGCAGTGGGAACGCAGTTTCATCCCGAGAAGAGCCAACGGACGGGAGAGAAGATTCTCGACGCATTTCTTGCATCGCTCGACTAAATAGAAAGGAAGCCCCGCAATGCTCGTCATTCCAGCCATCGATTTGCGCGCCGGCAAATGCGTGCGCATGGAGCAGGGAGATCCCTCACGCGAAACGACCTATGACGACGATCCGGTCGCGCGCGCCCGCGCATTCGTCGCGCAGGGCGCGAAACGCTTGCATGTCGTCGACCTCGACGGCGCATTCGGATCGGGCGAGAACCTCGCCGCGATCGCCGCGATCGCCCGCGCGGTCTCCGTGCCGATTCAGGTCGGCGGCGGAATTCGCAGCGCCGAACATGCAGCGGCCCGCTTCGAAGCCGGCGCTGCGGAGATCATCATTGGGACGCTCTTCGTCGAAGATGAACGCATCGCGCGGCACATCGTGGGGCGCTACGGCGAGAAAGTGATCGCCGGTATCGATGCGCGCGGACGCGAGGTCGCCGTGCGCGGTTGGCAAGAACGAACCCCGGTCGACCGCGATGCGCTGGTCCAAAGGGTCGCGCGGTGGGGAGTGCGGCGCGTCATTTTCACCGAGATTCACCGCGACGGAATGGGCGAGGGCTACGATCTCGATGCGCTGCGGGAGGTCGCCGCGGCGGCCGATGTGCGCGTGACCGCGAGCGGCGGCGCACAGAGCGTCGCCGATCTGCAGAAGCTTCGCGCCGCTGCTCCGCCCGCCGTCGACGCCTGCATCATCGGCAGTGCGCTCTACCGCGGCACCATCGATCTCGCTGCTGCGATCGCCGCGGTCGGGTAAACGTCGCTCGCGCCTTAGGGCGCCGAGGTCGCCTTCGGATGCGGCGTTGCGTGATGCGTCACGTGATGCGTTGTATGGTGCGTTGCGTGATGCGTCGTATGGTGCGTTGTGTGGGAGCTGCTCGACGCATGCACCGGGTGGCTCGCATGAACGGGGCGTGAGATATGCACCGGCGCCCGCGGAGTCGGTCGTTTCGCCCCGCCTCCGAAATGCGGATGCGTGACGATCGGATGCGTGACGACCGGATGCGTGACGACCGGATGCGTGACGACCGGATGCGTAACGACCGGATGCGTAACGACCGGATGCGTGACGATCGGATGCGTGACGCGTACCGGCGTGTGCGGAGTCGGCCGTTTCGCCCCGCCGTCGAAGTGCGGATGCGTAACGACGGGATGCGTTACGATGGGGTGCGCGACGACGGGATGCGTGACGCGTACCGGCGTGTGCGACGTCGGCCGCTTCACTCCGCCATCGAAGCGCGGCGGCACCGGTGCGGGCGTTCCACCGAGGATACAGCGTTGTCCCGGCGGGCAATTCCCAGGCGAGGGTGTGCGTTGCCCGATCGGCGGCGCACTCGTCGGTGAGGGCGAAGGCGAGGGTGAAGGCGTGGGTGTCGATTGGGCGCCACGATTGTGTCGATGATGGTGATGATGGCGGTGGTGGTACCAACCATAGTAATCGTTGGCGTAGATGCTAACGAAGATCGAGAACGGCGCCTGATATTGAACGCCGCGCGCATCGACGTAATACCCTTGGATTGGGCAGTATTGAGTATCGCCGTAATATGGGAGTTGTACCCAGCCGTCGTAGATTTGCGGCGTACCGGGGTTGGCATAGAGCGGGTAACTCCAACCGCTGTAACAGGCTTGCGCGTAGGCATATCCGCCGGGCGGTGCGACCATCTCCACGTCGGCTGCGTCGCCCGATGAAAACGTCGAACCGTTGAGCGAATAGAACTGAATCTCGGGGAAACTTTGTCCGCTGGGTAGCGGCGACTGCGCCGGCTCCGGCGTAGCGACTGCACCGGTGACGGTGGTGGTAAAGGCCCAGCGTTCGGCGATCGTCGCTCCGTTATCGAGCGAAATCTCGGCGACGTGAGTGCCCATCGCTAACGGTGTGCTCGGAAGATAGAGAACGCCCTGCTTGGTGCGTTTTGCGAGCATCGTCACGTCGGTGCCGTCGAGCAACAATCGAATCGCGGATGCTGCAATCTTCGGATCGTTGATATTCGCTCCAATAACGGGGAACGCCGTCGCGTTTGCACTATATGGACGCGGTAAGAGGCCGCTGATTCCCGGCGCCAACGCAACGTGAGTTTTTGCATTTGCCGGAATGAGCACCGCATGTTGTGCCGAGCTATAGTGGACGCGTACGTTCATCGCATCGGCAACGAAGCGTAGCGGGGCATACGTACGACCGCCGACGACGATCGGCGCGACGTCGAGCGCGGAGCGTTTCTGACCGATCCACGCCGTCCTCGAGCCGATGCGCAAGCGAATCGTTGGTCCGCTCGTCTGGTGAACGTCGATCTCGCGAAGCGAGGAAAGATAGTCGACGCGGCTCCCAAGGGCTTGCGAAAGGGCGCGCACGGGCAAGAGCGCTCGCTCTTGTACGACGATCGCGCGCTCGCGCAAATTGGTGCCTCCGACGATAATTGCAAGTGTAGCAGGGTGAAGCATTTCCAGTAGAACGTTCTACAGCGAGGGCTTGTTACCCCCGGCGGTCAATTTCGGCGAACGCTCGCGGAAGCGTACTCGGTAGACGGGTGACGATCTCGTAGGAAATGGTTTGCGCGCATCGTGCCCAATCGTCGGCGGCGATCTCTTCATTGCCGTCGCGTCCGATCAGCGTTACGCTCGTCCCGACCGCTGCGGCCGGAGCGTTCGTGAGATCGAGAATGCAGGTATTCATGGCGATACGCCCGAGGATCGGGCAGCGTTTTCCGTCGATGAGAAAGGCGCCGCCGTTCGAGAGCAGTCGTGGGATGCCGTCGGCGTAGCCCAGCGGTAGCACCCCAATGCGCATCGCGCGCGGTGCGTGAAAAGTGCAGCCGTAACCGACCGCTTCGCCCGCGTCGATCTCCCGCGTCACGACGAGTTGGGAGCGATAGCGTAATGCGGGATGCAACGCGAGTTGCGAATCTCCCATCGCCGACCGCGTCTGCTCCGAGGGCCAGATACCGTAGAGCGCGATGCCGAAACGTGCGAGATCGAGCCGTGATTGCGGCCAGAGCATCGCTGCTGCCGATGCTGCAATATGCTGCTGCGCTGCCGGGAAGCGCGCGCGCAGGTGTTCGCGCGCTACCGAAAAGCGCGCGAGCTGATACTGCGTGTAGGGCGAGTCGATCTCTTCGGCGGCTGCAAGATGCGAAAAAACACCGACGATCTCGACATCGCGAACCGCGGCGACGGCATCTAAGAGCGATGCGCATGCTTCGGCTTCGATGCCGAAACGGTTCAGGCCGGTGTTGATTTTTACATGCACGCGAGCGGGTCGCCCGCAGGCGCGAGCGGCCGCTGCAAGATCGCGAAGATAGCCGCGATCGTCCCAGAGCGGAAGTTCGCAATCGCTCTCCATCGCGCTGCGCAATGCAGATGCAGGAACGGGCCCGAGGATGAGCAGCGGGGCGGTAATGTCGGCGGCGCGTAATGCGAGCGCTTCATCGATCGTATAGACGCAGAGATACCGCGCCTGCTTTTCGATCGCGCGGGCAACCTCGACGGCTCCGTGGCCGTAGGCATTGCCTTTGACGACGAATGCCGCGCGCGTCGGTGCAACGAGCGAGCAGAGCGCATCGGCGTTCGCGCGGAGCGCCGCGAGGGAGATCTCAAGCGCGCCGTTCACGTTACGCTTGCGCGTCGGCCGAGGCGGGAGTCATTGCCGCGACGATCCACGCGATCGGAAGCCCGAAGAACACCGTATGCGCGATGAGCTGAAAGATCAAATCGTTGGGCGTCTTCGGATTTTGCAACACGCCGGCGGCGAGCATCACGACATCCATCGCGAGATAGACGACGACGCCGTAGGCAAGCCCCGAGGGCAGCCAGCGTTTCGCAAT
Source organism: bacterium (assembly GCA_021790895.1). Taxonomy (GTDB): domain Bacteria; phylum Vulcanimicrobiota; class Vulcanimicrobiia; order Vulcanimicrobiales; family Vulcanimicrobiaceae; genus JABEUX01. Next base: position 32,611 of record JAJYFM010000019.1, read on the forward strand.
AAATGGTTGTGACGCAGCGACCCAGGCGAACGCGACACCCCATGCAAGCGAGACCAGCAGGTGGATCGCCGCTCCGTAGATCGGCGCGAGCGGGTTTGCGAGAATCGCCTTCCCCATCGCTGCCATGGCGACGAAGCTCCAAAATTGCTCCATGGTGCCGCCCTGAGGGCGTACCTGCGTGACGTAGAGAAAGCCGTCGATAAGGAGCGCGCCGACGAGGCCGGCGACGATGCCGCGAGCGAGAATCGCGGGGTATTGGCGAGTGGTTGGAGGCATGCGGGCGCTCTTCTCGCGCGCGCTCGTTCGCTCCCACTAGCGCCGGGCGGCTCGCCGCGAACGACGCAGGATCGGGCAAGGGCGAACGCGTTTGAAAGAGCTATCAGCAGATGTTCGCGTTCGGCGAAGTCATGAGGAGATCGATATGGCCAATCTTGAGGAACCCCAACCAACGAAACTCACCCTCGAACGGCGTGACGGCTACGAATTCATCGTGCGCGTCGAGGGGAGCAGCGTGCCGGAATTCCTCGCCGAGGAGGGTCCGCCGCTTGGAAAGGCGCGCGGCCCGAGTCCTGACGCGATGCTCGGCGCAGCGGTCGGCAGTTGTCTCGCGTCGAGCCTCATTTTCTGCATGGGAAAAACCCACGCAACGCTCGATGGATTGCGCGCGAACGTCGCGATCAAGAAGGCGCGGAACGAGCATGGGCGATTACGCATCGGCGCGATCGAGGTCGAACTGCATGCAGATATTCCCGCCGAGCAGCACGAGCGCTTCGAACGCTGCCGCGCGCTCTTTGAGGATTACTGCACCGTGACTGCAAGCGTGCGCCGGGGGATCGATGTCGAGGTGAAGCTGACGACATCGTAGTGGTGGAGCGCCCGCCATGGGCCTCGCTGCGGTCGCGTCGCGTCTAGGGGAACCGCGTCACTTCCAGGCCTTTGCCGATATTGAAGGTTATGGACTCGACCATCGGGGTTTTGCGAACGTGGGCGACGTAGTCGTTCAGCGAATGCGAGATGATATTGTCGGCGATGACGAAGCCGCCGCGACTGACGTTCAACATATCGAAAAAACCGATGTAGTCTTCTTTCTCGCAATCAAGAAGCACGAGATCCATCTGCGCCACGCTCGGCAATACCTCAATGGCATCGCCACAAACGTAATCGACGAACCGCTCGAGATTGAGGCGGCGTAGCGTCTCGCGCGACTCCGTTTGGCGTGCCGCGTCGATTTCGATCGATATCAACGTGCCGTTGACTTCACGCGCGGCACTCGCGAGAGCGATCGTCGAGATGCCGCTCGATCCACCGATTTCGAGCATTCGCTTCGCACCAACGCCGAGGGCGAGCGCGCACAAAAATGCGGCGCTGGCCGGCTCGAGGTTGCGATGCCGCTCGGATTTCGGTAATCCGGCCGCATCTTGGCTGAGCTTTCGCTGCCAGAGTCGATCGATAGCCGCGCGCTCGGGTTCTCTCAACATGCCGCGCCGCTCTCGATTGGGGTACCCGCGCGCATTCAAGCCGCTCCATTCTTGAAGGTTGCCTTCACGTTTCGGGTGTTGTCGGCGTTTGGTTGGGCCTCCTACTGTCGGCGCTCTTCGGCGATCGCGTAAAAAAATAGGCGGCCGCCTTCACGACGACCGCCTTCTTTCTTCGCGCTCCGCGACCTAACGCGGCGGCCGGCCGTGGCCGCCGTGTCCCTGGTTGCCGCGTCCCTGATTGCCGTGGGGTTGGTTCCCGTGCCCCTGGCTGCCGTGCCCCTGGTTGCCGCGTCCCTGGTTACCGCGGGGTTGGTTCCCGCGTCCTTGGTTACCGCGGGGTTGGTTTCCGCGTCCTTGGTTACCGTGCGGTTGCCGTTGCGGCTGATAGCGCGGTTGCGGCTGTCGTTGCTGCGGTTGATAGCGCGGCCGATGCTGCGGCTGGTAGCGCTGCTGCTGCTGTCGCTGCTGCGGGGCGTTCCGAGCTGCTCCATGGTTCATGCGGACGAAGCTCGAGCGGCCCTCCTGCGGGGTGCGCCGGTAGACGTGCGGATTGTAGTAAACCGCGTTCCCGACGGTGTTGCGATCGACGTGCGTCACGTAGCTGTTGTAGCGGAAGCGGTCGCCCTCCCATTCGCCACCGTCATAGCCGCGGCCATAGTAGCCGCACCCATAGTTGACGTCGCCATAGTAGCCGACGGTGCGCCCCCAGTAGCCGCCGTTCCAATAGTATCCGCCCCCGTTCCAGGCCCAGTAGCCGGGGGTCCAGTAGAGGCCGGGCTGCGGTGCCGGGGTCCAGCGCCCGCGAACCCAGTGGTAGCCGCCGCGATTCCAGCGCCAGTAGCCGGGAATCCAGATCCAATTCGCAGCCGGCGCCGGGGGCTGCTCGTAGGCGTAGTACGGGATCGGCGGCGGCGGGGTGCCGATCGAGACCCCGATGCCGATACTGATGTTCGCCTGCGCCGGGCGCGCCCCAACGAGGGTGAGGGCGAAGATCGCTGCGGTGAGGCCGAGTGCGAGGCGTTTCATAACTGCTACTCCTTTGCCGACCGTTCGCTCGGTGTCGGCTCCCCTAGAGAACGTTCCGGCCCGCTCGCTCGGCACGCCCCCGAGGGAGTTTAACCAAACCCTCATCTCGTGAAACCGCTTGCACTCCCCAGGGGTCTCTGCTAGTATCCGAGGCGTTGGCACTCATATGCTAAGAGTGCCAAATCCAACTCGAAACTCATTTCGAATCACACTTTTGGAGGTTTTCCGTGAACCTGAAGCCTTTGGCCGACCGCGTGGTCATCGAGCACGTCGAGCAAGAAGAGAAGAGCGTCGGCGGCATTTTCCTTCCCGACACCGCGAAAGAGAAGCCCCAGGAGGGGATCGTCCGCGCGATCGGGAGCGGCCGCGTGCTCGACAACGGCACGACGCT
>JAJYFM010000020.1 GCA_021790895.1 bacterium
GTCGTCTCGCTCACGAGATGGTTCTGCGCATCGTAGCTGCGCACGATGCTGTCGCCACCCTGCGCCGTCGTCGTGGTCGGCGGCAGTCCGGGGTCGGGGTTGGGGGTCGAAACGCTCACCGTACAGTTGGGCGTTGCAGCATCGACCTCGCGCCCGGCGGCATCGTAGGAATACGTCGTCTGCGCTCCCGCCGTCATGTAGCCAGTCACTCCCTTCGCGACGATCTGGTCGCTCCGCGCATCGAACGTGCCGCCGAGCGGAACGGGGATCGCGTAACCGTTGGCCATCGCCGTAATGCCCACCGGTTGTTGGCAGGCACTACCCGCGCTGCAAAATGTTGGCGCAGGCAGCCCCGCCCCGACTGCGCAGCGCGTCGCGTCGCTTTCGCAGGGTGCGGGCAGCACGCTGCTAAGCACCGTGCCCTGCACTGCCGTACCATTGCCGATCTGCTCCCCGGCGAGTTCGCCGCGGATCGAATAGCTATCGATCGTGTTGAGCCACGTCGCGGTGGGAAATACGCTTCCGCCCGCACTCGTGGTGATACTCGGTGCGATAGCGCGATAACTCAAGGGGTTGCCCGCAGCATCGTAAGCGAACGAGTTCTGCGTAAATCCGGTGGGGAAGGTGATGTTCGCAACATCGCCATACGCATCGTAGTGCGTCGTCCGCGGGCCAAACGTCAAGGAATAGGTTGCCGTGCTCGTGCCGCTCGTAACTGCGGGCGTCGCGGCCGTCATCGTCGTGCCGGTGCTCGGATCGCTCTGCGTGAGCTCGCGCCCCGCCGTCGTGTACGTCCACGCATAGGCGCCGCCCGCTCCGGCGTTCACGCGCTGCGTCTGCAGCAAGCCATCGGTACGATAGCTGTACTGAAACGCATTGGGGAGGTTGATCCCCGCAGCGGGAATCTGCAACGAGAGCGCGGCGCGCGCGCCATCGGGATAGTACGCGTACTGCGTGATCCCCGGATCGGCGAGCGCACCGCCGCTGGGCTCGGCCTTTTGCGTCAGCTCCCCAGCCGCATCGTACGTAGAGCTCTCGGTGCCCCAGGCAGGGGAGCTCACCGCAACGCTGCGTCCGTCGGGGTCGTAGCTGTAGGTACGGCTCGGCGTCGCATCGGAGAACGTCTTGCTGACGACCTGCCCATCCGCATCGTAGGCGATGCTCGTTGCCTGCCCCATCGCGTTGACGCTGCTCGTCAGCAAGCCCGCATCGCCCGGGCCGTCGTAGGTGTTGCGCACTTTCGGTGCAGCTCCGAACGCCACTTCGTAACTCGCCGTCGCGCGATCGAGCGCATCGAACGAACTGCCGCGCACGTCTTGGAAGACGCAACTACTCGGCCCGGTGGGACTGACGGCACTGTTGACGAGCGGATCGCTGGGCAAGCACTCTTGCGTCTTATAGAGATTCCCATACCCGCTCACCGTGCCGCTCCCGGCGAGCGTATCGCTTCCACCGAGATCGTAGATGTAGCGCATCATCCATGCAAACTTGTAGTAATCGTGCGTCGGGTCTTGCGGTGAAATCGTTTCCACTAACCGATCGGCGGCATCGTAAAAACGCTGCGTCACCCCGGCCGGCAACGACTCCGCGCTTCCGGCAATCTGCCCGTTGTGCGAGATGATCGCGACGGCATTGCCGTCAGCGTCATAGGTCTGCGCATCGGCATACGTCGGCGGCGTACTCGCGCAGGCACCGCTCCCATCCCACGCGTGTTGCAGCGCCGTCTCGGTGTAGGCAACCTGGCCGTCAGGCTGATAGCAGGTGTAGCTACCGATCCCATCGGGATCGGTCACGATCAGCGGCTGATGCAGCGAATCGTACTGCAGCTGCCAATCGCTGCTCCTGACGCCTTTGCTGTACGCAATCAGATCGCCGTCGGCGTCGTAGGTAAAGCGCTGCGTCGGCGCGATCGTGCTGCCGTCGGCTTGCGTAAAAGCATCGCCGCTCACCTGCGACGGCAAGCCGTTCGCATCGTAGGTGAAGTGGCGGTGGTACCCGCTCGGCGCGCTCGCCGTCGGCACGCCGTACGCATCGCTCAACCGCCCGAAGGGTTCGTTGGGGTCGCTGAAATCGTAGACGAAGCGCGCGGCCCCCGGCGAGCTGGCGGTGCAGGGATCGCCGCCGCTGCCATAATCGCCGCCGTGCTCGTGCACCCAGATCGGGTCGCAGGTGCTGGTGAGATTGCTAAACGCATCGTAGGTGTAGTCGGTCGTCGGGCGCAGCGTGCCGAGGCTCGTACTCACCGCCGGCAGCGCGACCATCGTGGTATTGCCGTTCGCGTCGTAGGCGTAATTGGTGGTATAGTCGCGCGCATCGGTCGAAGCGACGAGGTTGTTGTTCGCATCCCAGCTCATCGCCGAGGTGAGCCACTCGCTCCCCGTCCACTGCGCGCTGCCGAGCGCGCGGCCGTCGGTGGCGGCGCACAGCCGGAGCACCGAGTGAATATCGCCTCCAAGCAATGCGCGACGAGGAGCGCGGTCAGCGCTTTACTCGGGTTTTCTTCGTCCCTTGCCGTCGAAATAAGGATTCCACATGTGCAACGCTGTCCGCGTCGAACACCCACGCGTTATTAACATTGCGGGCGATCACCGCGCCGGGATCGTTCGCTGCGCGAAGATCACCATCCGCACCGCCGTAATACACGAGGCCGTCGGGCGTCGCTCCAATTGCCGTTCCCTGCATCCATGTCTTTCCGTCAAGCGAATACGTCCACACGTTTCCAGTCTCGGCGACACGCCGAGAGAGCATGAATCCGCTCCGATAGGGCAAGATTCCATCCGTGCAGCGAAGGCGCCGTACGATCCGATCGGTTATGGGATTGAAGATCACGAGACGCGTCCCAAATCCGCCGGGGAAACGCTCTATACACGACGCGCCGGGAGCGAGTAGCGCTATCTCCGTCTTCGAAATATACGAGATCGAGCCGGCGTGATTATCCCAGAACCGAACGGATGATGTCCGCAGCGATGACGGGTCGCCGATACGCATGCTTCTTAGCGGGCCGCCCGCTCCTCTGCCGGATACGCAGTAGATCATTCGCCCGTCGTTACTCACCGCATAGGCTTCGTTATCAAAATTTGACAATTTCTGAGGATTGCCGCATGGGGGGACGCCGACGACGCGATTCCGCTGATCCAAAAGCTGCCCGCGCCGGTTAGTGTGAAAGATGTGGTTCAGGTGCTCGTCTGCAATTAGCCCGTATCGGAGCCGTTTCGCCTTATTCCCCCACAACACCAGATAGCGATTGTGAAGCTCGCTAGGTATCTTGGCGATGATGACGACCCCCGGCGGAAGGGGGCGAGGTTTTTGCGCGCAGGAGGTCGCCCAGATCGCGCAAGCTACCGAGGACGCAACGACAAGTGCGCTACGAAAGAACGGCGTCATCAGAGGGGCCTTCCGGTCTCGGCGTCATAAAACATCGGCGAGCCACCCTTGCCGCCCGCAGAGTCGTCGTTGTTATCACGTCCGTAGCTGGTGATTTTCTTGTGTTGCCTTCGGACATGGGCCATGAAGGTTGCCCAGGATATCCTCTGAACTGTGCCATTGAGGCCTGTTCCGGTCCCTTCCGCGACCATCGTCGGGTTTCCCATTTTGTCGACTGCGGCGATGAGCGCGACGTGATCCAGATCGCCCGTCGCGCCCTGGAGGAACAAGATATCTCCAACATGCATTTTCGCGCCGAATGTAAACGCATGCAGTTGGCCGGTCGCTCCAAAGAAGTGCTGAAGGTTCGGAACATACCCCGCCATATCGAAGTTCGTTTTCCCTTTCAGGTAATTATATCCCCACACGTGGAGCGGATTCAACCACGCGTCGACCTCAACCTCGGTTCGCAAGTTCAGACCGAGAGCAGCTTGGTACGACGAGAGGAGAAACGTCGTGCATGCCTCGCCGCTCTTGCCGTATCCTCCGTACGATCCGAGATATGTACCGAGCGCGTTTTCCTGCGCTACCGTAAGAAACCCGCTCGGATCCGAATACGCGACCGGATTATTGCCGTTCCACATGAAGGGTTTCTGCGAGCCGGGATCGGTGGTGGTACCGGCGTAGGCGTCGGGGCTCACCCATTGCGCGGTGTTGGGATCGTAGGCGCGCACGCCTTGGATCGTCACGTCGCCGATCTGGTAGCCGTCGGTGCGTGCCATCCCGATCTGCGGAGTGCTCACGTCATCCGGCTGCATCTCGCTGCTACCGTGATAGGGGTTCCAATCGAGTGTTCTCGTCGTTCCATTGGGTGGCGTCAGTTGCACCAGGTGTTGCAAAAACGCGCCGCTGGGGCTAAACGCGCTAAAGTAATCATCGGTATGGGACTGCACCTGCGCTCCGCTTCCGTCGCGATCGATGGTGCTGATCGTGTAGGGCGCATTGAAGCCGTCGCTCCCCAGTTGCACTGCGCCGAGCTTCCCGATAAAGAGCGTCATCGCTGGGGAACTCGTCCCATTGGCTTGCGTCGTGTAGAGCAACGCGCTACCGTCCCAATGCAGCGAGATCGGTGGATTGACCGCACTTGCGCTGCTATAGCTCCACGGATGCCCTTCCAGCCCCCACGCCCACTGCTCGCTGCCGATCCCGGCACCGGTGCAGACCGCCGCCGCGCCGGCGGCCAACGTCGTCGTCTCGCTCACGAGGTGGTTCTGCGCATCATAGCTGCGCGCGATACTATCGCCACCCTGCGCGGTCGTCGTGGTCGGCGGCAGCCCCGGGTCGGGATTGGGGGTCGAAACACTCACCGTACAGTTGGGCGTTGCGGCATCGACTTCGCGCCCGGCGGCATCGTAGGAATACGTCGTCTGCGCTCCCGCCGTCATGTACCCGGTCACCCCCTGCGCGATCAGTTGGTCGCTGCGCGCATCGAACACGCCGCCGAGCGGAACGGGGATCGCGTAACCGTTGGCCATCGCCGTGATGCTCACCGGTTGTTGGCAGGCACTACCCGCGCTGCAAAATGTTGGCGCAGGCAGCCCCGCCCCGACTGCGCAGCGCGTTGCGTTGCTTTCGCAGGGTGCGGGCAGCACGCTGCTAAGCACCGTGCCCTGCGCTGCCGTACCATTGCCGATCTGCTCCCCGGCAAGCTCGCCGCGAATCGAATAGCTATCGATCGTGTTGAGCCACGTCTTCGTTGGAAATACGCTACCGCCGGCGCTGGTGGTGATACTCGGTGCGATATCGCGATAACTCAAGGGGTTGCCCGCAGCATCGTACGCGAACGAGTTCTGCATAAACCCGGTGGGGAACGTGATGCTCGCAACATCGCCATACGCATCGTAGCGCGTCGTCCGCGGACCAAACGTCAAGGAATAGGTCGCCGTGCTCGCGCCGCTCGTAACTGCGGGCGTCGCGACCGTCATCGTCGTGCCGGTGCTCGGATCGTTCTGCGTCAGTTCACGCCCCGCCGCGGAATACGTCCAGCTGTAGGTGCCCCCGTCTCCGGCGTTCACGCGCTGCGTCTGCAGCAACCCGTCGGTGCGGTAGCTATACTGAAACGCATTGGGGAGGTTGATCCCCGCAGCGGGAATCTGCAACGAGAGCGCGGCGCGCGCGCCATCGGGATAGTACGCGTACTGCACGATCCCCGGATCGGCAAGCGCACCGCCGCTGGGCTCGGCCTTTTGCGTCAGCTCCCCAGCCGCATCGTACGTAGAACTCTCGGTGCCCCAGGCAGGGGAGCTCACCGCAACGGTGCGCCCATCGGGGTCGTAGCTATAGCTGCGCGCCGGCGTGTTATCGGAGAATGTGTCGCTGACGACCTGCCCGTCGGCATCGTAGGCGACGCTCGTCGCTTGCCCGGTTGCGTTGACGCTGCTCGTCAGCAAGCCCGCATCGCCCGGGGCGTCGTAGGTGTTGCGCACTTTCGGCGCCGCCCCGAAGGCGACTTCGTAGCTCGCCGTCGCGCGATCGAGCGCATCGAACGAACTGCCGCGCACGTCTTGGAAAACGCAACTACTCGGCCCGGTGGGACTGACGGCACTGTTGACGAGTGGATCGCTGGGCAAGCACTCTTGCGTCTTATAGAGATTCCCATACCCGCTCACCGTGCCGCTCCCGGCGAGCGTATCGCTTCCACCGAGATCGTAGATGTAGCGCATCATCCAGGGAAATTTGTAATAATCATGGATCGGATCAGTGGGCGAGATCGTTTCCACTAACCGATCGGCGGCATCGTAAAAGCGCTGCGTTACTCCGGCGGCGAGCGACTCGGCACTTCCGGCAATCTGCCCGTTGTGCGTGGTGATCGTGACGGTATTGCCGTCGGCGTCGTAGGTCTGCGCATCGGCATAGGTCGGCGCCGTACTCGCGCACGCACCGCTCCCATCCCAGGCATGCTGCAACGCCGTTTCAGTGTAGGCAACCTGGCCGTCAGGCTGATAGCAGGTGTAGCTGCTCACACCATCGGGATCGGTCACGACCAGCGGCCGATGCAGCGGATCGTACTGCAGTTGCCAGTCGCTGCTCCCGACGCCTTTGCTATACGCGACGAGGTCGCCGTCGGCGTCGTAGGTATAACTCTGCGTCGGCGCAATCGTGCTGCCGTCGGCTTGCGTAAAAGCATCGCCGCTCACCTGCGACGGCAAACCATCGGCGTTATAGGTAAAGTGGCGATGGTATCCGCTCGGCGCGCTCGCCGTCGGCACGCCGTAGGCATCGCTCAACCGCCCGGCGGGTTCGTTGGGATCGCTAAAATCGTAGACGAAATGCGCGACTCCCGCTGAGGTAGCGGTACACGGGTCGCCGCCGCTGCCGTAATCGCCGCCATGCTCGTGCACCCAGATCGGATCGCAGGTGCTGGTGAGATTACTAAACGCATCGTATGTATAGTACGTCGTCGGGCGCAGGGTGCCCATGCTCGTGCTTACCGCCGGCAACGCCACCATCGTGGTGTTCCCGTTGGCATCGTAAGCGTAATTGGTGGTATAGTCGCGTGCATCGGTCGACGCGATGAGGTTGTTGTCGGCATCCCAACTCATCGCCGACGTGAGCCACTCGCTGCCGCTCCAATGCGCACTCGTCGTCACGCGCGCGAAAGAATCGAGCGTCCACTTCGATGCATGCCCGTCGGAATCGGTGAAAGCAGCATTCAACGTCCCGAGGCCCGTAAACGTCGCGCTCTGCCAGGCCTGCACACCGCTTGCAACCGTCGGCTGCAACGGCGTATTGGTACCGTCGTTGGGCGTGAAGTTCACCACGCCGACGTTGACGACGCTGCTCACCGCATCGCCGGTGTAGCCGAACTGCACCGAGTCGCCCTGCGTCGCGGCACCGCTGCTGCGCACGCTCTCTACGTAGCGCGGGCTCTCCACATCGGTGAGCTGATGGTTCGCGCCATACCCGTAGGTCGATGGGCGCACGCCGCTGCCGTTGCTGGGACTATCGACTTCAATCAAATCGCCTGCGGCATCGTAGCCGTAGGTGATGCTCACCCCATCGGGGCGTTGTAACGCGGTGAGCTCGTCGTGCCCGTTCACCAAGCCGAAGCTCAAGGTCAGCGCTTGCCCGTCGGAATGCGTCACGACGATCTGCGTGAGATTCTCGGGGTTGGTGGCGTTTCCACCCGCCCACGAATATGCGAAATTCAGCGCATTGTTATAATTGCGCGCTTCGATTTGGCAGACGCGCCCCCAATAGGCACTGGGCGTGCCGCATGCGGCAAAGGGCGCCCAGAAGTGATAGCGCGTGCCGCTCTTCTTCGTCCAGAAATACCCGCAGCCGCCGTCCCAGGTCAGCTTGGAATGCACGCCGGGCGGCGGATTCCATCCACCAACACCGTTGGACGTATAGTCGTAGCGCGTGCCGTCGATATCCCACACCGTTACGGTGTCGGTTGCAGCGACGTAGCTTAAATGCGCATCGAACGTGTTGGTCCAACCGTTGCCGTACGCCGACGGCTGGCCGCCGTCGCTGCCGACGCTATTATGCGTGCTCTGCGAGTTGTACGTCCGCCGGAACGCTAAATCGATGCCGCGTTCGGGCACATCAACATCGTCGGCTTGCACGACGAGGTTGCCGCTGCCGACGTTGACCATCCACTTGCCAACGCCCGGGAGCGCGCCTTCTTCGTACGTCCACCAGCGATTGATGCCGGGGCGCAGAGCTGGTGCGGGTACCGGGGTTGCCGTGGCGATGGGAGCCAGCGTCGGCGTTATCACCGGTTTCGGCGTTGCCGGAACCGGCGTCGGCGTTACCACGGGCTTGGGTGTTGCAGGCACCGGCGTCGGCGTGGCGATGATCGGATGGCAATTGGGAAAGATGCCGATCGTGCCTGTTGAGCAATGCCCGAAATTGATCGCAGGCGTCCGTATTCCGGTCGTCGGCATCGTCGCGCGCATCGCGCGTGGATCGCGAATCGCACCCATCTGCATGCGCACCGGCAGCGGAGCGGCGACCGGCGAGCCGTAGCGCACCACCGGCTCCACGATGCGATAGCGGGCAACGTTCGGCTGCACGAGCGCACGACCCACGCGCACGATCCGCGGCGCCGGAGCATGCATCGCACCCCAGCGATCGCCATTTCCGTCGATCATCGCTACCAACTCCGAACCGCGGATCGCGGCTACGACTGGGGCAAACACCGCCGCGATCGTCGAGCCGATCGGTGGGGCAGCAGACGTCTGGGAAGCGGCGAGTGCCGAGGCCCCCGACGATTCCAAGCAAAGAGCAATAAAGAGCAGACCGGCAAGCCAACGACGCATAAAAAAACGAGCGCTCCAAAGAGTGAGGGTGATGAGGGTTTGCGGGCGCTCGATACACCGAGCGCTTCATTGAATTCTCTAGCAAAGCAAGCTAGCGACTTACAATATTCACCGGAATTCCAATCTGCGCCGCCGTGCCGTCGGCACGGAGCGCTCGGAGTTGCAGGAGCACGCTGCGCTGCCCCTGAGCCATCCCAGCGTTGAAAGCAAAGCTGCCTTGCCAGGTCGACGGGCCGACCCGGCTCAGCGCAGTCGTCATGCCAAGCGTCCCCAACGTCACCTGCGTCACGTTGGTCGTCACGATCGCCGAAACCAAAACCGGTGTGCCCGCAGCAAGAACGGTCGGCGAGAGCCGCGCATAAAAAATGCGCGGCGCATCGCCGGGGCCGGCAAACGCGTTCTGCGGCGGTGCACCATACGTAAAAACATTCGCGTGCGCAAATGCCCAGGGCGTCGGCGCGGGGCCCGCGCTCGGGAAGGCGGTCGGCGTTGGTGCGAAACTCGGTGTCGGCGAGGGGGCGGCATGCGGTGCGCGCGCCGCACTCCCCGGGAATCGCGTCGACGGCGGTAAGGTGGGCAGCGGCTGCGGCGTCGGAATCGGCAGTACCGCCTGCGGCGGCGCATTCTGTCCCGCGCGCACGATATGCGGCGTCACCACGATCACCAATTCGTTGCGCGAGTAACTCACATCGGAGCTATCGAAGAGCTTGCCGATCACTGGGATCTCTCCGAGCAACGGCACTTTGGTGACCGAGCGTTGCTTCGCTTCCTGAATCAATCCGCCGATCACCAAGGTCTGGTTATTGCGCAGCTCCACCACCGTCTGCGTGTCGCGCGTCGCGATTTGCGGCACGCCGTTGAGGAGACCGGTTAAACTGTTCACCACCGGGTGCAACGCCACCGTAATCAATCCCGTCGGGCCGACGATCGGCGTAATATCCAAACTCACGCCGGTATTAAACGTCTGCAACTGCTGCGTCACCGGCGTGCCGATGGAGCCGGAGGTCTGGGTTAAAATCGAAATCTGATCTCCGGCGTGAATGCTCGCCGTGCGCCCGGAGAGCGTCGCAATCCGCGGGTCGGCGAGCACGCGCGCATTTCCGTCTTGCACGAGTGCATTGAGCGTCGCGGTGAATTGCAGCGGCGTGCGCGTGAGCGCTTGCAATCCGCCGATCCGCCCGGGTAAGCCCGTCGTTGGGTCGCTCGGCGGAGACATCTCCGTATACGTGCTAAAGACCGCCGGCGAGAGCGTGAGCCCTAAATTCCGCGCCACGTTCTCATCGACTTCCAACACCTCGGTATCCAATTCCACTAAAGGTTTTGGCATATCGAGTTTGGCGATGAGGGCGCGCGCCATCGCGATGCTCGACGGATCTCCGGTCAGCACGATTTGATTGGAGTTCTGCGGAACGGCTAGATGCAGATCGGGCGCGAGCGTGCCCAGCGCTTGCTGCACCGCCGAGGCGATATCGCTTGCCGAGGTGGAGGGCGCATCGTTGAGCCCCGGCATCGCCGCATCCAACGTCACCACCGCCACGTTGCCCCCACCGTACGCAGGCGTCGCCCCAGGCAGACCCGGCGCGCCCGACGTCGCACTCCCATCGAGTTGCGCGATCCCCGCAGCAATCCGTCGCTGATCCCGTGCCGAGGCCGTCACCGATAACGCGTTGAGCGACCCGTCAACAACGACATCTGCATGAGGAAACGACCGGCGCACCAGCGCGCCAACCGATGAGGCGGCAACCGCGTGGAGCCGATAGATCTGCGTGTACCGCGTCATCGCCGCTGGGCGGTCGAGTTGGTGCGCGAGCGTCTGCGCCGCCGAGATGTCCTCAGGAGCACCGCGCAGTAAAATCGAACTGCCGGAAATCAAGGCGCGAACCCGCGGATACGCGCGCTCCACCGCGAGTGCAACGTTGCGCGGATTCGCCGCGAGCACACGCACCGCCGCAGCGGCAACCGGCGCGGGCGCTGGCGTTGCCTCGACGCGCTCGAGCCCGTCGAGCACCGCCTCCACTTCGTGTAGCGCGTGCGGTGCCGCGCGGAGCAGCACCTTCCATTTCCCGGCGGCGGAAATCGCCGCGTGTGGAAAAATTCGGCGTAATTGCTCGGCAACGACCGCTGCATTCCCACGGTCGAGCGGCACCACTGTGGCGCGTGCTGCACGAGGATCGCGAACGTCGATCCCCGCGACCACCGTGCGCATCGCATCGAGATCGCGCGCGTCAGCAACCACCACCACCGCATTCGCGCTGCCGTCAACGCGTATACGTGCGTGCGGATACAATCCATGCAACACCGCAGCAGCGCGGGATGCGGAGATCGCGTGCAACGCAAAGACCACCGCCTGCGATTCCGGGCGCGGCTGCGCCGCGCGCGACGGCGGCACCGCAATCAACGCCAAAAGCAGAACGCCGCAACTCGCTGCGGCGCCGACACGAGAAAACCACGAGCCGACACGCAAAAAACGCCGACGAGGGAATCGCTCCATAGGCGCGCCCATCCTTAGCTGCCTGCGGCCGGAAGGCCTTTACAGAAGCAAAACATTATGACCCGGCTTTTGTCGCAGACACTCTCCTTGCAGACTCTCGGAGAATCCGCCGTACGACCAACATTCGGTCATTGCAGATCGCCTCGCTGGCGATGCCTGTCTCGACGCCGCTTCGCCGATTGGTTCGCCTGAGCAACGGACTCGGGCAACATCGACGGTAACCGCAGCCGAACGAGCGTTCGATGTCAACGCCGGATTTCGCCCTCCCCCGTCGAAGCGGCCAGGGGTGCCCAGCTCCATTTTCCCCGGTGCCTCGCGACGGGAGCGCGCCTTCTGTGCGAGCGTCGCGGTGCTCGCTGCCGCACTCGCCGATCCGTGCCTTGAGTTTGCCTCCAACGCCGGCTGGTTCGGAAGCGGCCGCTTTACCGATCACAGCATGGCCGACGTGCTGCCCACCCTGCTCTTCGGCGCCCTCTTCCTCGTCGCCCAACTGCTCGGCATCTTCCGCCGCGCTTCCATTCGTCTCCGGCTCGACGAGCCGCTACGCCGACCGCTCGCGCGGCTGCTGCCGGGCATCTTCATGCTCCAACTCGCGTTGCTCTTTTCGATCGAGAGCCTCGAACAACGCCTCGTGTACGGAGATTTTCTCGGCGGAGCGCTCTGGTTGGGTGCGCCGATCGCGATCGCGCTCGTCGTTCACGCGCTCTTCACGCTCTGCACCGCCTTCCTCGTCGCCGCCACGCTGCGCGAATTCACGCGCCACGCGCCGGCGTTTGCAGCGGCGGTGCGCCTGCGCCGCGAGAAAAACGCTCCGCTTGCAATCGCACTCCGACGCACCTTCGCCTTTGCCGCGGCGGCATTACCCGAGCGCACCTTTGGTTCCAGCGGGAAACGCGCTCCTCCGATTCGGGTGATTTCGTAACCCCATCAATCGCACGACACCCTTCGGAGTATTCTCTTGCCCATAAAACGACAACGCGTGCGCCCGCATATGGCGCGCATTCTCATCGCCTGCGCTCTGCTCGCATTCATCCTCGGATTTGCGATCTTCTTTTCGCAGGGCATACGCCGCCTTGCCGGCGGAGTTGCCGCACGGCTGACGTTGGGAACGCAACCGATCGATATCCTCGTCATCGCCAATAATGCGCGCGGCGTCGCCGCGAACGATCCGCTCGGCCTCGGCACCGCAGCGGGGCAAGCCGACGTGATTCTGCTCGCGCGGATCGATCCGGCGGCACACCGCATCTACGCGATTACGATTCCTCGCGATACGCTCTTCGCGCAACCCGGTTGGAACGATCCGGTACCGAAAATTAAAACGCTCTTCTTCATGGGCAATCAAGAGAGCCCACCGCAGGGGCCGCAAGAGCTCGCGAAAGCCGTCGCGCAGCTCACCGGCCTGCCCGTCGACGGGTATATCGCGGCGAATTTTTCCGGTTTCGAACGCGCGGTCAATCTCGTCGGCGGCATCACCGTCGACGTCAAGCAACGCATCTACGACCCGCGCCATAGCGGAGCGAATTTCCAACCCGGGCTTCAACACATGAATGGGAAAGAGGCGCTCGCCTTCGTACGCGTCCGGCAGAATATCGCCGGGAACGCCTATCGTATCAACGATTTCCAACGCATGCAGGCGGAGGTTGAGGTGCTCGGTATCCTCCGCAACACCTTGCTCAACCCTGCGCACGCCGCGACGCTGATCCCGCATTTCGTGAAAGCGATGCACGGCGATATCGCCACCGACCTTCCGCAGGCGCGCCTTATCCAAATCGGCATCGCGATGGCCGGAGCGCCGGTCTACCAAGTTCCGCTCGGGTCGATCGAGGATTCGATGACGCTCGCTCCGGCGAGCCTCCCGGGGATCAACGCCGAGGGTTATCTCGACGGTGCCGATTACGACGTGCTCGATCCGGCAGAGATCGCTCGGCGCCTCGCGCAGTTCGGAGCGGCGAGCCCCAGCCTAGGAATCGATTTTCCGCCCCATGCGCAGGTGCATATCTCGCTCTACGGGAGCGCGCACATGGCGTTGCATTTCGAACATCTCGGCTTCCAGGTAACGCGCGCGGGTGCCGCGACCGGAGCGCAGATCGTTCTCTACCCGGCAGGCGACGCGGCGGCTGGATGGGAGGCTGCGCGCGCACTCGGCGGCGGCGACGTCACCGTCGAACCCGGAACGAACAGTACGGTGGTCGTCGAGGAATAGGCTCCGTTTAGGGAGCCTTCCTCGAGGGCGCTCCGCTGCAGACACGAGCTGCGGCGATGATCTTCGGTGCAACGGCGTTCTGCCGTTGCACCATCGCCGACCGAGCCCAGCGCATCACGCTGGCGACCGCGCTAATGGGATTGTAGCCCAAACTCAGACCCGGCAGATTTTTGAGATTGACCGTCCCGGCACCGAGCGTCGGCGGGGGAAGCCCCGCATAATTTTCATTATAGAGCGTCGGGTTCGGCGTCGGGGTAGCAAAGGGGTTGCTCTGTATTTCTTGCGTTCCGCTGAGCGTGCCGATATATTCAAATCCGGAGTGCTGCATATCGGCGAGTTGGCGCGTCGTCACGAATCCGTTGATGAGATCGATCGCGGATTTTTGAATCTTGAGCGAATTCAACAACCCCGCTTTGATCGACGCAAGTTTTTTATAATCACCGCCCCTGCCCTTATTGAAAAGACTCTTATCGGCTAAAATTGCGTCGATTTTTTGCGTATTCTTGACGAGCGGCCCAACGAGATACTCCATCCGCACTTGCGCGAGTTGGCGCGCCGAAGCGCCGACCGAACCCTCGGCGTTATAACGAACGTAGTCGTCGAAGAGCGGCTGGCTCTTCGCGATGATGGCATTGTTCTGCAGCATCAACCCAATGGCGGGCCCAACCGCGCGGTGCAGCCCGGTGCAAAGCGGGCGAGCGATGACATGGATGATGACGGGGAGTTTCAATTCGCTCGGCGGCGGGGAAGAGACGGCCTTCGCCTGTCCGTTTGCGAGCCCGGCCGCAGCAAGCGACGCGCAGAGCACCAGCACGGAAACCGGGGCGAGCAGACGACTGCGTACGTTCATAGGGATCGATCCTCCTTAGCACCGGAACGACCCGGCAGAGAGAATCGTTTCGGCGCTTGCTATTCGGCGGCCTCGTCGACGCTATCGAGCGCCTGTTTCTCTTCGGCGGTGATGACTTTACTGAGGTCGAGTAAAATGATGAGCCGTGTATCGACTTTTCCGACACCTTGAATATACTCGGTGCCGATTCCGGCGACCATCTCGGGCGCATCTTCGACGTTTTCAACCGGAATATTGAGCACTTCGGAGACACTATCGACAACGATGCCGACGCGTTTGCTACCGATATCGGTGACGATGATGCGCGTCGATTTCGTGTGCTCGGCGCGGTTCATGCCGAAGCGCGTACGCAAGTCGATGATCGGAATCAGTTGCCCGCGGAGGTTGATAACGCCCTCCATGAAGCGCGGTGCGCGCGGCACGTGCGTGATCTCGACCATGCGAATGATTTCTTGCACCTGCGAGATATCGACGCCGTACTCTTCACCGCCTAAGCGGAAGGAGACGACCTGAAAGGTCTCGCCGGAATACTGCTGCTTCTTCTCTTCTCGTTGCTCGGCCATCATGACTATTATACTCCTGAAAACTCGGCGCGCGTGACTTTACCGCCGGCATAGGCGTCGCTGACCAGGGAATGGACGTCGATAATCAACGAGATCGACCCGTTGCCGAGAATCGTCGCCCCCGAGATTCCCGGAATCCGCCCGACGACATCGGAGAGCGGTTTGATGACGATCTCTTGCTCGCCTTCGAAGGAATCGACGACCAAGCCGACCTGCCGCCCTTGGAGGCCGACGATCACGATCATCACTTTTTCGGGGTCGCGGTCACCCCCGAGTTCGAAGAAATCAGCGATACGCAGCAACGGCACGACCTGGCCGCGCAACGTAATCACCTCCGAACCATGAACCGTACGAACGTCGGGCATCTCGACGCGCTGCGATTCGATCACCGAATCGAGCGGGATGGCGTAGAGTTCGTCAACGACGCGAACGAGCAGCGCCTGAATGATCGCCAGCGTCAACGGCAACTTAATCGTGAAACGCGTCCCTTGCCCCGGAGCTGAATCGACATCGAAGATGCCTTTGAGCTTAGTGATGTTCCGTTTCACCACATCCATGCCGACACCGCGTCCGCTGACATCGGAGACTTCGTCGGCGGTTGAAAACCCAGGGGTGAAGATCAACTCGATGAGTTCGCGATCGGTCAAGCGATCCTCGGTATCGATAAGACCATTCTTGATCGCTTTCGCGCGGACTTTGTCGAGGTTGATGCCGCCGCCGTCGTCGGAGATCTCGATGATGATTTGGTTGCCTTCGTGATAGGCGTTCAGCGCGATCGTGCCCAAGCGCGGTTTGCCCTGACGCTCGCGTTCGTCAGGAGCCTCGATCCCATGGTCGACGCAGTTGCGCAGGAGATGCATCAGCGGCTCGCCGACTTCGTCGACGATCGTTTTATCGAGATCGGTATCGGCGCCCGATATCTGCAACTGCACTTCTTTCCCGCGCGCCTTCGCAACATCGCGCACGGTGCGCGGGAAGCGATCGAAGACCTGTCCGATCGGCACCATGCGCACTTTCATAATCGATTCTTGAATCTCGTTGGTCGTGCGCGCGAGCAGTGCGGCGCTATCGGCGAGATCCTTCGAGAGCGGACCGATCAGCCCGATCGAGGAGTTGAGCGCCCGATCCCCCATGAGTCGCCCGAGCGTCGTGGCGATATCGGAGATGCGGGTGCGGTTGATGACGAGCTCTCCGACGAGATTGAGCAGCGCGTCGAGACGATCGATATCGACGCGAATCGTCTGCGCGAGCGAGCTGCGCTTCCCTTGGGCCGCGGCTTTTTTCGCGTCCTCCCCGTTCGCACGCGCCGGCGCGGCCGCCGGTGCGGCGCTCGCTGCCGGCGCTGCGGGAGCCTCGGGGCTGGGGGCCGGTGCGGGGGGTGCGGCGGCCGCCGCCTCGGCAAGCATCCGCTCGATCTCGGCTTCGAAGGCGGCGATCTCCGCCTCGTTCATCGGCTCGCTGCCGACCGCTCCGCCGGACTCGCTCCGATCGGGGGTTTTCCCCTCGATGACGTTCGACGTTTCGTTATAGATTGCAACGAACTGGTCGAGACGGCCGGTAAATTCATTGAGCCCGCTCGGCGGCGCGCTCTGTCCGATCGCCGCTTGCACCAGATCGGTTAAGAAGTCGCGCCCGGAGAAGAGAATCTCGACGCTTCCCTCCGAGAGCGGCATGCGCTCCTTGCGCAGCAAATCGCAGAGGTTTTCCAGCTTGTGCGCAAGCCCCTGAACCTCCGTGAACCCGAGCATTCCCGAACTGCCCTTAATGGTATGGAGCGCTCGGAAGAGCGAGTTCACGATCTCCGGATCGGCCTGCCCGCTATCGACAAACTCTTCAAGACGCAGCAAATCCGCATCGATCTGCTGCAATAATTCTTCGGCTTCGTCGCGGAAGTACGCAACGAACTCTTCTTTATCGAATGGTTCGTCGGACATCAGCGATTCTCAAACGCTCGTTCGGTGCAGCCCGGTACGCCTACTCGACGCCGAACGCCGAGAGCAGCGGCGTGAGCGACCCGGTCTCCGGAATCATGATGAACTGTCCGGCAACCTCTTTATCTTTATCGAGGAAACTGCTCTCGATAAGGAAGACGTCCTGGTCGGGCAAAATCGACATGAGCGTTCGAAACGCCGCTTGGATCGTGCCGTAGGAGAGCGTCGGAACCGAGGGCAGCAAGTTCACCCCGGTGAGTTGGATGATCGCCGTCAAATAGGAGCCGGCGATGATGTTGCCGAGCTCTTTGAGCGTCGAATCGGCGATCGAATCGAAAATTTGAATGTCGCCGATCACGCGATGGAGGAATTGGCTGACGAAATCGAGCGCCTGCTCGCGGTCGAAGAGGACGACCATCTGTCCGGGGGCCTCTCCGCGCACGTACATATGCAGCGCGGCGACGGTGCGGTTCTCGTGCCCGACGCGCGTTGCAAGATCGCGAAACTTAATAACGTCGATTCGCGGCTCGCTCAGGTTGATTTTTGCATTGAGCAATTGCGAGAGTGCCGTGGCAGCATGCCCGGCACCGATATTCCCGACCTCTTTCAGCGCATCTTTCTGAAGGTCGGTCAGATTCATGCCCTGATGGCTCACGCAAGCACCTTCGAGATGGTTTCGAGTATTTTCGGCGGTTGAAAGGGTTTGGTGATGAACGATTTCGCTCCGGCTTGAATCGCCTCAACGACGAGCGCTTGCTGCCCCATCGAAGTGCACATGATGATCTTGGCGTTGGGATCCATCGACATAATCTGACGGACCGCCGTGATTCCGTCCATCTCCGGCATCACCATATCCATCGTCACCAAATCGGGTTGCAATTGCTTATATTTATCGACCGCCTCGACACCGTTTTGGGCCTCGCCAACGACTTCATAGCCATGTTTGGAGAGGATCCCCTTGATCATCATTCGCATGACGACGGCATCATCGACGATGAGGACCTTTTTACTCATCAAAAACTCCCAGAGCGAAGGTGCGACGATATTTCACCGCTGAGGCGGCAAGGCCCCTCTGATACGGCATCTTCGCCGTCGATCATGCAAGCCCCCGGCTCCGCAACTCCGCCTGCCGTCGATTAATGAATTCCACGATCGCGTGGTCTTCCTCGGGGCGAATGCCGTGAAAACGCAAACCATGCGAAAAGCGCCCCGAACTCGCAATGCGTTCTTGGCGCATCACCTCTCCGAGTAGGACGAGCGGTGCCCCTCCCTCCCGCAGGCGCAGTTGCACCTCGACGCTCGTGCCCCGCTTGACTTCGCGGTCGAGGATCAGCGAGCAGCCCCCGCGGCTGATATCCCGGATATTGGCCTTCACGAACTCGCCGGTTCCCTTCCCCCCAGGCGCGAAGCGCCAGGTCCCCGGAACCAGCGCATCGAGACGCACCGTTTGGCGCTTCTGCGCGCCGCCGCCGCCCCCGCCCCCGGAGCCGGCGATCGAAGCCGAGGTGACGCGCGAGGGCATCGCCAGCGTCGTCCGATCCCCGCTCGATCCCGTAATCTTCGTCGCCGCACGCAGCCGGCCGTGCCCGGAATCGTAGAGTAAGATCGCGCTCTCGCCGGCGCGACCGATCACTCCGCGAACGACGATACTCTTGGCGGTGACGACATCGACCGAGACCGAGCGCGAGGCGCGCCCGGCAACGACGACGTCGACGAACGCGTTGGCATTCGGCAGTTTCGATGCCGGAATCGATGGTCCGCGAGAAAAGAGCGATTTGAGCATTTAGACTCCCGACCCCATGGGTGCTGAGCTGGTTTCATCGGTTGCCGAGACCTGACC
This sequence comes from bacterium, assembly GCA_021790895.1. Taxonomy (GTDB): domain Bacteria; phylum Vulcanimicrobiota; class Vulcanimicrobiia; order Vulcanimicrobiales; family Vulcanimicrobiaceae; genus JABEUX01. The sequence continues at coordinate 18,566 of JAJYFM010000020.1, forward strand.
GATCGATTCGACGCGAAGTCCCGGAGCGATTTCAGAGTAGGAGAGAACGACGAGGTTGGGTGCCGCGCGTTCGGTGAGCCGCTTGAGTGCGAGGCGCACCGAGGGCGACGCGAGCACGATCGGTTGCAGCCCCGCATTCTGCGCGACGGCAATCTGACGTGAGAGCGATGAGTAGACCCGCGAGACCGTTCCCGGGTCGAGTAACGCGTAGGCATCCTCGCCGCGACGCACCGCTTCGGCAAGCAACGCTTCCAGACGCGGGTCGACGGTGATAACCGAGAGCAGCCCCTCTTCGGCATACTCCGAAGAGATATGGCGTGCAAGTGCCGCGCGCACGCGCTCGGTGAGGAAATCGATATCTTTGCTGTTGCGCGCAGCATCGGCCATTGTTTCGAGAATGAGGACGAGGTTGCGAATCGGAATGCGCTCGCGCAAAAGATTCTGCAAGACGCGTTGCACCTCGCCGACCGAGAGCAGCCCGGGAACCAGCTCTTCGACGACGACCGGATAATGCGTTTTGATATTGTCGAGCAACGCCGAGGTCTCTTGCCGCCCGAGCAGATCCGGCGCATGCGCGCGGATGAGTTCGGTGAGGTGCGTCGCAATCACGCTGGTCGGATCGATCACCGTGTACCCGGCCATCTCCGCTTCGGAGCGCAGCGATTCGGGAATCCAGAGCGCCGGTAAACCGAACGCCGGCTCCTTCGTCGCGATGCCGTCGAGCGGCTGCGTCGCAGTGCCCGGATTCATCGCGAGCAGGCGGCTCACCATCACCTCGGCCTGCGCGACCTCCAACCCGTAGATCTTGACGCTATAGGCGCTCGGTTTGAGTTGTAAATTATCGCGAACGCGAATCGGCGGCATGACGATACCGAGTTCGCGCGCGGCCTGCCGCCGAATGAGCGTGACGCGTTCGAGCAGATCCCCGCCTTGGTTGATGTCGACGAGCGGAATGAGTCCGAAGCCGATCTCCAACTCCATCGGGTCGTAGGAAAGAAGCGGAACGACGCTCTCGGCAGGCTTCGCCGGAGTGTTTCGCGCTGCGGCGGCGGCCTTCGCCGCTGCAGCGGCGGCCTGAACCGCGGGTGATGCAGCGTTACGACGCGAGAAATAATATACGAAGAGCAACGCCGACATCGGCAGCATAAAGAAGCGCGCGAGGCCGACGATGCCGAAGATGCCGGTCATCACGGCCGCGATGAGAATCGCCAGCGGCTGCGAGTTGAGCTGCTTGGTGAGTTCGCCGCCGAAATCCGATTCAGCAGCAGCGCGCGTGACGATAATACCGGTCGCGGTCGAGATCAAGAGCGCCGGAACCTGGGTGACGATTCCTTCGCCGACGGTGAGCAACGTGAAGGTCGAGAGCGACTGCAGCACCGTGTAGTGCAACTGCAAGACGCCGATGATGAAGCCGCCGATGATATTGATCGCGACGATGATCACCGCGGCGATCGCGTCGCCGCGAACGAACTTGCTGGCGCCGTCCATCGCGCCGTAGAAATCCGCCGAGCGCTGAATATCTTTGCGGCGTTGGCGCGCTTCGGCCTCGGTGATGAGACCGGCATTGAGATCGGCATCGATCGCCAACTGTTTGCCCGGCATTGCATCGAGGGTGAAGCGAGCGGCGACCTCGGCGACGCGCCCCGCGCCGTTGGTGATGACGACGAATTGAATGACGACCAAGATGAGGAAGATCACCAGACCGACGGCATAATTTCCCGCGATCACGACCTGACCGAAGAATTGAATGACCTCGCCGGCGTAGCCGTTGGTGAGAATCGCGCGCGTCGCCGTAATGTTCAAGGCGAGCCGGAAGAGCGTCACGATGAGCAAGAGGGTCGGGAAGACCGAGAACGAGAGCGCATTCTCGGCGTAGAGACTGGTGCCGATGATGACGAGCGCGCCGGTGATATTGAGCGTCAACAGTCCGTCGAGCACATACGTCGGAACCGGCACGATCATCAAGAAGACCAGCGTCACCGCAGCGCCCGCGACTAAGACCGGGGTCGTTGCCGCGATCCGTTGGCCGATGCTCGGGCGCGCCGCTGCGCTGGTAGCCGAAGCCATCTACGCGATCGTCTTTCTCTTTAACCGGTACACGAATGCAATCACCTGCGCGACGGCTGCGTAAAGGTTCGGCGGGACCATTTGGTCGAGTGCGACCTTCTCGTAGAGCGTACGCGCAAGCGGAGGGTTCTCCAATATCGGCACTCCGGCCTCGCGCGCGATCTCACGAATGCGTAAAGCAACCAGATCGGCGCCCTTGGCGACAACGACCGGCGCCTCCATCTCGATCTCATCCCATTCCAACGCCACCGCGAAATGTGTCGGGTTCGTAACGACGACCGTCGCGCGAGGAACCGCCGAAAGCATACGCCTGCGCGCGAATTCACGCTGCCGCCGCTTGACCGCTCCGCGCACTTCGGGGTTGCCCTCGGCCTGTCGCATCTCATCCTTGACCTCTTGCTTGGTCATCTTCTGGTTCTCCATGAAGTTCCAGCGCTCGTAGGCGTAGTCAAGGATGCCGACGATCACCAACAGTATCGCGAATTTGAAGGTGATGTCGTAGATGAGGCCGCCGACGGCATTGAAGACGCCGTAGGGCGACATCTCGCCGAGCGAAAGGAAGAAACCAAGATTCCCGGCGACCGTCGAGTAGAGAATGATCGCGACGGCACCGAGCTTGATGAATTGCTTAAGGAGATTTACCGCGACTTGTTTTGAGAAAATGCGCTTGAAGCCGCTGAGCGGATTGAGCTTGGAGAAGTTCGGTTTGAGCGGCTGCAGTGTAAAGAGCAGCCCGACCTGAACGACGTTGAGGAGTACCCCGAGCCCGAAGGCGATGGCAAAGAGCATCGCCATGACGAAGATGACGCTGCCCAGCGTCTTCGCGAAGATTCCCCAGACCGAGAAGATCGTGAGCGGCCCATACGAGGCGATGTGGCTGAGCGCGACCATCGTCCCCGGGCCGAGACCGCCGAAATCGCTGCCGGCAAAAAAGTGCAACGCGAGGATCGCACCCAAAAAGATCCCCGCCCCAGCCAGCTCGGTGCTGCGGGCAAGTTGGCCCTTTTTTCGCGACTCCTCAAGGCGCTTCGGAGTCGCGCGCTCGGTTTGTTCAGGACGCGGCATAGCCCGCTTGCTCCAGAGTCATTCCCAGAGGCATTTCCTTCCCGATGCCGATTCTTCTTGCCGAAACCTGCGGGAATGGGGCCCCCGCGCGATAAATGAGTGGGGCTGGTCTGAAGCCCCATAATTTCAAAGTACCGCGACAAGGAGTCTCCCACGTTGTATCGTCCGCTGGTCACGCTCTCCGGCGTGTTATTCGCTGCCGCTCTCCTCGCCCTCGGCGCGCTGACGGGGTGTGGGCACGCAACGCCGATCTCCGCCGCGGCAAGCCCAACCGCCACCCCCGTCGTCCCATCGGTAACGGCGGAGTTCGCTCTTCCGACCAGTTCGGCTGGGGTCACGGCGCTTGCGATCGGAGCGAATAGTTCGATTTGGTTCACCGAGGGCTCGGCCGATAAGATCGGCCAACTCGAGACGACCGGCACGGTCGTCGATTATCCGCTGCCGACCGCCGGCGCACTGCCGAAGGATCTCGTAGCGGCGCCCGACGGAAACCTCTGGTTCACCGAATACAACGGCAATAAGATCGGGAAGATCGGCATCTCCGGAACGACGATCGTCGAGTATGCACTGCCGACGGCGGGCTCCGAGCCCGATGGCATCACGGTGGGTTCCGACGGCGCGCTCTGGTTCACCGAGGCCGGCACCTCGAAGATCGGGCGCATCACGACTGCGGGAGCGATCACCGAATACACGATTCCAACCGCGAACGCCGACCCGACGAGCATTGCCGCCGGCAGCGACGGCGCGCTCTGGTTCACCGAATATAACGGCGCGAAGATCGGCCGTATCACGACCGCCGGCGCGATCAGCGAATATCCCGTCGCGGCGGGAAGCGAGCCGACCTCGATTCTCAGCGGAGCCGACGGCGCGCTCTGGTTCCTCGAACAAGGCACCAACAAGATCGGACGGATCCTCACCAACGGAACCGGGCTCACCGAGACCTCGCTCGCGGTTCCGACGGCTGCGACGCCGACGATCGGCGGGATCACCGAGGGCGCAGACAGCAACTTCTACTTCACCGATATCGCCGGCAACAAGATCGGCCAATACCTCAGCAACGGCGGCACGGTCACGGAGTATCCCATCACGACTGCAGCATCGAGCCCGCTCGCCATCGCGCTCGGCCCCGACCAACGCATCTACTTCAGCGAGAGCGCGGGGAATAAGATCGGGCAGCTCTCCTACTTCTAGCGGTGGATGCGCTCACCGCAACGAGCGCATCACCGTGTCCATCTGTCGCGAGAGTTGATCGAAGAGCTGCGGCCCGACCGTTGCGAGCAGCGGTAAACTCGCGGCAAGGGTAATGAGCCCCACGGTCACCTGAATCGGGAAGCCGACGACGAAGACGTTCATCTGTGGGGCGACGCGCGCCATGAGGGCGAGCGCGATATTTGTAATAAAGAGCGCAATCGCCGCCGGCGCCGCAATCTTAAAGACGATATCGAACGATGACGCAAGTATCCCGACGACGTTTCCGGCGAGCGTCGGGTCGATGTGAATGTACGGCAGCGGCACGAGATTGAACGAGCCCGCGATACCCGCAATCAACAGCAGGTGCGAGTTCGTCGCAAGAAAGACGAGCGTCGCGAGCGCGAGTTCGAATTCGCCGATAATGGTGATCTGCTGCTGGGTCGTCGGGCTGATGACGTTGGCAATCGCGTAACCGATCTCCAGATCGACAAGCTCGCCCGCGAACTGAATCCCGGCAAAGACCAACGAGGCGATATACCCGACGATCGCGCCCAAGGCGATCTGTGCGAGAATCGCGATCACGAGCGCGAGGAGGCTGGTAAACGGCGTCAGCGTCGGCACCGTATGCAGGAGCAGAAACGAAATCAGCGCGCCGAGGCCGAAGCGCGTCTGAATCGGAATCTGCGGAGCGGAAAAAATCGGGAAGACGAAAAGCATCGTGCTGACCCGAATGAAAATCAAAAAAAATGTCTGGAATTGTGCGGCGGTGACCCCGAAAATATCGAGCATACCGCCCTAATGGAGGACGTTCGCCGCCGAGGAAAAGACTCGCGTCGTAAAATCGGTGAGCAAAGCGAGCATGAACGGACCGAAGAACAAGATCGCTGCCGCCGAAACGAGGATCTTTGGAATGAAGGTGAGCGTCGGCTCCTGCAGTTGGGTGACCGCCTGCAAGAGCGAGATGATCAACCCCGTCACGAGACTGATCAGCAGCACCGGCGCAGAGACCAAGAGCGCGACGAAGATCGCCTCGCGTCCTAAGCTTAATGCATCGCTAACCGTCATGTCTTAAAGCTCGCAAAGAGCGCCCCGACAACCAAATTCCAGCCGTCGACTAACAGGAAGATCAGGATCTTAATCGGCAGCGAAATCAAGACCGGCGGGATCATCATCATGCCCATCGAGAGCAAGATACTCGCCACGACCATATCAATGACGATAAAGGGAACGTAGAGCAGAAATCCGATCTGGAACGCCGTCTTCAGTTCGGAGATTGTGAAGGCGGGCACCAAAATATAGGTTGGCACGTCGGCTTGATTCTTCGGCCGTGGATGTTTTGAGATCGAGTAAAAGAGTTCGAGATCCTTTACGCGCGTCTGCTTGAACATAAACGCGCGCAGCGGCTTCGCCGCCCGGTTGAGCGCGACTTGTTGCGTGATTTGCTTCTTGAGATAGGGTTGCACCGCCGTCGTATTGATCGTGGTAATCACCGGATTCATCACGAAAAACGTCAGCAATAGGGCGAGCCCGATCAAGACTTGGTTCGGCGGCACCTGCGCCGTGCCGAGCGCCGTCCGTACGAACGAGAGCACGATGATGATGCGCGTGAACGAGGTCATCAAGACGAGCAGGGTCGGCGCGAGCGCGAGCACGGTGAGCAGCAGCAGCACTTGCAACGCTCCCACGACCTGCTGCGGCGAGTGCGCTTGCCCTAAACCGATGCTCAGCGAGGGAATCGGCGGCAACGGTGCCGTAGGAGCCGTCGCCGCAGCGACGTGAAGCGGTGCGAGCAAAAGCGCCGCAAATCCAAGAATCGCCGCCCCAACGGCGATGCGCGCGCGATGCATTAGCGTTTGCCCCAGGGCAGCGCGAAGATCGAGCTCCATGCCCGCTTCGTCACGTCGAAGCCCTTTCGTTGCGCCGCCATCCAGCCTTCGACCTCGTCGGCGGGAATCTCAGCGATCTGCCGCGTTCCCGAGGCGGCGCTTGCGACGAGGAAATAGCGCACGCCGACTTTGATGACGTGCAACGCTCCGTGAGCACCGAGCTGCGTCGATTCCAGCACCGTCACGAGGCGTCGCTCCGTGGAGAGAACGATGCGGCCGCGCCCTAAGGCCTTCACGAACGCAGCAAAGAGCAACAGAACGACGGCGACGACGATCAGCGCGAAGATGTATTGAGTCCAAAGATGCGTCGTCATGAACCGCTACGCGGACTCCGCTAGCCGACCTGAGGATTCAGCTCGCTGATTTTCACCGCGTATTTATCATCCACGACAACGACCTCTCCACGCGCAATAAGGATATTATTGACGTAGATGTCGATCGGGTCGACGGCGAGCTTATCGAGTTCGAAAACGCTTCCTTGCTGGAGTGAAACAACGTCGCGCAACTGCATCACGGTTTTTCCGAGAATCGCGCGCACTTGCAACGGCACGTCGTGCACGAGGTCGAGATTCGCCTGACCGGCCGGCGTCTTCTTCGCCTGCGTCGGTACAATCGGCGCGAACTGGGCCGGAGCGGCGGCGACCGGCGCCGGCGCGGGCTTCGCGGTCGCAGCGCTCGCAGCGGCTTGCGGCGGTTCTTCGGCGTTTCCGAGTTTCGAGAGCGTAATCGCCGCGAAATCGACCGCGATATGGGGCGAGAGGTCGTTTTCGAGTTGCACCGGTGCGCTATAAGACTGGAACGGCGGCGGCGGCAGCAGCGTCGCGTCGCTGCACAGCTCGGCGTGAATGCCGGCGGTGCCGGCACCGATATCATCGGCCAAGCGCTCGGCCATCGCGACCGCGATCTGCGAAACCGTCTCCGAGGCGATCGAGAGTTGCATCGGGCCGAGCTCGCCGACCGATTCTTCGCCGCCGAGCATCAGACCGACGATATGCGCGAGATCCTCGCGTTGGAAGCGCACGACGAGTTGGGCACCGATCGAAGGAATGTCGGCGAGGGCGATCAGTTCGTCGCCGTCGGTGTGAATCGAGCCCTCGTGATCGGCGCGCATACCGGCCCCGGCGACCGCCGATTGCTCGACCAGGCGCCCGAGCACGGTCGCTGCCGCGGCAAACATCGCATCGGCGAGATTATCGATCTGCATCATCGTCGCTTATTCGTCCTCATTCGTGAGCGCGCCGGAAACTTTCATGGCATACCGATCTTTATAGACTCCGGGGAAGAGGTGGTACTTCTCCCGCTCGTTGACTTTCCCCACCAGCGGCGCCGAGGTATCGTTATCGAGCACCACAAGGTCCCCAAGTTGCAACGAGACGAGATCGCGCAAGGAGAGCATGGTGCGCCCGAGTTCGACTTCGAACTCGATATCCGCGCGTTCGACGTTTCGTTCTAACTGGGCGACATCATCCTCGGTCATGCCCCGCCCGGCGATCACCGTCGGCGACCACTGGAAATCGGTGAGTTGCTGCCCGATCGACTGCAAGACCAAATACGGCAGACAGAAGTTCATCACGCCGGCCATATCGCCGACTTTCAGTTCCATCGAAACGTACGCAATGATTTGGTCGAGCGGAATGATGCGCGGGATGAACTGCGGGTTCGAATCAAGCGCCTCGATCTTTAACGAGAGCGTCAGCAGGTAGTTCCAGGATTCGCGATAGCTATTGAGCATGCGCGCCATGAAGCGCTGCATGAGCGTGCGTTCGATATCGGTGAGATCGCGCAATTTCGGCGGGAACCACCCCGGGCCGCCGAGCAAGCGATCGATGATCGAGAAAACGAGATTGAGATCGACCTGCACGATTCCGCTGCCGGGTAACGGGTCCATCGAAAAGATCGCCAAGATCGACGGAATGCCGATCGAAGCGATGAAATCGCCGTAGCTGATCTGTTCGATCGAGACGATCGTCGCTTCAACGCGCGTGCGCAGATAGACGGAGAGCGAGTTATTGAGCAGGCGCGTAAAGTTCTCGTGCAACGTCCGCAGCGTCTGGAGTTGGTTGTTCGAAAACTTATCGAGCCGCTTATTGAAGCGAAAGTCGAATGACTTGATGCGCCGACTTTCAATCGTTTCGAGCTGCGATTCATCGCTGCCGAGTTGATTGATAAGGGCGTCGATCTCTTCTTGCGATAAACTCGACATGGCGCGCTCCTAGCTCTTCCCCTTGGGTTTGATTGAAGGATGGGGTACCGGCTTCTTCACCGCGCGAACGAAACGATCGGTCTTCGCGGTCGGCTGCGGAATATCGCTCTTGTTGAGAATGACGATATCGACGCGACGATTCTCCTGACGCCCGGCTGCCGTCGCATTGCTGACCCGGGGATGGAACTTGCCGTATCCTGCCGCGGCGACCCGCGTCGGCTCAATCCCATCTTGTTCGACGAGATAGCGCACGACGTTGACCGCGCGCGCCGTCGAGAGCTCCCAGTTTGAGGGGTAGCGCCGCGTATGGATCGGCACGTTGTCGGTATTACCCTCGACGCGAATCGGGTTGGCGGTCTTTTTGAGGAACCCGGCGACCGTATCGAGAATTTTCAGCGTCTGCGGCCGAATGCGCGCGCTGCCGCTGTTATAAAAAGATTGATCGGAGAGTAACGTCACCACCAGGTTATGTCGCTCGATGCGAATTTGTACCTGGTGCTGGAGTTGATTTTTTTGGACGTATCGTTGCAACTCGCGTTGCAGGGTTGGGATGGAGGCGTTCGCTCCGAAGGACTGCTGACCGTTGCTGCCGCCGTTGGGCGGCTGATTGATCGACCACACATTATTGAAGCCGCCGGAGACCGACTTCGCGAAGGCCTGCACCTTGACGCGACTGATGGTGGACATGGCGAACAGAATAATGAAGAGCGCGAGCATCAGCGTGATCATATCGGCGTACGTCAGCAACCAACGCATCATACCGGCCGTCTCGACTTGTTGCTCCTTCTGTTTGTTGTGGAGCTTCGATTCGGCCGCGCGTGCGGCGGTCTTTACGGGTTGCGCCATACGATCGGGTTACGTCGAACTCGCCGCGAGCTCTTCGGTGGCGACCGCTCCGCCCTCTTCGACGTGCGCCTCGCGATCGCGCGGATCGAGGAACGCCAGGAGCTTCTCCTCGAGCAAGCGCGGGTTATCACCGGCCTGAATCGCGAGAATACCTTCGATCATGATCTCGCGCAGCAGCAAGAGTTCGCCGTTGCGTTCTTTGATTTTCGTAGCGATCGGCAGCCACAACAGGTTGGCAAACATAATACCGAAGAAGGTCGCGACGAAGGCCTGCGCCGTCGCAACGCCGATCGATCCGGCGATGTTGGTGCTGTTCGCTGCCGAGGCCAAGCCTTTGAGCATGCCGATGAGGCCGAGCACGGTCCCGATGATACCGAGGGTCGGCGAGTAGCCACCGAGCGAGGTAAAGACCGACTCCGCCTTCGCCCCACGCTCTTGGTTGTTGCTAACCTCGGTTTCCAAAACTTTACGGATGATCTCGGTGTCGCGGCCGTCGATGACGAGTTGGATGCCCTTGCGCATGAAGTCGTCGTCGAGCGCTGCGGCCTCGTTCTCTAACGCGAGCAACCCTTCGCGGCGGGCTTTTTCAGCGAAGGCGACCAGCGTCGCGATGACGTCGCGTTCGTGATAATTCCGGGTCGTGAACGCCGTCCGAAAGCCGCCGAAGAAGCCGTCGATGAAAATACGCCACGGAAACGAGGTAATCGTCGCGCCGAGGGTACCGCCGATGATGAGCACGATCGCTTCCCAGCGTCCGAAAATGATGCCGGGATCGGTCCCTCCGACGGCGCCGGCAAGCGCAATAGCGCCGAAGCCGAGGAAGAGGCCAACGATAGTTGCGATATCCAAAACTCAGCGCTCCAATCTGTTCCGCATCACGCCCCTAGCGAGCCGACTCGGTCGGGCCGTAGATTCTTCGCTTGAAGTCGACGATTTTCTTCTGAATCTCAAGCATCGAATCGCGTACCAAGAGTTTGTTGCCCGAGGTGAGCGTAACGACGGTATCGGGCGTCTCCTCGACGGCTTCGATGAGGTCGCTGTTGACCATGACGGTGCCGCCGTTGAGGCGCTGAAGGACGATCACGCCGAGGGGTTAGCGCCCCTCGGCGTGAAGGCCTGCACGCTCGCGTGAACCTTAGTTCTCGCTCGCCTGCAAGTGCGTGACCGTGATCAGGTTCTGATCGGCGGTCGTGATGCCGCGGGTATTCGCTTCGAATGCACGTTGCGCCGCGATCATCTTGGTGAACTGATCGGCGAGAGAAACGTTGGATTGCTCCAGCGCTCCCGAGACGATCGAGCCGAGACTACCCGTCGAGGCAGTGCCGACCTGTGCGAGCCCGGAGTTCGCCGTTTGCTGGAAGAAATTGCTTCCGATACGGTTGAGACCTTGCTCGTTTTGGAAGGTCGCCAGCGCGACTTGCGCGAGCGCCTTCTGCTGGCCGTTGGTGAACGATCCGGTGATCGTCCCATCCTGCCCGACCGTGATGTTCGAGAGGATGCCGGCCTGGTAGCCGTTCTGGGTGAGGGTATTGGCGGTATAGGTACCGGCCAAGCTCGCATCGTTCGAGAAGTCGAGCCCGATCGGCCCGAGTGCCGGCGTACCGGCACCGGCGGTCGGAGCGACCGAGTTGTTCCCGGTTCCCGGCCCCCACGAGGTGATGTTGAGCTGGTTGCCCTGTTGGGTCGACGTGAGGGCTCCGGCGGTATGGAAATCGCCGGTCTGTCCCGCCCCGCCGATCGAGGTGCCCGCGGCGGTCGACTCGATCGATGAGGTGTTGATGAACTGCCCGTTCTGGTCGAAGTAGGCGTAGCCCACCGTCCCGGCGGTTCCGGTTCCGTAGGTCGGTGCGGTGACCGCTCCGCCTGCGGCGACGCTTCCCGGCGTCTTGATCGTCTGGAAGGTGGTGCCGTCGGCGAAGCTGACGCTGACCTTCCAACGGGTCGCCGGTGTCCGCACGTTGCCGCTCGCGTCGGTGACGCTCGCCGGCAATCCGCTCGTTCCTCCGGTCACACCGAGTGTCGTGCTCGAGCCCGCCGTCAGCGCGCCCGCAAGAGTGACCGTATCGGCGCCGATCTGAATGGTCGAACCCGCCGAAGCGGTCACCACCGCGCCGGAGTTGGAATCGACCAGTGTCGCCGCAGTACCCGTTCCGTTCACGGTAATTTGAATCGTATCGGCGGCTTGGGTCGTCGGGCTCACCGCTACGGTAGCGATATTGCCCGCCAGACCTGCCGTCACCGCGGTCGTCGCCGCGGTTGCACCCGCGGCATCGGGGGTGTAGGTGATCGTCGCTTGGTGCGCGACCCCGAGCGAATCGTAGATCGTCGTCGAGATCGTGTACGGCGAGCCGTTCGTCGGAGCGCCACCGACCGAGTAGTTGAGCGCCTGCGCCCACTGCGTCTGGTCGAGATTGCCGCCGAACGAGACGTCGAAGACCTTATCGGCCGACGTCGGGCCGGTCTTCACGCCGAATCCCGTTCCCGTCGCCTGCTCCTGCAGGCCGAGCGGAATCGTGATCGCACCCGGGGAGCCGGTCGGGCTGATCTGCCCCTGGGCGTTGGCCATGTAGCCCTGCACCGCCAGGCCGCTGCCCGGATCGTAGAGCAGGCCGTTCTGGTTGAGCGAGAAGGCGCCGCTGCGCGTGTAGCTCGGCGTACCGGTTCCGTTTGCGTTCGCGAGCACGAAGAATCCGTTGCCGTTGATCGCGAGGTCGGTGTTGACGCCGGTCGTTTCGAGCCCGCCCTGATTGAAGAGCGTGTCGATGGTGTTGACCTTGACGCCGAGACCGATCTCTTGCGGATTGACGCCGCCGCTGGTGGTCGTCGGGCCGCTGGCGTAGCCGATTTGGTTGTAGAACTGATCGGCGAACGTCATGCGCTGGCCTTTGAAGCCATAGGTGCCGATGTTCGCGATGTTGTTGCTCAGGAGATCGATCCAGCTCTGGTAAGCATTCAGGCCGGATATCCCCGTATAGAGCGAGTCAAATCCCATAGTTATTGACCTCTCAGTTGGGAAGCCCCGTGGTGCGTCATTCGATCGGCGCCACGGCCGAGGCTCCGCGCTGCGGTCCGCCTCGGATGAGTGATAACGTGGTTCATGAGATCACCGCCGCCGAATCGATATTCGTAAAAATATTATCTTTTAACGAATTGCTATCGACTGCCGTGATCACGGTGCGATTGGTTACGCTGACCACCATCGCAACGTCGCGCAAGAGGAAGAGCGATTGCTTCGCTCCCTTTGCCGCTGCTTTGTCGGTCATGGCGTTAATTTTCGCGACATCTTCTTTTGACAGAGCGATGTTGCGCGATTGCAAACGCGCGGTAGCGTGCGCCGAAAAGCGCACGTCGCCGGAACTTGCGGTACGGTCGAGTACCGAGCGAAAACTTTCGCCGGGGGGTATCTCAACCGGGCGCCCTACCGGACGCGGTGCAGGCCCCGGAAGGATCGTGCCGGGTTGTTGGACCGAGGCGATCTCTTTGGGATCCATCGTTTAGCTTCCGATACCGACGATCTGCTGCGTCGAGAACAGCAAGGGATTGCCGTTGTTATCGGTGAGCGGTTTTCCGTTGCTTCCGTTGAGGGTAAAGAACGGCTGCCCGTTCTGTACCGTAATCGAAGCGACGGTTCCGGTAACGGTCGACGCCCCGTTCGCAGTGCTGCTCGCGCCGGTATTGGCGGTGACAGTCTTCCCGAGGAGTGCGGCCGCTTGCATCACGCCGAAATTCGACGTGAAGGCCTGGAACGAGCTGGCGAGATTCGTCTGCGCGGAGAGCGCTTGGAACTGCGCGAGCTGCGTGACCGATTGCGTCGGATCCTGCGGCTGGGTTGGGTCTTGGTTCTGCAATTCTGCGGTGAGCAGTTGCAAGAACGTGTTGAGTCCGACGTCGGACGATTTGCTCGTCGGCGCCGCGTTGGTGGGTTGTGCGATCAACGAGTTAATCGGTAACGTCGTTGAATTCACAGATGTCGCCATTCTTTTCTCCTTAGGCGAGATAGTTATAGAGCGCATTTCCGTCGGCGGAGAGCATCCCCGCGTTCGAAGATACGAGCGCATCGGTCGGTTGTGCCGCCGGTGCACCGAGTTCGTGAATCGTGTAGCGGCGACCGAGGCCTGGGCCTTTACCGTCGCCTCCGCGATCCTGATGTTTCCCGCCCGAGACATCGACCGAGAAGCCGGTCAATTTCAGACCGGAATCGGCGAGACTTCGCGCGAGTTGTTGGTGGTTGGCAAGCAACGTCGCGCGCGTGTCGGCGCTCTGTGCGACGACATTGGCCGTGACGTTGGTACCGCTCACCGTGAGTTTGACCGCCACCTCCCCGAGATGCTCGGGAACGAGTTTGATCTGCATCTGCGAACTGCCGTCGGAGGCGGTGCGCATCTGCATACCGGCGACCATTTGTTCGACGAGCGCCTGCACGTCGAGCGGTTGCGAGGTCGGCGTGGCAGCGCCCGGCGCTGCAACGTTCGCTGCGGCGTGCAGCGGTGGGAGCGTGAAGCCGAGCGCCGCGTTCGACGCCTGGTTTCCGAACGAGGAAGAATCGCGCCCCGTCGACGAGCCGAAGCCCGAGGAGAGATGCGATCCGGTCGAGCCCGCGCCGCTCTCGGCTGCAGCCGTCAGCATCGCCGTCAAGCGAAGCATCTGGTTGGAATCGAGTTGGCTCGAGCCGGTGCTGCCGGTGAGGCTCGCGCTTGCGAGATTCGCCGATGCGAAGTTCTCGGTTGCGAAGCTCGTCGGCGACGAGGGTTCCCCGGCAGCGGCCCGCGCCGCGGTCAGGGTTGCGTCGGTACTCGCTGCACGGGCGATCATACGTCCGAGCAGGTCGAGGCTCTGCCCCGCGTTTGCGTTCGGGGCGGAGTTCGGGGCGGAGTTCGAAGCGACGCTCAACGGCTCGTTGCGACTCGGCGACTCCGGCGCCGCCCCCGCGTGCGGGGCCGGCAATGGTGGAGGCGCCGCGAAGTTCGCGAGCGAGGTTGGGAGCGCAGCCTTGAGGCTCGGCGTCGGCGGTGCCGTCATCGGCTTCGGGGCCGTTCGGGGGGCGTTGCCCGGGGGCGGAGCCGTGGCGGCGTTCGGTGCGAGGCTCGGAGCGGGATTGCCGGCGGCACTTGGGCCGGTTGCGATCGCGTTCGAGAGCATGTCGCTTGGAAGCAACGAGAGCAACGACGAAATCACCGCATCGATCGCGGGCGTACTCGCGGTCGGCGGGGTGGTCGTCGTCGTTGGGGCCGGGGGTTCTTTCGCCGATATGGCGTCCAAGAGCGTACCCGAGATCTCGTTCTTCTGCCCCTTGCTGGTCGTCTGCCCTCGCGCTAATCCGTTAACGATTCCGGTGAAGCGTTGCACGAGGGTCGCAGCTTCTTGCTGCGCCGACGTCGGTGGCGCCGTACCGGGTGGAGAGAGCGCGCTGGCAAATGCAGTTGCGAATTGTTTCGCTACTGCAGCCCTCGCGACAGGGGGTGCTTTGGCAGCCGTGGCCGCCGCTTGCCCGATCTGCGTCGAGAGCGTGTGGATGAATTCGGCAGGGGAGAGACCGCTTGCGAAAAGCGATGCGAGCGCAGCCGTTGGATCGGATGGAACCGACGACTTCGCCGCTTTCAATCGAGCCTCCAACGCTGCCGCGAAGGAACCACCGAAGATATCGGTGCCGCCGCGAAACGCCGAGAGATCGAATGCCTTCAGCAAGGCTTGGAGGCCGATCGCCTCCGTGGGTGCGGCTCTGCCGCTGCCGAGAAGTGGAGTTGTTATGTTCTGTCACCTCCTTCCGAGTAGACTCCAGTTCGGGTTATCGGCCGACGAGCAGCGGCTCCTTAACCGCCTCGCGCAGTGCGCCGAGCCGCCGGGTAAAGCCGGCGAACTCCTCGGGTGCAAGCGCTTGCTCGGCATCGGAGAGCGCCGCCGCCGGTTCCGGATGGACCTCGAGAATCGCGCCGTCGAGCCCGGCCGCTACGGCGGCGAGCGCCATCGGCACGACGAGCGAGCGACGCCCGGTGGCGTGGCTGGGGTCGACGATGACGGGGAGATGGGTGAGTTCGCGCAACCGGAGCGCGCCGGCAAGATCGAAGAGGTTGCGGGTGTGCCGATCGAAGCCGCGCAGCCCGCGTTCGCAGAGCACGACCTGCGCGTTGCCTTCCATCAAGATGTACTCGGCGGCAGCGAGCACTTCGTCGAGCGTGGCGGCGGGGCCGCGTTTGAGCAGAATCGCCTTGCCGGTTCGTCCGGCGGCCCGTAGGAGGGCGACGTTCTGCATGTTCCGCGCCCCAATCTGCAGCATCGCAACGCGCGCGGAGACGAACGGCACGTCCTCGACGGCGAGGACTTCGACGACCGTCGGAAGTGCGTGCCGAGCGGCGGCGCGCTCGATGAGCAGCACGCCTTCATCTCCGAGTCCTTGGAAGCTGTACGGCGAGGTGCGCGGCTTGTAGGCGCCGCCGCGGAGCATCGCCGCTCCGCCCGCCGCGAGCAGCTCGGCCGCGCGTTCGATCTGCGCCTCGCTCTCGATCGCGCAGGGGCCGCCGATGGCGACGAAACCGCCATCCCCAAAACGCACGCCGGCGACCTCGACGACGCTGCGTTGCCCGTTGAATGCTGTGAGTGGGTACACTGCTTGCTCTCCATGGCGCCTTCGGCGCCGACTCGATCTCCAACAAAAAAACCGCCCGGCGATACGGACGGCCTCTACGAACGATCCCTCGCGGGAGCGACGACGACCTACCTCACCGGCGAATACGCTCCGGAGAGTTGCCACCACCACGCGAACGTGCGATGCGTCATCATGTATCGCGCATGGTACAGGGCCGCGGCCGGGTTGTCAACGGCAGAGCGAGCGTGCGATGCGATCAGCTCTGCCGGGGCGGCGCAGGGGAGAAGTAACCGGTCGAGGCAGGCGATTTCGCCGATATTTCACGAGTCCCGCTGGTCCGTTTTTGCGGTCAGGGTCATAGGCCGGGAATCTTCGGATATCCTTGGCTCCCAATTCGGGGCCTAGCCCACCGGAATCCACGGTGAAACGAGCCTGCTTTATAACGATTGGAGCCTCTACGTTCGCTTTCAGGTCGAGCAACGCTCGGCAGCGGCGCGGTCGAAGTGCACGGAACTCCGGTTTGGCTCAAACCCGATTAATGCGTCAGCACATCATTGACCCTGACCCGATTCATGAACCAGGCGGAACTGTGGAAAATCGGCCCGTTGGGTTCGATTCTACCGACCGCGCATACTCGTTTGGCGTTTTGTTCGCCAACATTGAGTGCGGTCGAAATTCATTATACTCGATCCGCCAAATTCGCGCAGCCCGGCGAGCCTCGTCGAGGGTCTCAAAATAGGAGGGGTTGAGGAACTCGCGCCGGACGCCGCCGTTAAACGATTCGATAAACGCATTGTCGGTCGGCGTTCCCGGTCGCGAGAAATCGACTTGTACTTTATTCGCATACGCCCACTGATCAACGGGCGTCGCGACGAATTCTGTTCCGTTATCGCAACGGATCGCTTTGGGCAGGCCGCGTTCCCGGCAGGCGGTCTTCAACACGCGGACGACATCTTCGGAGCGAAAGGATTGCGCCACCTCCATGGCCACGCATTCGCGCGAGAAGATGTCGACGATGTTCAACAGACGGTACGAACGTTGGTCGGCAAGTC
>JAJYFM010000151.1 GCA_021790895.1 bacterium
CAACCAATCACTCACCCATATCGTCGCTGCGCCGGCGCCGATTGCCGTAACGGTAAAGGAACCTGCACCAGCATTTACTTGCAGCGGAGAGCGCGCAACCGAACTCGCTTGAATCGTCGAGGGAGCGACCGTGGCGACCTTCGTGTCGGTCGACGTCATCCGGAATTGACCTGTATAGCCGTTCTCTTTCACACCGATCGTGGCGAAGCTTCCAGCCCCGATCAGCGCAAGCGAGGACACGCCGCCGGGCAGCGAAAGCGTCATGGGAACGCTCGTCGGGGTGCTCCGGGCGAAGCCGGAACACGCCGAAAGCGCAACTGCAAGAAGAATTGTCGAAAACGCGAGAATGCGTCTCATTATACCTTCCGATGCGCGGTGCGGTGCGAATAAGAGCAATACAACCAAGCGCTTTCAAAATCCTGGAGAGTCATTTACCAACTAAGCGCTCGCCGCGATAGAAGCGCGTGAACTCGTTCGTTTTCATCGACCGCGGGCTCTTGTCACGCGGCCCCTTCGTCGCAGAGGGGCTCCGAATCACTCGTTTTGTTTCGGAGGATCCATGGACGCACTCCCCATCCAGCCACGTTCGGTCCAATTCGGCATCTATCGCGATGGCGACAACAATCTCGATTCCAATCAGTGTAACGTTCTCGCCCAAGCCGTTGCGGTGAGCAAGCACGACGGCGCGGTCGGCTTTACCGTGCAAGATACCACCGCGCGCAACGGCGAGCCGCTTCACACCAACAGCTACCAAATCGCCGGAGGGCGCGTTCAGGGCGTGCAGGTCGGGAAAGCGCACGACATGGCCGACCCCAAGAACCTTGCTGCCTTCGTCGCGCAAACGCTCGACGATGCACAGCGAAGCGGCGCAAAACAGAGCTGGATCGAACTGGTCGATCACGGCGGCGGTGATGGCGGTGGGCTCGAAGCCGATAGCAAGCACGCATTAATGTCGATGCCCGGCATCGCTGCGGCGATCGCCGAGGGTGAACGCATGCATGCCGCCGCGCATCCCGAAGATGCGGGCCGAAGCATCGACGGCGTCGTCGCCAACCAATGTTTGATGTCGACGATGGGCTTCGCCGACGCACTCTCAAAGGTCGGGGTGAAGTACCTTGCTGCTTCGCCGGAGACGATGATCTCGCCGGGAACGCCGAGCAGCGTCGCCGCGAGCATTGCCGATAACGTCAACGATCCGAAGGCGATGGCGCGCGGTGTCGTTCACGACGTTATGAAAGCTGATTATCGCATCGACGGGATGCCGTATGCGCCGGCGGCGGCGTATGACGTGCTCGACCTTGCGCCGCAAAACATCAACGCCGCCGATGCGGCGATTAAAAAACTCGACGATGCACTTGTGCACGCGGCACATGTGGGCGAACGCACCGCGATTCGCAGCGATGTCGCGCGTGAAGACGGCATGGTGCGCTTCCCGGGATCCGATGGATTGCCGTGGCACGCCGACCGTCCGGCGATCGCCACCTACGATCGTATTGCCGCCGACACGCGTCTCTCAGCGGAGGTGCGCGCCGATGCAACCAACGCGGCGCATGCGGTGGAAAACCTCGTGCTCGCACACGCCGAATCGAGTGCCTACGCCCCCTTCGGCGGCAGCGACTATCGCGATGCCGTCGGTCCCACGGTGCATTTGCCGACCTCGCGCGCGCAGATCGATCCGTGGGCACCGAAGGTCAGCGAAACCGCCAACGCGTTCTACCACACGACCGACGAGGATCAACTCGCCGGCGTACTCGCGTAACGCACGCTCGGGGTCCGTAGCGATTATCCGCCCTCGTAACACCCGTGAGGATTCACGACGTGCACCACCATGTGATCGAGATCGGCGTTCGGGGTAATCCTTTCCATGGTGATTCGTAATTCCTCGTATCCATAGGGGATGCCGTTGCGATTGCAAAGATGCGGCCGAATTTTCGTGAACAGATCATGCTTAGGTCGCGCATATGCATGGAACGAGTATTCGGTTCCGGCCGCGAAGCAACACGCTTGCGTGCGGTACGTACTCCCCGGCGGGAGGTCTCGCATATGGACGATGGTGTGCCCTTGAATAAAATAGAGCACGAACGATACAGGATACCCGGTGTCGTTGTGCACGACGATCATCCCGTTGTTGACGACCAGGGCTTGCGCCGGCTGCGGAGCAGCGAGGATCGTCGCCATCGATAACGCGCCGAAAAGAGCAAGCGAGCGCTTCCACAAACTCAATTTTTTCACGGGGCCTCCTACGCGCAGAGAACGGAGTGCCTACTTGAGGATTCGTGAACCTTACAGTTCGGTTTTAGGGATTCCTCGTTCTCCCCCCGTACGACCCTTCGCGTACGCGAATGCACGAATCACCGGTGGTCGGAGGACCACCGGCGATTTGCGCTCGCTCCCGTCCTGGGAACTTTTGGGGCGCGACGCTACGGTGTCGCGGTTGCTGACGGGGACGCGCTCGGCGACGCACTCGGTGCAGCGCTCGGCGATGCACTCGGCATAGCGCTCGGCGATGCACTCGGCATAGCGCTCGGCGATGCACTCGGCATAGCGCTCGGCGATGCACTCGG
>JAJYFM010000152.1 GCA_021790895.1 bacterium
AGCCGGGAACGTGATAGAAGAGCGCTTCGATTGAAACCGAGTGCGAGAGCGCGCCGCGGACGCCGCCGCCGTAGGGCGTGCGAATGACGAGCGGGCAGGTGTACTCACCGTTGCTCCGATAGCGCGTTTTTGCCGCCTCGCCGACGATCTGGTTGAACGCCGGATAGATGAAGTCGGCGAATTGAATTTCGGCGATCGGGCGTAGCCCTTCCATCGCCATGCCGATCGCGATACCGACGATCGAGGCTTCGGCGATCGGCGTGTCGATGACGCGCTGCGGGCCGAACTCTTTCGCGAAATCTTTGGTGATGAGAAAGACGTTGCCGCGCGCGCCGACATCTTCGCCGAGAATCACGGTGCGCGGATCGTTCTTCATCGCATCGTAGAGCGTCGCGCGCACGGCATCGACGTTGTTCATGATCTGCGAGGTTTGGGTGGGGCTGCTCACTGCCACGGCTGCCAGGCTCCTTCGTGAAGATGGGTGTAGAGGTCGGCGGCCGTTGGATACGGCATCGCTTCGGCGCGGTCGGTCGCGTCGTTGGTCTCGCGTAAAACATCGCGCTTGAGTTGCTCGATATCGGCGGCGCTCATCACTTCGTTATCGAGCAGCACGCGTTCGAATCGCGGCACCGGATCGTCTTTGCGGTGCGCGTCGACCTCTTCTTTCGTGCGATAGGTCATGTCGTTATCGTCGGTCGAGTGCGCGAGAAAGCGATAGCACATGCCCTCAAGCAGGGTCGGGCCGCCGCCGCTCCGTGCGCGGTCGAGCGCTTCGTTGACGCTGCCGTAGGTCTCGATCGGGTCGAAGCCGTTGAAACGATGGCCGGGAATTCCGTAGCCGGCGGCGCGTTTCCAGATCTCGGGCTGCCCCATCTGGTGTTCGATCGGCGTCGAGATCGCCCAGAGATTGTTCTCGACGAGAAAGACGATCGGGAGCTTGTGGACCGAGGCGAAATTGACCGACTCGTGCCATTCGCCTTCGCTCGTCGTGCCGTCGCCGCAGGTGACGAGCACCGCGCGTCCGCGTTCGCCGCGATATTTCATCGCGTAGGCGGCACCGACGGCATGCGGAATATGCGCTGCCAAAATCGAGGAGAACGACATCAGCCCGGCGGCTTTGCTGGAGTAATGGTTGGGAAACTGGCGCCCACCGTTATGGTCGGCGGCACGCGCGAAGAGCGAGAGCAGAATCTCGTAGGGCGTCAACCCGATGCCGAGCGCTAATCCGAGATCGCGATAGTACGGCGCGAGTAAATCCTTGCCGCGGTGAAACGCCATCGCCGCACCCGCTTGCAGCGCTTCGTGCCCCTCGCTCCCGAGCGCGAAGGGAACCTTCCCTTGGCGGTTGAGCTGAAAGCCGCGGTTGTCGAGTTGTCGTTGCAGCAGCATGTTGCGGAATATTGCCCGCAGTTGATCGTCGCTCAAGCCGTTGCGCTCGAGCTTCTTGCCCTTCGTATCGGTCTTCGCCATTAGGTTGTCCTTATCGTGCGTGAGTTATCGCCACGGATCGGTAGAATCCGCGTACACGTTCCGGTAGAGTTCTTCGCCGCCGGGGTAGGGCATCGCTTCCGCGCGGTCGGTCGCCTCGTTAATCTCTTCGAGCAATTCGGCTTTGAGCCGTTCGAGCGCCTTGCTCGGAAGGATGCCCGCTTCGTCGAGCCGTCGCTCGAAATTCGGCACCGGGTCGTCGCGGCGATGCGCCTCGACCTCTTCGCGGCTGCGATAGGTGCGGTCGTCATCGTCGGTCGTGTGGGCGAGAAAGCGGTAGCACTTCGCTTCGACTAGCGTCGGCCCGCCGCCGGTGCGCGCGCGGTCGAGCGCGTCGGAGACGGCGAGGAAGCAAGCGACCGGATCCATGCCGTCGACGCAGGTCGACGGGAGGCCGTAACCGGCGGCCCGGCGCCAGATATCCGGCTGCGCCATCTGTTTGGAAAGCGGCGTGCTGATCGCCCACTCGTTGTTTTCGCAGAGCAGGACGATCGGGAGTTTATGAACGGCGGCGAAGTTGACCGACTCGTGCCACTCGCCCTCGCTCGTCGAGCCGTCGCCGAAGGTGGTGAGGACCGCGCGCCCGCTCTCGCCGCGCAGGCGCAGTGCGTAGGCGGCGCCGACGGCATGGGGGAGCTGGGCGGCGATGATCGAGGAGAAGCTCGCGATGCCGAGCTGCCGGCTCGCATAATGGTGCGGGAACTGCCTCCCCGCCGATTGGTCGGCGGCGCGGGCGAAGAGCGAGAGCAGCACGTCGTAGGCGCTGAGCCCGACGCCGAGCGCGAGGCCGAGGTCGCGATAGTAGGGGAAGAGGAGGTCGTGCCCGCGGGAGAAGGCCATCGCGGCCCCCGCTTGCACGCCTTCGTGCCCCTCGCTTGCCGAGGCGAAGGGAATCTTGCCCTGCCGGTTGAGCTGGAAGCCGCGATGTTCGAGCATGCGTTGCAGAAGCATCGTGCGCAACATCGCCACGAGTTGCTCGTCGGAGAGCCCGGCGCGCTCGAAGGGCGGCGAGGTTTGGTGTGTGGTAGCCACGGGGAGACCTACTCGCCCGGCTCGCTGCCGAAATCCTGCGGG
>JAJYFM010000153.1 GCA_021790895.1 bacterium
CGCTCTTCTTCTCGGCTACGATGTCGAGGGATATCGAGCGGCTCATCGGCGACTTCCTCTCTTCGCCCGTCGTGATCTCGGTCAAGACGCGCGACACGTCGGCCAACGTCGATCAGGACGTGGTGCGCATCGCGCGCGGCGCAGACAAGTTTGAAACGCTCATTGAGCTGCTTGGCGACCGCGAGTTCAGCAAAGTGCTCGTGTTCGTGCGCACCAAGCACGGCGCGGAACGGCTCGCAAAGGATCTCTCTCGCCGGCATATCCACGCGGAGAGCATCCACGGCAACAAGACGCACGGCGCCCGCATGCGCGCGCTCGACGCCTTCAAGCGGGGCAGCGTGGTCGCGCTCGTGGCGACAGACGTAGCAGCGCGCGGGCTCGACATCCCGGCCGTGACGCACGTCATCAACTACGATCTGCCCTCGACCTACGAGGACTATGTGCACCGCATCGGCCGCACCGGCCGCGCCGACAAAAAAGGCAAAGCCCTCACCTTCGTCCAAGGATAACCGCCACAAGAAACACGCCCGCTTTCGCGGGCGTGTTTCTTGTGTCGCCTTTACGCTTCTTTGCGCCCGGCGAGCGCCGCGCGGAGTGTCTCGGCATCGGAATATTCGAGCTCGGAGCCGGTCGCAAGGCCGCGGCCGAGGGTCGATATTTTAATCTGATTGCGATAAGGCGCGAGCAGGAGGCGGACATGGTCGGCGGTGTGCTCGCCCTCGCTGGTGGCCGAGAGCGCGAGCACCGCTTCTTTCAACCCACCCACGATGCGTCGCCTCGTGGTGTTGAGGAGTTCTTTCTCGCGAATGGCGCCTTTGCCTGAGAGGGTGAGCACGCCGCCGAGGACGAAGTAGCGTCCGCGATAGGTGCCCGCGCGCTCGATGGCGGCGAGGTCCTGGTCCTTTTCGACGAGCATGAGGAGGCTATCGTCGCGGCCGCGGTCGGCGCAGTAGAGGCAGGCATCGGCGGAGCCGCCAGTGTGAAAGCGTTGGCACTCGGGGCACTGGCGGACGTCATTCCCGAGTGAGGAGATAAGCGCGGCGAGCCGGGTGCGTTCGCTCTCGGGGGCAGAAAGGAGGTAATACACGAAACGCTTGCCCTGCCTCGGCCCGATGCCGGGGAGCTTGGCGAGCGCCCGCGCGAGTTCGTCGATCCTGTCCATCAGAATTCGGCGGCGAGGTCGCCGTAGCCTTGCGTGTCGAGCGGCTGGAAGCTTGTGCGCTTGTCGTCGAAGTAGAGCTCGACCATGCCGGTGGGGCCGTTCCTGTGCTTCTCGACGAGTATCTGCGCGATGCCGGTGCGCTCGCTCTCCTTGTTTGCTTTGTCTTCCCGGTGGATGAACATGACCACGTCGGCATCTTGCTCTATTGATCCCGAATCACGAAGGTCCGAGAGGCGCGGCTTGCCGCCGCGCTGCTCGACAGCGCGCGAGAGCTGCGAGAGAGCGATGACCGGCACCTCTAGCTCGCGGGCGAGACCCTTGAGCGAGCGAGAGATTTCCGTTACTTGCTGCACCATCGAGTCGGAGGCCTTGGTGTTGGTGGGAGCCATGAGCTGGAGGTAGTCCACGACGATAAGGCCGATGCCGCGCTCGCGCTTCAAGCGGCGAGCGACCGCGCGCATCGCGAGAATGTTGTTGCCTGGCTTGTCGTCGATGAATATCGGCGCTTTCGAGAGCGTCTCGAGCGCATCGCGGATGCGGCCGAAATCTTCCTCCGCCTTTACCTGGCCGGTGCGCAGCTTCCACGAGTCTACGAACGACTCCGCAGAAAGCATGCGGTCGATGATCTGCTCGGAACTCATTTCGAGCGAGAAGATTCCGACCGGGACGTTGTTGCGCACCGCAGCGTTGCGCGCGATGTCGAGCGCGAAAGAAGTCTTACCGACCGACGGGCGAGCAGCGAGAATGACGAGGTCTGAAGGGTGGAATCCCGACAGGAGATTGTCGAGGGCAGGGAAGCCGGACGGCACGCCGCGGATGCCGTCCTCGCGCTTGCTGAGAGCCTCTATCCTGTCCCACGCTTCGTGCACCTTGTCGCCGATGGCCGTGAACTTGTGCGCGACGGAGGCGTTGCCGATCGCGTAGATGGTCTTTTCGGCGTCGTCCAGGACCTCCATCGTATCGCGCGCTTCATCGTATGCGGACTCGTTGATCGTGTACGCGGCATCGATAAGCGCACGCATCAGGTGCTTGCGTGAGACGAGTTCGGCGTAATGGGAAAAATTGCCCGGTGAAGGGGCGGAGCCGACGAGCTCGGCGAGATAGCTCCGGCCGCCCGAGCGTTCGAGCAGCCCCTGGCCGAGCAGCCGTTCACCGAGAGAAAGAAGATCTATAGGCTCTCCGCGCTCTGCGAGCTCGCGCATCGCGCCGAATATGATGCGGTGCTTCTCGGCATAGAAAGAATCCGGCCGGATTAGGTCGGAGACGTCGTGGACTGCGTCTGGCTTCAGCAGGAGAGCGCCGAGGAGCGCGCGCTCGGACTCCAATGATTGCGGGGGGACTCGGTCGGCGGCCATGCACCCTATTGTATCAAAGAGTCGTC
>JAJYFM010000154.1 GCA_021790895.1 bacterium
CGGGAGCGGCATAGGTTGCATTTGCGCTCCCGATCCACACGCGCGCGCCGAGCAACGCGAATTTCTCGCAGGTCGCGCCGATGCGAACGCCGACACCGGCCTCCGCGAGCCGGGTGAGCGCGCGAGACTCCTCGCTCCCCGGCTGTAGATCGGCGCGGGAGACGCAGAGCCGCACCGTGACGCCGCGCGCGGGAAGTCCGCGCAATACCGAATAGATGCGCGAACCGAACCCGAATGATTCGCTTTCGATCTCCACCTGCGCACCGCGTCGAGCCCCCGCAACGAGCGCGGCCTCGGCGGCGAGAGCGCTGCTTTTCGTCGTTGCGAGCGCGTCGAGATCCGCTTGTGCCGAGAGGCGCAGAATCGTATCGCCGCTCTCGCTCCAATTGCGGTCGTCGAGGTAGAGCACGCCGTCGACCCGCGCATATTTCGCGTGAAATGCGCCGCCGCTCTCGCCGACGCGAACCCCGGCGGCGCGCAGGCGCAGTAACGCGCGTTCGTTTGCGGCGGCCGGGCCTGCCGGAGCGAAGGGCGCCCCTGCGAGGGTGACCGCGACATCGGCACCACGCCGCGCGGCGGCAATGAGGGCCTCTTCGACCGCCCCGGGCGCGAGCGCGTAGGCGGCGAGCTCGATATGCCGTGCCCGCTGCAATGCCGTTAAAAACGCGGAGGTCGTGACGAGCCTCACCATCACGGCATCGTTCACGCGAATCGATCGCTGCGACAAGTCGCGCACAGGAGAGGCCTCGAATGCTTGGAAAGCAAGCCGATAGAGATGGCTGAGAGTACGACCCGTAACCCCGCCGGCGATAAGGGAGCTTTTGTGCGCGATATGTTCGCGACGATCGCGCCCCGCTACGACCGTGCCAATCGCGTCCTCACCGGTGGGCTCGACGAGCTCTGGCGGCGGCGCGCGATCGCTCTTCTCGCGCCGCCGAAGGGCGCGCGACTGCTCGATCTCTGCTGCGGCACCGGCGACCTCAGCTTCCACCTGATGCGCCACGATCCCGAGGCGCACGTGACCGGTATCGATTTCTGCGAGCCGATGCTCGCCCGCGCGCGCGAACGCGCCCAACACGTCGGCTCGGGGAACGCCGAGTTCGTCGAAGGCGACGTCACTGCGTTACCGTTCGCCGACGAGTCGTTCGACGGCGCGATTATGGGTTTTAGCTCGCGGAACATCGTCGATCTCGAACGCAGCCTGCAAGAGATCCGGCGCGTTCTTCGCCCCGGCGCTCGCTTCGTCAATCTCGATGTCAGCAAGGCGCCCAACCCGATCTGGAAGCGCGCCTTCGATCTCTATTTTTACGGCGTCGTGCCGACGTTGGGCGGTTGGATCGGCGGCTCGAAGAGCGCGTACACCTACCTTCCGCAATCGCTGCTCCACCACCCGAACGCACCGGCACTGCGCGATCTTTTCGCTCGCGCGGGTTTCCAAGACACGGGCTACCTCGCACTGATGGGCGGATCGATCGCCGTGCATTACGGAACGCGATGATCGACTCGGTTCGCGACGACTCGTCGCTCTCGCTCGCCGTCGAAACGTTCTTTCGCACGACGTTCTCCACCGATAATCCGCTCATTACCGAGGCGGTTAAGCGCATGCTCGCAGCAGGCGGAAAACGCTTGCGCCCGCGCATGACGCTGCTTTCCGCTCAAGCGTGCGGCGGAGATCCGATCGAGCATCTTTATCTCGCGGCGTATATGGAGCTCATTCACGTTGCGACGCTCATTCACGACGATGTCGTCGATAACGCGCAGCTTCGCCGCGGCGTCAACGCAACCGCCGTCGATTACGGCAACCGCATCAGCGTACTCGCCGGCGACTATCTCTTCGCCTGGATCTTCAAAAACGTTACCGCGAATTACCCCGCACCGATTCCACACATTCTCTCCGCAACGCTCGCCGATATCTGCGACGGCGAGGTGCTGCAGTTGCGCGCACTCGGCAACTTAAGCACAGACATCGCGCAATACACGGAGATTGCCGAAAAGAAGACCGCCTCGCTCTTTGCCGCCTCGGCGGCCTGCGGTGCGATCGCCGCCGGCGGAAGCCGGGAGACCGTCGAGCAACTGCGCTCCTTCGGCCGCTGGTATGGAATCGCGTTTCAGATGAACGACGATCTGCTCGATCTCACCGCCGATGAGGCGAGCATCGGGAAACCCGTCGGCAACGATCTGCGCGAGCGCAAGATGACCGTGCCGCTTATTTGCGCGCTCGAGCGCGGAGACCGTGACTTTTTCGATCGTATCTCTCGTTTCTATGCCGGATCGGACGGCGAACTCGAGATTCCGGCGATCGTCGCATCGATCGGCGAGCAAGGCGGCATCGAAGCGACTAAGCGGCTTCTCAACGCGGCGCTCGATCGAGCGGTCGCCGAACTCGATGCCCTCCCTTCTTCGACTGCGCGAACGGAATTGCGCTTCCTCGTCGAATCCCTGCGCTAATATCTCAGAATGGAGCCCCACCTTATGTATCCGCATCCAATCCTCGCCTTCA
>JAJYFM010000021.1 GCA_021790895.1 bacterium
TTCTTTCGCTGCCTCCCCTCTCCGGGGCAGGCATCGGCCGCGTCGCTTCCTAATCAGGGCGGGCTTTGCTGACCTATATCGTGCGGCGAACGCTGCAAGCGATTCCGCTCCTGCTGCTCATCTCGGTGGTGCTCTTTCTCGTAGCGATGAAGAGCTCTCCGGCCGGGCCGCTGACGCCCTATCTGACGAACCCGCATATCACCGCAGCGGATATTGCACGGCTACGCCACAATTTCGGCCTCGACAAGCCGATTTGGGTCCAATATCTGTTTTGGTTGAATCGAACGCTGCACGGCGATCTCGGTTATTCGACGAGTAATGCCGAAGCGGTGACCACGGCGATCATGCAGCGTCTCCCGGCGACGTTGGAACTGATGGGCGCCTCGATGCTGATCGCGATTACCGCAGGGATATCGCTCGGAATCTTTTCGGCGGTTCGCCCCTATTCGACCGCCGACTACATCATTACGACGCTCGCCTTCTTCGGGCAGTCGATGCCGGTCTTCTGGTTTGCGTTGATGATGCAGTTGCTCTTCGCCGTCCACGGGATTCCATTGCCGTTCGGCTATCAAATCCAACTGCCGTCGGCGGGGATGAGCAGCGGCGGCGGCTTTAACCTCGGGGATCGCATCGATCACCTCATTTTGCCGGCCTTCGTGCTCTCGTTGCTCCAACTCGCGCTCTTTAGTCGCTTCATGCGATCCTCGATGCTCGAGGTGATGAAAGCTGACTACATGCGCACGGCGGCGGCAAAAGGCTTGCGGTTTCGCACGATTTTGTTCCGGCACGGATTAAAGAACGCCCTGATTCCGGTCGTCACCGTGATCGCGCTCTCGATGCCCAGCCTCATTGGCGGAGCGATCGTCACCGAGACGATCTTCGCTTGGCCGGGCATGGGGCGGCTCTTTATCAACGCCTTGCAGCAATCGGATATTCCGCTGCTGATGGGCTACCTCAATCTCACGGCGATCTTGGTTGTATTTTTCAATCTCATCGCCGACGTTACGTACGCGTGGCTCGACCCTCGCGTGAAATTCGATTAGGACGAGGGCAACGTATGTCGACCGGGCAATCCATACAAGAAGTCGGAACGATTTCGTATGACGAGGACGTCGCATTTACCAAGGTAACGCTCTGGAAGCGTTTCCGTCGCCATCGGTTGGCCATGGCGGGGCTTATCGTGCTCTGCTGCATCGTGCTTGCGGCGGTTTTTGCACCCGTTCTCGCTCCCTTTCCGCCGAATCACATCGATAATGTCCACTGGCAGGGCACGCCCTTGCCGCCCTGCTTCGAGAACGCTGCAACCTGCGGCGGGCATCCGCTCGGAACCGACGAGGTCGGTCGCGACGAACTCTCGCGCTTGCTCTTCGGTGCGCGTGCCTCGCTTCAGGTCGGGCTCTTCGCCGTCATCATCGAGATCGTGATCGGCTCGATCGTCGGTGCGATCTCGGGCTACTACGGCGGATGGATCGATTATCTGTTGATGCGTATTACCGACGTCTTTCTCTCGATTCCGATTCTACCGCTCTTGTTGGTGCTTACCGCAATCGTGGTGGCGACCTCAAGTCGCGCGAGTTTGAGTTTCGGAGTCATCGTCTTGGTGATCGGTGTCCTTTCGTGGCCGAACCCCGCTCGTTTGGTGCGCGCCTCGTTCTTGAGTCTGCGAAACCGCGAGTTCACCGAGGCGGCGCGCGCGGTCGGGAACGGCGATCTGCGGATTATTTTCCGCCACCTGCTGCCGAACGCGGTCGCGCCGATCATCGTGCAGGCGACGCTCGACGTCGCCAACGTGATCGTGCTCGAATCGACCCTCTCGTTTCTCGGCATGGGGATTCAGCCCCCGACCGCTTCGTGGGGGAACATGCTCACCGGGGCGCAGGTGAACGTCGAGAACGCGTGGTGGGCGGCGGTCTTTCCGGGCATCGGTATCCTGCTGACGGTGCTCTCGATCAACTTTATCGGCGATGGTCTGCGCGATGCCCTTGACCCGGGGATGCGCTAGGCCGTATAGTCGCGGAGCCCTCGTGCGCAAGTGGCGGAATTGGTAGACGCACTAGCTTGAGGGGCTAGCGGGAGCAATCTCGTGCTGGTTCGAGTCCAGTCTTGCGCACCATTGTTAGCAAAAGGAGCTCCTGCGGCTCCTTTTGCCGTTCTCGGAGGTGAAGGTGCCCGCTCCGGCCTATAGCCTCTGCCGATGAACGCACGCGCGCTTTTGCTCGCCGCCGCCGCATCGGGTAGCGGAAAAACGACGCTGACCTTGGGGCTTCTCCGCGCGTTGCGTAACCGCGGCCTGCGCGTCGGTGCAGCGAAAGTCGGCCCGGATTTTATCGACCCGGCCTTTCATGCCGTCGCCTGTGGGCGTCGGTCCGCGACGCTCGATCTCTGGGGTATGCGCGAGCAGACGCTGCGCGCGGAGCTCGCAGCGGTCGCCGCCGAGAGCGATATCGTGTTGGTCGAGGGGGTGATGGGGCTCTTCGACGGCGCGCGCGACGGCGTCGGGTCGAGCGCGCATCTTGCGAAGCGACTCGATCTGCCGATCGTGTTGGTACTCGATGTTGCGGCGCAGGCGACGACCGCCGCAGCGGTCGCGTTTGGGCTCGCGCGCTACGATCCGGAGTTGCGTGTCTGCGGAGCGATCCTCAATCGTGTCGGTTCGGCCGGGCATGCCGCGACAATCGTTCCGTCGCTTGAGGCGATCGGCATTCGCAGCCTCGGTGCGCTTGTATCGAACGCTGCGCTCGCCCTTCCCGAACGCCATCTCGGCCTCGTGCAAGCACGCGAGCATCACGACCTCGAACGATTTCTCGATGCTGCCGCCGCCGCATGCGAGGCGCAACTCGATCTCGATGCATTGCTCCAACTCGCTGCGCCGCTTCGCGATCTCGTTGTGTCGCACGAAAGTCCGCTCGCACCGCTCGGCTCGCATATCGCCATCGCCGACGACTGCGCATTCGCATTTTCGTACGCGCATATTACCGAAGGGTGGCGGCGCGCCGGTGCGCACCTCTCGAGATTCTCGCCGCTTGCCGATGAAGGGCCGAGCGCCGAAGCCGATGCGGTCTATCTTCCCGGCGGCTACCCCGAACTCCATGCCGGCCGACTCGCCGCTGCCGCAAATTTTCGCGCCGGTATGGAAGCGGCGCGTGCGCGTGATGCGGCGATCTACGGTGAGTGCGGCGGCTATATGGTTCTCGGAGAGAGGCTCGCCGACCGCGATGCAGTCGAACATGCGATGCTCGGTTTTCTGCCACTGCAGTTCTCGTATGCGCGTCCACGTCTGCATCTCGGGTATCGCGAGGTGCGTACGCTCGTCGAGATGCCCTTTGCAAGTGCAGGTGCGAGCCTTCGTGGGCACGAGTTTCATTTCGCAAGCGTCGCGAGCGAATCGGCCGCCAAGGCGCTCTTCGAATGCAGCGACGCGACGGGTGCTTCGTTGCGCATGGGAATGCAGCGCGGGAGCGTGCAGGGTTCATTCCTCCACCTGCTCGACCGCGTCGGGGCGTAACAAAGCCGCTTTTCTGCGGTAGAAGCCTCTCGTGGGGCATTTCTTACCGTTCATCGGCGTTCTGTTGTTGTGGATGTTTTTCACCGGAAAGAAACGTGGCGCAAGCTCCTATGGATACCGGCGCCGTTCTTGGCGCGGCCACTCGTATGCGACCGACCGCTCGGTCGAGAACGACACGAGCGAGGAGATGGAATGGGTTCCCGAGGGCCCGCCGAGTATTCCCGAAACCGCCACCCCGACGACCGCTCCTCAGGCCGCGCCGACGACTCGGCGCGATTCACGCGTCCCCTTCACCGGAGCAATCGCTCCGCTCGCTCCCCTCGCGCCGCGCAGCGCATCGATCGCGCGCAACGCGCTTCCTCCGCTTCCACCCATCGCCCGTAAAGGACAATCCAGCTAATGCCGATCATGAGCGTCATCTCCACCCTCGACAACAACGGACAAGAGGTGATGGGCCCCGAGGTCCTCATCTATCATTATCCGTCGGCAAGTATCGTGAGCGGTTCGCTGCTCACCGTTGAGAGCAATCATTTTTGCGTGTTGAAATCACGCGGCGCGATTCTCAACGTCTACGAAACGGGGCAGTACCCGATCACGACCGGAGATAAACCGCTCGTCGGATCGTTCGTGCAGGGCTTCTTCGGCGGGCAGAGCCCGTGGCAATACGAAGCGATCTACATCAATCGCGCGAAGTTGGTCGTGCGTTCCTCCGGCATCGCGCTCTCGGCGGAGATGGCGGAGATGAGTTATGACGTCGATTACTACATTCACGTGCCGACCAAAGACGGCGCGCTGAAGCTCGTTCAGCATATGCCCTATCGTGGCCATGCGTTATTGACCGACCAGATCAACGATTATGCCGGGCCGGTGGTCGAGCAGGCGATCAACCAACTCATCCAGGTGACGCCGCTGGAGAAAGTCAACGAAAAAATTCACGAACTTACCGAGCTCGTGCGCACGCACTTAAGCGAATTTCTCGACGGGTACGGCATCGCGCTCGACACCGTCAAGGTACTCGTTCGTCCGAACGACGAACGGATGCGGGCCCTTATCTCGCTCAAAGCCTTCGGACTCTCGGAGATCGAGGCGGTGCGCTATTACGCGGCGATTCTCATGGCCGAGCGCGGCGTTTCGAGCGCGCCGAACATGGCAATCGGGCAGGCCTTTACGATCGGTGCCGCACCGGTGCTTCCGCTTGGAAACGCCGACGCCGGAACGACGACCGGAAAATGAACCCGGCGATACCGTCGGAAGATGTCGTGCGGGCGCTGCTCGATCCGTCGCAGCCCTCGCACGACCCATCGGTCGCTTTCGCGCAAGTCGCGCTCAGCGGTTTCGGCTTCAATTTTTACGATGCGCGCAATCAAGCACGGGCAAACGATTTGCTCGTGCGCGAGCGCGTCTCGAATTTGCTCGCCGACGCTGCGGCGCTTCTCCGGAAGCTCGAAACGCGCTACAGCGAACGATACATTCCTCCGGCAACCCGCGATCAACCGTTTCCGCCCCCCGATGCCATGCGGCGCGTCAAGACGCTGCACGATCTTTCCGCGCGGATCGATGCGGCAGGCTCGTCGGTCCTCACCCTCGAGGTGCCGGGTGCCGACCCGATTTGGTCGCGCCTCCGCGACGAGTTGCCGACGCTGCATCGCTTGGTCGCATTCGATGTGGGGCTCGCGAGTGCCGCGACCGCGCTCTTCGAGCGAGCGAATACGGTAACGCCGGAAGCCGTCGAGAGCGACGCGGCCTTCGGTGCATTTGAGGAAGATCTTACGGTTCTGCGAAAGGCTTTGGTCGAGCGGCGCGCCCTGCTCTCCGGAGTGGGGCCGGCACTTCCGCAGGGCTGAAACTCCGCCGCTCCTTCCAGCGTAGTACGCAGCGAAGCGCTTGGGCGCATTCGTGCAGGCAAGGAGTGAAGGCGTATGTGGTTGACCCGTTTTGCAATATCCCGGCCGATGGTCACCGCGGCGATCTTCGTTGCGCTCGCCGTCGCCGGACTGGTCGCCTTCTTTCAGATCGGGCGTAGCGCCGATCCGCCGGGAACCGATTACCCGTTGGTAATCGTCGCTGCCGGATATCCCGGTGCTTCACCGCAGACGATGGAAAAGTTGGTCGTCAAACCGATTGAAGACCAACTCGTCGGAACCCAAAATATGGATCAGGTGACGGCGACGACGCAAGAAGGGAGCGCCGTCGTTTTAGTGCGCTTCCGCCTCGGAACCAATCTCGATATCGCCGCCATCGACGTTCAGCGCCGTGTCGATACCGCGCGTATCTACATGCCCGCCGATATGAATCCGCCCTCAGTAGAACGGAACGGCGCCTCGCAGCCGCTGCTCGACCTCGCGCTGAGTTCCTCGACGCTCTCGCCGATGCAACTCGCGGATCTCACGACGAATCAGATCGAGCCGATGCTGCAAGAGATTCCCAACGTCCAAACCGTCGATGTCTACGGCCTCGCGACGCGGCAATTCAACGTGCGGCCGAATCCCGCCGCGCTCGACGGGCTCGGCGCGACGCTCGGTGACGTGTTCAATGCCGTGGCCGGAAATAATGCAAATCTCCCCGGCGGCCTCTTAGAGCAACCGACGCGCGAAGCAACGGTCTCCATTCGCTCGGGAATCGACAATGCGAGCGATATCGCCGGCATCCCGCTCGTCATTCCCGGCACGAGCGATAAGAATCTTCGCGTCGGCGACGTCGCAAGCGTCGATGACGGCCACATCGAAATGCGAACGATTTCGCACTATAACGGCAAACCGCGCCTCTACGTGAGTTTAGGGCGCGCGATCGGCGCCGACGAAATAACCACAACGCAGGTCGCGCGCGAGCATATCAAAGCGATTGAAAAGCAGTTTCCGCAGATAAGTTTTCACGAAATCGATGCCCCCGCCGACTTTACGCAAAAGTCGTTGATCGGCGTTTGGCAGTCCCTCTTTGAAGGGGTCGTGCTCACGGCGATCGTGATGATGCTCTTTCTCCACGCCTGGCGCAACGCCGCAGTGGTGATGATTTCGATTCCGACCTCCATTCTGTCGACCTTCGTGTTGATGAAGGCGTTCGGTTTTCACATCGACAGTATGTCGATGATGGGGTTGGCGTTGATTATCGGTATTCTCGTCGATGACTCTATCGTCGTACTAGAGAACATCACGCGCCACAGGGCGATGGGGAAAGATTCCCACGCCGCCGCAATCGACGGTCGCACCGAGATCGGCGGCGCGGCGATCGCCATTACGATGGTCGACGTCGTCGTCTTTCTCCCGATTGCGTTCTTACCGGGCATCGTCGGGGCCTATCTCAAAGAGTATGCCGCAGTCGTTGTCATCGCAACGCTCTTTTCGCTGCTGGTCTCCTTCACGCTGACGCCGATGTTGGCGGCCTTCTGGAGCGTCAAAAAAGTTGAGAAAGAGCCGCCGCGTTGGCTCGCCGCGCTCGATACGCGGCGCGCGCATCTTTCGGTTTTTGTCGCCGCAGTCGTCCTGTTCGCTGCCGGAGCGATACTCCGCGCGACGATTCTCAATGTGTTCGGCGTTTTCGCGCTCGCGCTCCTACTCCTCAATCTGTTCGTGCATCGCTATAACACCGTGCTCGATCTCTATCGTACGCGATTGTTACCTGCCGCACTGCGGCACGGACGTTTCGTCGCGTTCGTCTGCGCGGTCTTGCTGATCAATGCCCTCGCGTTGGTCGGCAGCGGGGCAAACGCCATTCCGATCGACGGTGTTATTTTGGTCGGGACGCTCTCGGCCTACGGTTTCGCAGCCTTCTTGCGGCGACGGGGGCACCTTCACCCGTGGTTGCGCGGTTTCTCGACCCTCGGTTCGCATCGCGCCACCGCAGTGGCAACGCTCATTATTCCGCCGGTGCTTGCACTCGCGATGACGGCACTTGGGGGAATTAATTTCGATTTCGTTCCCGCCGAACAGACCGGACATATTCGCATGACGCTGGCATATACGCCGGGCACGCCGATCGCCGTTACCGCCAAAGGGGTCGATGCAATCGAACGGGCGATTATGAAACTCCCCGGAGTAAAATCGGTCAGTTCGACGGTCGGGCGCATGCCCTCGGGTTGGGGCTCGCTTACCGGCGGCAACTACGCGCAGCTCGATGCGAACATGCACGCCGCCGATCGCGGGAATACCAACGCGACGATCGCAAAGATCCGCAAATTCGCAGCGTTCGCACCGGGCGGTAATTTCCAAGTCGGCGCAGATACCGGAAGTGGGAGCGGACAGCCGATATTCTACGCCGTGCTGGGCCCCGACAACGAGATCAATGCCGCCGCTGAAAAAATTGCAAACGTCTTGCGAGAGACGAAAGGCTCGGTCAACGTTCAGACATCCGCTGAGGTCGCCGCGCCCGAACTGCGGGTTGCCATCCAACGTGGGAAGGCGATACTGCTCGGTGTCTCGCCCGCCGCGGCCGCCGAAGCGGCACGCATCGCGATTGCCGGCGCGGTGGCGACACGCGTGCGGACGCCCAATGGCCTCATCGATGTCTACGTGCAATTTCCGAAGGCCGATCGCAGCACGCTCGCGCAACTCCAGAACGTGAAGGTGCGCGCCTCCGATGGAACGTTGATTCCCTTAGGTGATGTCGCGCGCTTCCGCTGGGAGAAAGCTCCGACGAAGATCGAACGCTATGATCGCCAGCGCGTCGTCAACGTCTTGGGCGATATCCTGCCCGGCTACGCGCTCGGTGCAGTCGTCGCGCCGCTCGAAAAGAAGTTGCATGAACCGGGCTTTTTGCCGCCCGGAGTGCATCTAAAGGCGCAGGGGGATACGCAGTTTCTCTCCGAAACGCTGGTAAATATGGGAATCGCCCTCCTCACCTCGTTCGGTCTCGTCTATCTCCTGATGGTGATTCTCTACGGCAATCTCCTCGAGCCGCTCATCGTGATGTTCTCGGTCCCGGTCGCCGTCGTCGGTGCCCTCATTCTGCTCGCGTTCATGGGACATCTTCCGGGTGAGCTTGGACAGTCGCTCAATATCATCTCGATGCTCGGAATCGTGATGCTCTTCGGACTGGTCGCGAAGAACGGTATTCTCCTCGTCGATTACTCGAATACGCTCTGCAAGCGCGGCATGCGCGTGCGCGAGGCGGTGCTCGAAGCGGCTGCAACGCGATTCCGCCCGATTCTGATGACGACCGCAGCGATGATCTTCGGCATGCTGCCGCTCGCGCTCGGCTTCGCCGAGGGGGCGGAGTGGCGCCAAGCGATGGGCACCGTCATTATCGGCGGTCTCCTCTCGTCGCTCGTGCTTACGCTCTTTCTCGTACCGATGATCTACAATACGTGGATGGGTGCGCTCGAGCGGCGAGCGGATCGCCGTGCAGTGCGCGCCGAACTCTCTCCGGTAGGTGCGACGAATTAACGGACGATCGGTTCTCGTCACGGGAGCTGCCTCCGGGCTCGCTGCGGGAATCGCGGCGGGGCTTGCACGCGATGGATTCGCTCGCGTCGCGATCACCTGGCGCGAGAGCTCTCCGGAGCACACGCTCGCTCGTATCCGCGCCGAAGGGGCGATTGCGAGCGCAACGCAGATCGACTTTCTCGCCGACGCGAGCGAGATCGCAAGCGCGCTCGATCGCTGCGTGCACGAACACGGCCCATTCGATACGCTGGTTCATGCAGTCGGGCCGCTGCAATTTGCGGCGTTAGAGCGTGCCGACGAAGCGGCATATCGCGCGATGTTCGACGGCAACGTGCGTAGCGCATGGCTTGCGGCGAGGGCCGTCCTTCCTGCCATGCGCGAAGCAGGATTCGGAAGGATCGTCGCCTTCGGGATGAACGGTTCCGCGCAGAGCATTCCGGCGCCGGGGCTCGGCCTCCATGCGGCGGCGAAGAGCGCACTCGTCTCGCTGCTTCGTACGCTCGCGGCCGAAGTCGCGCAGCACGGAATCACCGTCAACGCGATCGAGCCCGGCGACATCCGCGAAAAGTCGCTCGACCGCGCCGAAGCGCGAAAGAAAACCGCCGCCAATCCCGTCGGCCGCGCGGGCTCCTACGAAGATGTGCTCGATGCAGTGCGCTTTTTCGTCGCCGCCGAGCGCGATTTCATCACCGGCGTCGTTCTTCCGGTAACCGGGGGGCTCCAGGGGCCACACGAGCGAAATATGCCGGGATGACTTTTGCACAGCGTATCGACGACGCCCACCGTGCCTTTGCTTTGCCGGGAGCGCGCGATCGATATGGTCCCGATAAAACCGTTGACGTTGAAGAGATCCTCCTGACCCTCGAGCCGCGTTTGGCAGATGCGGTGCTCGACGGCGTCTGCACCACCCGCATGCGCGCGCTCGACGAGCCGGTCGAACGATTGGCGTTCGATGCCGTCGATCTCGCGGTGAGTTCGGTTACCAAAAATGGTCAGCCGCAACAGTATCGCGCGCGTGATGGTCGCCTGGAGATCGAATTCGACCCGGTGCTCGCTGCGGGCGAACGTTGTGAGGTCAGCGTTGTCTATCGCGTGACTCGTCCGCGCGCCGGACTTTTTTTTATTGCTCCGAGCGCAGCGTACCCACAGAAGGTCGCGCATTGTTGGACCCAGAGTCAAGACGAAAATGCGCGCTATTGGTTCCCTTGTCTCGATTACCCGCACGCCAAACAACCGACCGAGACGACGATCGTCGTTGATGCGGGGCTTTTCGCTCTTGCAAACGGTGCATTGGTCGAGCGACGCGACGAAGGCGGAAAGAGCCTCTTTCGCTATCGACAAGAGATCAAACACAGTACCTACCTCATGACGATGGTCGCGGGGCCGTTCGAAGAGATCGACCTCGGTACCGCCGGTGCGGCGACGGTTCCGGTTCTGCTCTATGCGTTGCCGGGGCGCGCCGACGATGCTCGCCGCGCATTCGGAAAGACACCGGCGATGATCGATCTTTTTGAAGAACGGATCGGCACGCCATATCCGTTCGCACGATACTCGCAGATCGCCGTTAGCGATTTCATTTTCGGCGGCATGGAGAACACGTCGGCGACGACGCAGACGGATCGGGTGCTTTACGACGAACGCGCCGCAATCGATTACTCGGCTGATTTTCTCACCGCTCACGAACTCGCACACCAATGGTTCGGCGATCTCCTTACCTGCCGCGACTGGGCGCATGCATGGTTGAACGAAGGCTTCGCGACGTTCTTCGAAGGCGTGTGGTTCGAGCGCGATCTCGGATACGATGAATATCTCTACCACCATCTTGGTTGTCTTTCGAGATATCTCGACGAAGATGCGACGCGCTATCGTCGCCCGATCGTCTGTAATCGCTTTCGCGATCCGATCGAGTTATTCGACCGGCACCTCTATGAAAAAGGTGCGGCGGTACTGCACATTTTGCGACGCGACCTCGGCGATGCGCGCTTTTGGCGTTCGATTCGTCATTACGTCGCGCAAAATGCAGAACGTAACGTTGAGACGATCGACCTCGTTCGTGCGATTGAAGAAAGCACCGGGCGCAATATGCGCGGCTTCTTCGATCGTTGGGTGATGAAGGCCGGACATCCCGAGTTGAAGATTACGGCATCCTGGGATGCAAAGCGCTCGGCGGTAACGATAGCCGTGGACCAAGAGCAGGCAATCGACGACGACCGCCCGCCGTTCCCGTTCGATCTCGCGGTCGGTCTCTGCGAGGAGTTGCCGAAATCGCTGCTCCGCGACGCGGGAAGCGATCCAATCGCCGGTGAGCAGCGCTTGCTGTTGCGGGTCGAGCGACAGAACGAACGTTTTGTTATCCCGTGCTCGCGCGAGCCGCAACTCATCCGCATCGATCCCGGTGCGGGAATTCTCGGGAAGGTGCGCTTTGCTCTCGGAGCGAGTGCGGCGGCGAATGTTCTTGCAGCCGATCCCGACCCGATCGCGCGCATTCGCGCCGCCGAAGAACTCGTTCGCGACGAAGGAAGTGCGGCCCGCAGCGCGCTCGCCGAGGCCTTCCGAAGCGAGCCGTTTTGGGGCGTCCTCGCGGAAACGGCGCGCATGTTGGGGGCGAGCCGGGCTCCGTGGGCGCGCGATATCCTGCTTGCGGCGCTCGCGCATGCGCACCCGAAGGTGCGCCGTGCCGTCGCCGATGCGCTGGGAGTATGGCGCGAACCGCTTGTCGCCGATGCGCTGATCGTTCGTTCGCGAGAGGATGCTTCCTATTTCGTCAGCGCGGCGGCGGCGAATGCACTCGGCAAAACGCGCGACCCTCGCGCGCTCGATCTCTTGACGGCGCTTTCGCAAGCACAGAGTTGGAACGGGACGATCGAGGCCGGCGCGGTGCGCGGCTTAGCCGAACTCGCCGACGAGCGAGCGCTTCCCGCGATCCTCGCCGCATCGGCTCTCGGCCGCGATGAGGGGTTGCGTCGCGCCGCCGTCGCCGCACTCGGGCGCGTCGGCGAACTCGTCGACGCACAGCGCGTTGCGACGATCGACGCGTTAATTACGTTGCTCGACGATGAGGCGTTCTTGGTACAACTCGCAGCGATCTCGGCGCTTGAGGGGCTGGGCGATGCCCGCGCGCTCGGCGCGCTCGATCGATTGGCAAGAAGCGCGTACGACGGACGCGCGCGTCGCGATGCCGCCGAGGCTGCAATGACGATCCGAGAGGGGTTACGCGTTCCCGCTCAGGTGGTGCATTTACGCGAAGATATCGACCGGTTGCGTGAAGAGCAGAAGAAGATCGCCGAGCGTATCGCGGCTCTCGAGACTCCGTAAGCGCATAGCGATCGTAGCGACGCTGCTCTTTGCAGTGTACGCTCTGGTCGTTATCGTCTTTGCGGCGCATCGAAAGCCCGAAGTGCCTCCCTCCGCGCCGCTGAGCATCGCGCGTGCGACGCCTATTCCCGTGCACGCACCCGAACGCTACGTTCCGTGGAGTGCAGCGGCACGCGCCGCAATCGCGCGAAAGATCGCGCAGCTCTTCGCGCCGTCGCTGCAAGGAGCCCATCGCTATACTCTCCTCGTGCTCGACGAACGCGGTCACACGCTCTTTGCCGACCGCGCCGAGAGCACCGCTGCCCCGGCTTCGGCGCAGAAAATCATCGTTGCCGAAACGGCGTTGCGCGTGCTCGGCCCGAATTTTCGTTTCCCAACCCTCCTCGTTGCGCGCGCCCCATACCATAGCACCGCGCAGATCGGAACGCTCTGGGCGGTCGGCTCGGGTGATCCGAGCCTGCGTGCAAGCGATCTGCGGAACGCCGCGCGTGCGTTGCGCGCCGCCGGGGTGACCAGCGTCGCGCGCATCGCGGTCGATCCGAGCGCAAGCCTCGGCGCGGAGATCAATCCGCACTGGAACCCCGAGAACGACGGCGCGCCTTATCAAGCGCCGACCTCTGCGCTCTCCGTCAACGGAAATCTCGTCGAGTCGGTACCCGTCGGCGATCCCAATCGTCACGCAGCCGCGGTTTTGCGCGCGGCGCTCGAGCATGTCGGCATCTCGGTGGGGGCGCAAACGCTCATCAGCCGCGCGCCGCTCACCGCTTCGGTCTGGTGGAATCATCGCTCGGCGCCGTTACGCGATCTCGAACGACACATGCTGGTGCAGTCGGACAATCATTACGCCGAACAACTGTTGCGTGCGGTCGCTCTACGGATTTACGGACGCGCGAACGTCGCCGACGGCGTTCGCGCCGAACGCGCACTGCTACGACGCATGCACGTTCCGATGCCGGGGATGAAGTTGCTCGATGGCTCTGGATTGAGCCACGGAGATCGCGTCGCGGCGAGAACGCTGGCGACGATACTCCTGCGAACGCGCGGAACGGGTGCTTACGATATGGATCCGCTCTTGGCACGCGCCGATCTCGACGGGACGTTACAGGGTATCGATTTCGGACCCGCCGACGGCCGCGTACGCGCGAAGACCGGGCATCTCGACGATGCATCTTCGCTTGAAGGATACGTGCGGACGCGTCGGCACGGAGAGGTCATTTTTGCGTTCTTGGTTAACGGCTCCCCGGGTGACCCGGATAGATCGATGCGCCGCAGCGTTGAAGCGCTCTCGTTGATGTAAGAGTATCGTGACCGACGATCCGCTTACCGCGCAAAGCGCACAGCGTGTTCTCGACCGCGCCCTCCGCGACGGCGGCCTCTTCGCCGATATTTTTTGCGAACGGCGATCCAACGTACGCATGACGCTGCAAGAGGGGGCGATTCACGAAGCCGCGCTCTCGCAAACCTTCGGCGCGGGAGTGCGCGTCGTCGTCGGCGAGTCCGCCGGTTACGCCTACACCGAAGAGATCAGCGAAGAGCGTCTGCTGGAGGCAGCCTCGCGGGCGGCGGCGATCGCGCGCCTCACCGCGGAAGGCTCGTCGCGCTCCGCACAACTCGGATCGCTCGAACGCGCGCGCGATCGGCTCTACGACCGCAGTCGGGTTGAGAATGCCGCTCCTCGCGAACTGGCGGCGCTGCTCGAACGAACGGAGAGCGCGGCGCGTGCCGGCGATTCCAAAATCGTCGATGTCAACGCGCATATCGTCGACGAATTGCAAGAACTCTGGATTGCGCGCAGCGACGGGTTCTTCCGGTACGACCGGCGACCGCTGGTGACGCTGGGTGTCCAATGCATCGCGCGTCGCGGCAAAGAGCGTGGAACCGGCTATTGTGCCGACGGCGGCCGAACCGCGGTTGCCTTCTTCGAATCGATGACGCCGGAGCAGATCGCCGGTGAATCGGCGCGGATTGCGCTCGTGAATCTCGACGCGCGCCCGGCTCCGGCCGGTGAGTTCGAAACATTGCTCGGTGCCGGCGGCGGTGGCGTGCTCTTGCACGAAGCCGTGGGGCATGGTTTGGAGGGCGATTTCAACCGCCGAGGCGTCTCGCTCTATAGCGGGAGAATCGGCGAACGGGTGGCGAGCGAACTCGTCACGATTTACGACGACGGCGATATTCCTGAAGAACGCGGCAGTACGTCGTTTGACGACGAGGGGACTCCATGCGGCCATACGGTGCTCGTTGAAGGCGGTATATTACGCGGTTATTTGCACGACGAGCTCAATGCGCGTTTGATGGGAATGCGCTCCACCGGCAATGGAAGGCGACAATCATTTCGCCATTTGCCGCAACCGCGAATGTGTAATACGTATATGCCGCCCGGCGATGCAGACCTTGAAGAGATGATCGCATCGGTCGAAAACGGCATCTATGCAAAATCATTTGCCGGCGGACAGGTCGATATCGGGAAGGGAGATTTTGTGTTTATGATCGCCGAAGGATATCGCATCGAACACGGACGCCTCGGCGCGGCTGTTAAAAACGCGACGATCGTCGGTAACGGCCCCGATGCGATGACGAAGGTCACCGCGGTTGGTAACGATGCGCGCTTTGCGCGTCGACATTATACCTGCGGCAAGGGTGGGCAGCACGTTCCCGTCGGGGTCGGTATGCCGACGGTAAAAATTTCGGCGATGAGCCTCGGTGGTACGGCAAGTGCGTGAGGCGGAGGCGCGGGAGCGCGCGCAACGCGCTGTCGATATCGCTATGACGATGGGGGCGAGCGAAGCGGAAGCGCGCATTGTCCTTGCGCGCCGCTTTAACGCCGCGGCGCGCGGAGAGCGCGTTACGCAGCTCGATTTCTCGGAGGGGCGTAGCCTCTCGATGCGACTTTTCATCGAACAGCGGAAGGCAACGCTCGTTGGGACGCATTGGACCGACGACGAAATTCGTTCGGGTGTTGCGACTGCGTTGGAGCAAGCGCGTTTTGCCGGAGTCGATCGCTTTGCAGGCCTTCCCGATCCGCAGAGCGTCCCGAGCCGCGATCTCGATCTCTACGATCGCAAAATCGAGGAACGCCTCGACGAAGAGCGCCTCGACGACGTTCGGAGCGTCGAACGTTCGATTCGCGAAGCGGATCGACGCATCGACAATAGCAACGGCTCGCATTATAGCGACGCATGCGTGACGCTGGCGCTTGCAAACTCCAGCGGCATGGTCGGAAGTTATCGCGGTACGCAGGTCGGCATCTCGGCATCGCCGGTCGCAAGCGACGGCGCCTATAAACGCACCGCGCATTACGGCAGCGCCGCGCGGTTTCTTTCTCACCTCGATACTCCCGATGCAATCGCTCGCGAAGCGGTGCGGCGGACGGTCGCTTTCTACCGAGCGACGAAACCGAAAACGCAAACGACGACGATTCTCTTCGACCGGGAAGTTGCGGCCTCGGTGCTCGATGATATATTTTCGGCGTGCAATGCCGCAAACGTCGCAATCGGAAATTCGTGGCTTGCAGGGCGCACCGGAGAGCGGATCGGCAGCGATCTCGTCGATATCCTCGACGACGGCACGATTCCCGGCGCGCTGGGCTCCTCGCCCTTCGATGCCGAAGGAACGCCGTCGCAGCGTACGCCGGTCTTCGAGCGCGGTGTCCTCCGTTCGTTCCTCTTCGACGCCTACTATGCGCGGCGATTAGGTGCAAAAAGCACCGGCAACGCCGTCGCCGGAGGAATCGGGCCGAATACCTTTTTTCTGGCGCCGGGGAGCGCGAGCCTCGAGGAACTGATCGCATCGACGAAGCAGGGTATCCTGGTTTTGGAAACGATCGGCTTCGCAACCGAACATGCATCGGGGCTCTATAGCCGGGGCGCACGCGGAATTGCGATATGCAATGGTGAACTAGCCGAACCAATAGAAGAATTCACGATAGCAGCCCCGTTCCCCGAGATGCTGGCAGGCATTGACGCCGTCGCAAACGATCTCAAATTCGACGGATCGATTGCCTCTCCGAGTTTCCGGGTAGCCGAGATGCAAGTAAGCGGATCATCATCCGCACCGTAGGAGGATCGAAGTCGTGGCGCAAGTTGCAATAAGTTTTACGCTCATCATGCGTGTCGAAATGCCGAATGAAACCGGCGCCTTCGGCGTGCTCGCCACGGCAATCGGTGATGCCGGGGGTGTTATCGCAGCGGTCGATATGCGGTCGGTGAATCGGGCGCGCGTCATTCGCGACGTCACGGTGAACGTCAGCTCCGAGCAGATCGGCAACGATGTCCGTCGCTGCGTCGAGGCAATCGAGGATGCTCGCATTATCAGCATCTCGGATTCTACGTTCCTCGCGCATCTCGGCGGCAAGATTCGCGTCGAGCCGAAAATTCCGGTGAAAACGCGCCAAGATCTCTCGACGGTCTATACGCCCGGCGTTGCGCGTGTCTCGATGGCGATCGCTGCCGACCCGAGCAAAGCCTTTGCGTTGACGATCAAACGAAACTCCGTTGCGGTGGTCTCCGATGGTACCGCCGTGTTAGGGCTCGGTGATATCGGCCCGCTCGGAGCGTTGCCGGTGATGGAGGGCAAAGCGATGCTCTTCAAACAGTTCGCCGATATCGACGCCTTTCCGATCTGCCTCGATACGAAAGATGTCGACGAGATCGTCGAGACGGTCGTGCGTATCGCGCCGGTCTTCGGCGGAATCAATCTCGAAGATATCTCGGCACCGCGCTGTTTCGAGGTCGAACAAAAACTCATCGAGCGACTCGACATACCGGTGA
The DNA here is from genome assembly GCA_021790895.1 of bacterium. Lineage (GTDB taxonomy): Bacteria > Vulcanimicrobiota > Vulcanimicrobiia > Vulcanimicrobiales > Vulcanimicrobiaceae > JABEUX01. Next base: position 16,965 of record JAJYFM010000021.1, read on the forward strand.
TGCACGACGATCAGCACGGGACGGCGGTCGTTATTCTTGCCGCGTTAATGAATGCGGCGAAAGTGGTTGGGAAGGATTTCTCGAGCTTACAGGTCGTCGTCTCGGGAAGCGGCGCCGCAGGCACGGCGACGATTAAAATGCTGCTCGGTGCAGGGGTGCGCGACGTCATTCCCGTCGATCGCGTCGGAGCGCTCAATCGGAGCGACCGCTACGATAATCCCCATTGGCGTTGGCTCGCCGAGAACACCAACCGCGAAAATCGCCGCGGTACGCTCTCCGAGGTATTGAAGGGTGCCGATGTCTTTATCGGCGTCTCGGCCCCCGGGGTGCTACAGCCCGAAGATATTGCGACGATGGGGCGCGACCCGATCGTCTTTGCGATGGCGAATCCCACCCCGGAGATCATGCCCGATGCGGCGGCACCCGTCGCCACGGTCATCGCGACGGGGCGCTCCGATTTTCCGAATCAAGTCAATAATCTCTTGGCCTTTCCGGGCATCTTCCGCGGGGCGCTCGAGGTCCGGGCGAGTCGCATCACCGAAGGGATGAAACTCGCGGCGGCACGGGCGATCGCCGAGATGGTCAGCGATGAGGAGCGGAACGCCGAATACGTGATCCCCAGTGTCTTCGACCAACGCGTTGTCGGGGCGGTCGCGAAGGCCGTCGGCGAGGCGGCTATCGAGGAAGGCGTCGCACGACGTGCTCTCGTAATGAACGACGAAGAGAGCGCTCAGACGCTGGTCTAATCGCTCGTAATCGTTTCCCGAACTTGAAGTCGGAGGAACCATGCCGCAGGGACGCATTCTCGTCATAGAAGATGATGACGATGTCGCAGCTCTCGAACGTAGCGTTCTCGAACGCGCCGGATACGAGGTACGGGTAACCGGGTCGGGCGTTGAAGGGCTCGAGATCGCAGCCGAACAGCGCCCCGATGTCGTCGTGCTCGATGTCGGCCTTCCCGATATCTCCGGGCTCGATGTCTGCACCTCCCTCTGCAACACGCAAAACTGCTATATCCTCATGGTGAGCGGACATACGCGCGAACAGGATATTCTGTTGGGGCTCGGGCTCGGCGCCGATGATTACATCACGAAGCCCTTCTCGGGAAACGAACTCGTCGCTCGCGTCGCCTCGTTTCTGCGCCGCCGCGATCGCTCGGTAGCGATGCGCGAGCTCGACTCGCAATTGCGCGTCGGTGAAGTGATTCTCGACCGCGACCAACACGCGTTGGTGCATGGGTCGACCACGGTGACGCTCACCGCGCTGGAGTTCCGGCTTCTTTGGTTCTTGGCTGAGGCCGAGGGGCGGCTGCTCACGCGGGCGCAGATTCTCCAACATGTCTGGAACGACACCTCCGGCGTGCCGACGCGCGTCGTGGACGTCCATATCGCCGCCCTGCGGAAGAAAATCGGCGAGATTTCGGCGCCGCTGGAGATCGCCAGCGTCCGGGGCATCGGCTACCGTCTCGACAAGCCGTAGGGGCCGGGAGCCCGTCGATAGCGCTCCCATAATCGGAAAAAGGGAGGGCATCGCCGCCCCTCGTCCGTAGCCTACCGGGGTGCAACTCCGTTCTCTCATCGCGGCGGCATTGGCCGCCGTTTTGCTGGGCGCCGCGCCCGCTTCTACCCGCCTCTATAGCGCCCCCGCGGGCAATCGCCCGGCGGGTATTCCGCATCCCAATCTGCCCTTCGTCGCTATCTTGCCGAGCGGACGTATCGTCGCTCCGGTCGGGAAGAGCATCGCGATCGGCGCGAACGTCACCACCCTTGCGCTGATACCCGGGGGGCGTTTCGCGGTCGTCGGGGGGCGTGCGGCGAGCGGCGGAGTGTTGTTGCGCACGGTCGATACGCGCACGATGCAGGTCGTCGCGCGCGCCGATAATGCGAGCTCGCGGAGCGAGGCGATCGGCGGACTGATCGCGCTGCCCGATCCGGCTCAGCCCGGGCGCACGCTGCTCGCTGCCTCGGAGCCGCGCGCCGGAAAGGTCGCACTCTTCGCCGTTGCAGCCGACGGTGGGCTCACACAGCTTCACCCCGGCATCTCACTTCCCGGAAACGATCCCGAGCCGATGCGTCTCGCGCTCGCCGAGTCGGGGCATCTGCTGTTAGTCGCCGACGATCGCAACGGGCGAATCGACACGATCGATCTCGCGACGCGCCGTCCGATCGCATCGATGAGCGTCGGCCCGCTCCCGACCGGCATCGCCGCCTTCGGCCCGCGCATTTTTGCCGCCGCCGCTTCGGCCGCCGCGCCGACGCTGGCGGTCCGCGCGTTGGGTTCCACGGTGGTCGCCTCGGAAAATATTCCGCTCGACACGCCGCTCGACGGCGCGACCACGATCGGCGGCGTCGATCCGGAGTCGGTCGCTATCGAACCCGGCGGACGCTTCGCCTATATTACGCTCGCCGGCGTCGACCGCGTCGTCGCCGTCTCCCTCGATGCATCGCCGCGCGTCGTCGACGGCATCGATCTGCGCCTCTTCGCAAATGCACCGTACGGAACGATGCCGACGGCGATGGTTCCGTCGACGACCGGTCGCGAACTCTTCGTCGCGCTCTCCGGGCTTAACGCCGTCGCCGTGATCGATGCGAGTACGCCGGGAGTGCTGCACCGCCTTGGGCTGATTCCCACCGGCGCGCGCCCGGTCGCCCTCTCGCTCGCACCCAACGATAAGGCGCTCTTCGTCGCCAACGCCGAAGGGAACGGCGTCAGCGCGACCCTCGAACGGATCGAGTTGACGAAAATTCCCTTGGAACGAACGACGCTCTCCGCTCTGCGCTATTCGCACGTTTCACATCTCGTGCGTGGGGGAACACTCGTGCCGCCGTTGCGCTCGGGTCGCAAGAGCGATGCGATCGAGCACGTCGTCGATATCTCACTCGGCGCGACCTACTTTAATTCGACACCCAATCTCCGCGCGCTCGCGAACCAGTTCGCGGTCGTCGGCGATTATTATGCCGACGCCCCCAACGGCGAACTCGGATCGCAGCTCGCCTATTCGGGAACGATTACCCCGCTTGCGTGGATGCTCGATATTTTTCGCGGCCGCCAAGCAGTTGACGCAATGCCCCCCGACATCTATCCGCGCAGCGGTTATATCGTCAACGCGCTGGCTCGCGCCGGCATCAGTTATCGCGTGTACGGAGCGATGGTTCCCGAAGGGCGCTCCGCGATCGGCATTCCGTTACTCCACGTGCTCCACGGAGCGGTCGGATACGCGCCGAAGGTGGGAGCGCGCGCAAGCGATCGGGCACTCGCGGCGGCATTCGTGAAGCAGTACGCACGCGAAGCTGCGCGCGGTGACGTTCCGGCCTACGAAGCGATCCGGCTCTCGGCGACGAATCCTCTCGTGCAGGATCAAGCATTGGGAGCGATCGTCGATGCGATCGCGCGAAGCGATGCATGGAGCTCGACGGCCATCTTCATCGCGCCTCGTCAGGCGATCGGCGCGACCCGCACCGATCCGAAACATAGCTTTGCAGTCATCGTCTCGCCCTACGCAAAACGCGGCTTCCTCGGGCATGCGCACGCAAATACGGCGAGTCTCCTAAAAACCGAAGAAGAGATTCTCGGGCTCCCGGCGCTCTCGTTAGGCGATCTCCTGGCCTCCGACTTAGCAAACTACTTTACGTCGAACCTCGATGTATCGGCCCCTGAAATTCGAACGAACGAAAGGATGCAACGATGAGCGGCAACGTTCAACTCAGCTACGGCCCCCGACTGATAGGAACGCCGACAGGAATGTTGCGTCGCGCCGCATTGGTGCGCCCGAGCGCGGCAATCGAACGCGCGCTTCCGTTAGCCTCCGAACCGTCGGCGATCTATGCGCGGGCGCTCGAACAGCACGACATTTTGCGTAAGCTGCTCCTTTCGTTCGGCGTTGAAATTATCGAAATTGCCGGCTCCGCACTCGACCCGTTAGAGAGCGCGGTTGCGCAGAGCGCACTCTGCCTCGAAGATGGCGTCGTCATCATGCGCCCCAGTGTGATGGAGCGTCGCGCGGCGGTCGACCGTACTCGAGCCGCCTTTGCCCGCGCCGAGATTCCTATTGCGGGGCATATCGCCGCGCCGGCGTTTTTTAGCGGCGATGACGTGATGCTGCTCGGCGCTCGTGCCTACATCGCCGTCGGTGCGCTCAGCAACGAACTCGGGCGACGCGGCATGACCTCGTTGCTCACCGCGCATGGCTATCACTGCACGCATGTGGAGATCGCGCCGAAAAGCTTCTCTCTCCGTTCGGTCGTTGCGCCGATCGCCCCGGACACGGTCGCGTTCGTCGACGATGCCGTCGATGCGGCGGCGTTCGCCGATCTCCACCGCATCATTCTGCCGCGTGGCGAAGAGCGTGCCGCAGGGATGATGTTGCTCAACGAGCGCCACGCCTTAGTCGACTTACGGTATCGTGAATCGCTGCGCATCCTCAGCCGTGCCGGAGTAAGCATCGATGCCTTCGATTGTTACGAATTCACGAAGATCGGCATGACGCCCGCGTCGTTGGTCCTGGCGGTAGCGCGATCGTGAGTGAAGGCATGCGAGTCGCGATCCTTTCCGATATTCACGGGAATCTCGTCGCGCTCGATGCCTGTCTTGCCGATCTTGCGTCGCAGGGGGGAGCCGACGCAATTGTCGCCGCCGGCGATCTCTGCGCCGACGGGCCGCGCCCGCGCAAAGTGCTTCAACGTCTCTCCGAAGTCGGCGCGCAATGCGTGCGCGGTAACACCGACCGCTATCTCGCGATGCCCGGCGAAGAGCGTTTCGAAGGCGAGGAGGCGCGTTTAGCGTGGACGCGCCGCGAACTTGGCGAGAAGTGGCTCTCGTGGTTGCGCGATCTTCCATTTGCGCTGCGTATCGGCGAATCGCCCGACGAACTGCTCGTCGTTCACGCAAACCCCGCCAACGATGACGAACATCTCTGGCCCGATGCCGACAATGCAACGCTGGAACGGATGATCGGTTCCGAGGCGGCATCGGCGATCGCTTTCGGGCACCTCCATCTACCGTACGTGCGCTTGTGGCGCGGGAAGTTGTTGGTTAACGTCGCCTCGGCGGGACTGCCGAAGGACGGCGATCCGCGCGCGTGTTACGCGATTCTTACCTTGCGTTCGGGCGGCTGGCAAGTGAAGCATCGCCGCGTTGAATTCGACGTGAAACGGGTTGCCACGCAACTCGCGGAGTGCGGTATTCCGGGAAGCATGCGGTTGATCGCGACGCTGCGCCGGCATCGTTATAAACGTTTGACCAGTATTATCCCGTGAGTGCATCCGCGTTACGGATCGACGGGCTCGTCAAGCGCTACGGCGATTTTGTCGCCGTCGACGGTATCTCCATGGATGTGCCGCAGGGCGCCTTTTTCGGCTTTCTCGGGCCGAACGGCGCCGGAAAGACGACGACCATCGGGGCGTGTGTCGGCCTCGTGCGGCCGACCGCCGGGAAGATCGAAATTTTCGGATATGATACCGAGCGGCAGTGGCGCGAGTCACGTCGCTTGATCGGCCTCTGCCCGCAGGAAATTAATCTCGATCGCTACCTTTCGATTCGCGATATTTTGATCTATCAGGCCGGGTACTTCGGCCTTCGCGGCCCGAAAGTCCGCGCGCGCGCGGACGAACTGCTCGAACGTTTCGCGCTTTCGGATAAGGCGAATGGCGAATATACGAAACTCTCCGGCGGAATGAAGCGTCGCCTGATGATCGCGAGATCGTTGATTCATTCACCGAAACTGTTGGTGCTCGACGAGCCGACCGCGGGTGTCGACGTCGAACTGCGCCTCGAGCTTTGGGATTTGCTTCGCCGCCTCAATGCCGACGGCACGACGATTGTCCTGACGACGCATTACTTGGAGGAGGCGGAGGCGCTCTGCAAGCGGATCGCCATCGTTCGTGCGGGACGAATCGTGACCGAGCAGGATACGACCGACCTCGTTCGCGACCGCGACCTGCAAGACGTGTTTTTGGAGCTGACGCGATGAACGCGGTGATGCCGGTGAACTGGGTCGGGCTCTTGACGGTTGCGAAGCGCGAGATCGTACGGTCGCTCAAAGTCATCAATCAAGTGGTCTGGCCGCCGGTGATAACGACGCTCCTGTACGTTTTTGTTTTCGGCCTCGCTATCGGGAGCCGCATTCAAAATGTCGGCGGGGTGAGCTACGCGCAATTTCTCATTCCAGGCTTGATTATGCTGCAGACGATTTCGACGGCGTACGACGAGTGCGCGAGTTCGTTTTTTCAAGGGCGATTCATGAACTCGATTCAAGAGTTGCTCGTTGCACCGCTTGCCGCCGGAGAGATTCTCGTCGGCTTTCTCATGGGAAGCCTCGCGCGGGCATTCTTAATCGCGCTGCTCATCGGCGGGCTCGGCGTGCTGCTCGTTCACGCGGTGCCGCAAAACTGGTGGCTCGCCGTGCTCTGCATCGTTGTCGTGACGACGCTCTTTTCCTCACTCGGCCTGATCTTCGGCATGATGGCCGAACGCTTCGATCACATCGCTGCGTTCGTGACGTTTGTGATTACGCCGCTGACCTTCGTCGGGGGCGTCTTTACCTCGGCGACGATGTTGCCGGAGAATCTTCGCTCGATCGAACTCTTCAATCCGATCTTCTATATCATCGATGCATTTCGCTATAGCTATACCGGCACCGGATATCTACCGCTCGGCTATTCACTCGGCGCCGTGACCGTTCTCGCCGCCGTCGCCGTCGCCGTCGCGCTCCGAATGATCGCGATCGGGTATAAACTGCGCGCCTAGCCTTCCCAATCGCTTGGGGGGCTTTCGGCGATCGCCTGTTTTGGCGCTGTTGCGAAGAACCGCTGCAGAAAGTACGCCAAGAGCGGGATCACCCAGATCCACCGCAATTCGATGAGCTTGGGATCGACGGCAAAGAGCACGGCGACGATGGCGAAGGAGAGCATGAAAAGCTCCGAACGCAAACCTTCGCGCCAATCGGGGCGCGGCGCGAGCGGATCGGCGGCGATTGGAACGATGCGCGGCAGGAGTGCCGGAACCTGCAACGCGTACCGTTCGTACGCATCGACAAAACGTTGGTGAAGAAGCTCGCCTTCGTGGTGCGCGAGGGCGACGAGAAAGAGGAACGTTCCGAAGAGGAGTATCGGGATGCCGATTGGCGGGATGAAAAGCGCGATCCAGGGTAGCGCGAGCAGATTTCCCAAATAGAGAGGATTTCGCACGTAGCGAAATGGTCCGGCAACGATCAGTCGTGCCGCCGACGCGTTGTGCGCCCACACGATTGCCGAGCGAAGATATGCCGCGCCCCAACTGCGCATGAGGAAAGCGGCGATCGCAAAGAGCGCGCCGATCGCGAAAATCCAATGGAACCGCATGTAGGAATTATCGGCGAGTTGCCACGCAGTCGGTTGCGTTGACTGGTGCATGACCATCGAGATGCCGTAGGCAAGGCGAAAACTGAGGAAAATAATCAAGAGGATCGTGATGCCGCGCATGCGATACCAGAGCGGGGATGGATTCAATGTCGTGGCTCCTCGTCGGTGAAAAATGGGTTTTCGCGGCGTTCCCAGCCGATACGCGTCGGTGGCCCATGCCCGGGAAGAACCGCCGTCGCATCGGGAAGAACGAAGAGTTCACGGCGAATGTTCGCAAGCAAGTCCGTATAACCGAAGCGATCGCCGAAACAGCCGCCGACGCTTCCGGCAAAGAGCGTATCGCCGGTGAAGAGCAGATCGCCGATGCGAAAGCATGAGGAGCCGTCGGTGTGTCCCGGCGTCGGAATGAGTTCGATCTCATTGCGCGTTCCGAAGGGGAGTCGCTCGCCTTTGCGGATCGGGAGCGCCTCGGCGGCGAGCGCACCGATGGCCGGAGCATCGACTTCATGCATGACGATGCGCGCATCGGGATAGGCCGACGCGACCGCCTCGGCGGCATCGCAATGGTCGTCGTGCTTATGCGTGATTAAAATATAGGAGTAGTCGAGTGGGTGCGCTCGCAAGAGCGCGAGCAGCACGTCGGGCCTCCCGGCTGGGTCGACGATGGCGGCGACGCGCTCGTCGCGCGCGGCCCGAACGACGTATCCGTTACTGGGATGCGGCAGTTGCGCATGTCGGTGGACCAGCGGGAGGGCGAGGTCGCCGGGATACCAGGCTCCTGCGGCCCGTTGTTGGAAGCGCCGCCGTTCCATCCCGAGCGGCGCGGCCAACCGTGCGGCTTCGTCGGCGTCGGGAGCCCCTCGGTCGGCGAGCCAGGCCTCGATCGAACGCGCTGCGATATTTGTAGCCGCGGCGAGCTCCGCGACGTTCATGCGGGATCCGCGCATCGTCTTGCGCAGCACATCCCCGACCGTATCTTCGAGGTCGAGCGTCGGCCATTGATTCATGCGTCGGCTCTTCGACGCATCGAGGGTGCCTTGCTGCCCGCGCAACCGGAGCGCGTACCGATGCGGTCGAAGAGAGCGATATGGAACGTGTAACGATCATCGGCTCCGGCCCGGCCGGGCTTACCGCGGCGATCTACGCCGCGCGCGCCAACCTCGAACCGCTCGTCATCGCCGGCGGGCTCTACGGAGGGCAGTTGATGCTGACCACCGAGGTGGAAAACTTTCCCGGCTTTCCCGACGGAATTCTCGGTCCCGAGTTGATGGAGCGTTTTCGCGCGCAAGCAGAGTCATTCGGCGCTCGCATTCTCAACGAAGATGCAATCGGCGTCGATTTCACGCAGCGACCATTCCTGGTGCGGACTGCGGAGAAGAGCTACGAATCGCAGACGGTGATTGTGGCGACGGGCGCGAGCGCGCGTTGGCTCGATATTCCCGGCGAAGAGCGCCTCCGCGGGCGCGGTGTCTCGACCTGTGCGACCTGCGACGGAGCATTCTTCCGCGAGAAAGAGATCGTCGTCGTCGGTGGTGGTGATTCGGCGATGGAAGAAGCGATATTCCTAACTCGCTTCGGCAGTCGGGTGACGGTTATCCATCGGCGCGACACGCTTCGCGCCAGCAAGATCATGGCCGAGCGGGCGATGAATCACCCGAAGATCGATTTCATTTGGAACACCGGCGTTGAAGAAGTGCTCGGCGGTGAAAGCATGACGGGGTTGCGCCTCCGCAATCTCATCGACGGTAGCGAATCGGAGTTCCGTGCCGATGCGCTCTTCATCGCCGTCGGACATACACCGAATACCTCGATCTTTTCCGGCCAACTCGATCTCGATTCGCACGGGTATATTCACTCGCCGGACGGGACGCACACGAATATCGAGGGCGTCTTCGTCGCCGGCGACGTAAATGATATCCGCTACAAGCAGGCGATTACGGCTGCAGGCGCGGGGTGTCGGGCGGCGATCGATGTCGAGAAGTATCTTGAGGCGCATCATCTCGATGCCGCTGCGGTGCTCTAGCCACGCTTCTTGTCACGCCGAGTAGACCGCCCCTTCGACTCGCTACGCTCGCTCAGGACAGGCTCCGCGGCGCATCGAGGCGCGCCGCTCGGTACGCGCCGGCGGGCACCGCTCCTCGCTAGACGCTCGCGGCTCGGACAAGCAATGTCAGGGTCCTCGCCGCTCGCTTAAGCGCTCGTCGGGTGCACCGCAGGCGCTCCTCGCGCCGTGCACGTTTGCTCGCCGAGTAGCTTTTGTCACGCCGAGTAGATCGCGAAGCGATCGTATCGAGGCGCGATTCTTGTCACGCCGAGTAGACCGCCCCTTCGACTCGCTACGCTCGCTCAGGACAGGCTCCGCGGCGCATCGAGGCGCGCCGCTCGGTACGCGCCGGCGGGCACCGCTCCTCGCTAGACGCTTGCGGCTCGGACAAGCAACTGCGGGGATAGATCGCTTGCAAATGGAAGAGTGCAGCGAGATGAGACCGATTTATTCAGCAGGTGCGATTGCTTCGCTTTTGGTTTTTGCGGCGCCCATTGCGGTGCTTGCCGGAGGTGGCTGCGATGCGGCGTTTGGAAGCGATGCGCCCGCGATCATCAAGGTGCAATCGAGTTGGGGTCCCGCCGAGAAGGCAATGGCGGCCAGTCACTACGCGCGGGCGCTGCAAGAACTACTAGCGACGATGCCGGGCCTCCGGCAAATCCGAAATACGTTCATGCGTCGTTGCGTTGCGAGCGGCGCCGACATGCGCGTTGCCGCAGCACGAGCGGGTCTCTCCTACATGCGGACTCATCCCGGCGACTCCACCGGAGCGAGGAAAGCCGCGCAACGCGCATCGATCGACTTCCCATCGCCGCACAATTGCCCGTAATACTGTATGATGAGTCCCGATGTGAGGCGGACTCCTTTAAAAGAACGAGTTGATCTAGACGACTGAGGCGACCGTCAACGCGCCCACAATCACGACCGTAATCCAGGCGACGATATTAAAGAATAGCGAGTTCGTCCATGTCCCCATCAAGCGTTTGTTATTCACGAGCAGCAGCATGAGCACAAGGACAACCGGTAGCAAAGCGCCATTAAAAACCTGCGAGTAGAAGATGATCGCGAGCAACGGTGCGCCCGGCACGATCACGGTGAACGCGCCGATGAGCAGCAGGCCGAGGTAGAGGCTGTAGAAGATCTTCGCCTCGCTGAAGCTGCGATCGACGCCGCGCTCGAAGCCGAAGGCCTCGCAGACGTAGTAGGCGGTCGAGAGCGGCAGAATCGACGCGGTGAAGATCGCCGCGTTGAGCAGTCCGATGGCGAACAGCAACGATGCGAAATGTCCGGCAAGCGGTTGCAGGGCGACCGCAACGTCGCCCACGGCGTTGACGATCAGCGGATGCGGATTGCCGAGGTTGTGAACGTAGATCGTTGCTGCGCAGGCGACGACGATGAAGAAGGCGATGATGTCGGTGAAGAGCGCTCCGGAGACGACATCGATGCGCGAGGCGGCGTACTGTTCTTTTCGGACCCCTTTATCGACGATCGCCGATTGGATATAGAACTGCATCCATGGCGAGATCGTCGTCCCGATAATCGCGACGATCATGACGAAATACGCCGTCGAGTGGGAAAAATGCGGGAAGAACGTTTGGTGAACGACGTCGTTCCATTTTGGGTGCACGATAACGGCGCTGATGACGTACGAAATATAGACGGTACAAAAAACGAGAAAGATGCGCTCGACGATCTTATAGGTACCGCGCGTAACGGTGATAAAAACGAGAGCTGCCGCACCGAGCACCATCGCGATGGTGAGTGCCTCGACATTGACTCCCGGCAGCCAGGTCGCGAAGATCGGCGCGATAGAAGCGATACCGGCGAATTCGGTTGCGGTGTTCCCCAAGTCGCAGACCACAAAGAGCAATAGCACGTAGAAGGTAACCCGCACGCCGAAGTTCTCGCGAATGAGATCGGCAAGCCCTTTCCCCGTCACTGCACCCATGCGCGCGCACATTTCTTGCGTGACGATGAGCGCCAGCGTGATCGGGATCAGCAGCCAGAGTAACGAATACCCGAATTGCGCTCCCGCTTGCGAGTAGGTGAGAATACCGCCGACATCGTTGTCGGCATTCGCCGTGATGATGCCCGGCCCGACGACCGAAAGGAACATCAACACCGAACGCCACGTGGTGCGTCGCGGCACGAGTTGCTTGATCGTGCTGGAGTTCATGCGTCGGAGGCTCCAATCGGCGGACGGTAAAAAGTCGGACATCGTACGTTCCCCGCACAACGACCGACGCAAACCGACGCTCGCGCGCCTCGCAGCCCCGACGTTGAGCTTTAGCACTGCACGCCGTGGGGTCTAGCCCCTTCCGCATTAAGCTCCGCCTTGACTCGACGGTGCCTGGTTACCCATTGGGGTCTCTCGACCTTTCCGGGTAGCGGCCTCTCCAACGTGCAGACGCCTCACCTAACGAGGAATCCATTCCTATCGTACCCAGCGCTGTCAAGCGCGGGGCGCGGCTCAGCGCGCGAGCAGATCCGTGAGCGCCGCGGCGATCTGCGGATGGCGGAAGCGATAACCCGCGGCGAGCGTCTGCGTCGGCAGGACGCGCTGCCCTTCGAGCACGACCGAGGCTCCCTCACCGAGCAGCGCGTGTAGCGCGAAGGCCGGTACGGGAAGGATCGCCGGACGATGAAGCGCCGCGCCGAGCGCCGCGGTGAACTCGGCATTCGTGACCGGAGCGGGTGCCGTCGCATTGAGGATCCCATCGAGACCATCGATCGCGGCGAGGTAGATCGCGATCTGATCCTCGATATGAATCCAGGAGAACCACTGCTTTCCGCTCCCGACGATTCCCCCGAGGCCGAGTCTGAAGATCGGCAAGAGCTTCGCCAGCGCCCCGCCGTCGAGGCCGAGCACGACGCCCGTGCGCAAGAGGCTGACGCGCATGCCGAGTCCGCGTGCCTGGAGCGAGCGGCGCTCCCATTCGGCGCAGAGCGTTCCTAAAAAGTCGCTCCCCGCGGCGCTGTGCTCGTCGAATGTCGCCGTCTCGCTGCTGCCGTAATACCCGATCGCCGATGCGGCGACGAAAGCGCGCGGACGCGGCTGTCGCTCGGCAAGGGCAGAGAGAAATGCGGAGGTTGCCGCGATGCGGCTCGCGGCGATGCGATCCTTCACCGCTGAACTCCAGCGTTGAGCGATCGGTTCGCCGGCGAGATTGACGACGACATCGCAGCCGGCTGCGCGCTGTGCCGCCGCCGCTGGGTCGCGCATGCTCGCGAGCAGCACCTCGTCGCCGCGCGCGAGGAGCGCCGCTTGCAAATGCTTCCCGATGAATCCGGTTCCGCCGAGGAGTAGTATGCGCATTGGATCCTCCGATCACTCGTGGAACGCTGCGAGCGAACGTCGAGTTGCAGCGACGATCTAGGTCGCGGCGAACGATCGTTCGAGGGATTCGAGCAACGCCTCGGCTTCGACGGTATAGCCTTCGCGTTCGATTTTCGGGTGCGAGAGATAGAAGAGCGCCATAATGCGCAGTACGAAACGATGCGCGCGCGGAACGGCGAGATCGCGCAGCGCGGCATCGGCATCGGTTACGAGCGCGGCGAAGCGGGTGACGATTTCGTCGGGTGCATCGCTCGCATCGACCAAATTCAAATCACCGTGTTCGCGATCTTCCGCGCGATCGATGAACGAATCGAGTAAGACGTGAATCGCGGCGACATTCGGAAAATATGCCGAGTAGGCGGCGGCGACGTTCGCCGGACCGGCGGCGAGCAGTGCAAAGAGCGGCGCATAGACCTGGAACTGCGATCCGGTCGCGGCGACGAATTCGTTCCAACGCAGGTGCGCAAACGTGGAGCCGCGCTCGTCGAACCAGCGTCGGCAGTCGCGAATGCGGCTCTCGGCATCACCGTGCACCGTACTCTGCATGCGTGCGTAGAGCGCGGCGGCTTCGCGCGCAAAAGGGAGCACCGCGCCGATCCCATCGATCGCGCGTAGGTGGCCTTGCACGTCGAGAACGAGATCGCGCAGGTACCCGCCGTCTTCTCCGCACGGCCCGGAGATGTAGTAATCGCGGATCGGCGCTTCCGGATCGCAGGCGTCGGTGATGGCGCGATGGAGCACCGGGAATGCCTCCGGTTTCGTCGTCGGATGCCGGTCGCAAAGGTTATCGAGATAATCGTAGATGCTCTCGAGGGGTGCGACCACATCGATATATGCGCGCATCGACGCCGGCGGCAAAAACGTCGCCAATACTGCCGCTCCGGCAACATGGTAGGATTTCGTCTCGATACTCGCCAGCGCTTCCTTGCGCAGAAGCGGGTCGGGAATGCGACGCGCACGTTCGCGTATCCGTCGCAACGAACGCTCTGCAGTCGGAACGACATGCCACAAAAAACGGGCGAGGTCGCCGACGAAACGCGGCCGCTGAAAGAGCATCCGACGGCGCACGGGGCTTCGCAAAACGATGCGCGTCGCGGCAAAGATTTCGGCGTTGACTTTCACGTATGCAGACCGTCGAAGAACGCGATTCCCGGGTTGAGAATCCCATGCGGATCGAAACGCTCTTTCAGCGCGCGCATCTGCGCGAACGCGTTCGGCAGCAGCCCGAAGCAGTCGAGGCGGTCGTGCACCTCTCCGCCGCCGGCGAGAATGCGCGCACGCGGCGCGCGGTCGTGCAGTGCGTCGTCGAGCATCCCGACGACGTGGGTGAAACTCGCCGCATCGCCGACGGCTCGAACAGTCACGTCACCGTTCATGATATCGACGAGTAGATCGCGATGCATGTCGAAACGATCGATGACGTCGGCGATGCTGTCGGCGAGCGCGAGCGCTTGCGATGGAAGCGAAACGCTGCGGTAACTCAACGCATTGAGGCCGGGGAGATGCATCGGCGCATCGAGCAGTCGCGTGAACGAGGCGTACGCACCGGCATCGAGCAGTCGCGTCTCGGGAATCCCCGCCCGGCCAAGCGCCGCGCGCCAATCCAGCGTTGCGCGCTCGAGTAATGCATTATCGCATTCGAGGAGAATCGCGATCCGTCCGTCGTCGCCGGGGTCGCCGTCGATCTCGCGATCGTAGCCGGCGATCCACCAAGCGGCAGCGGGTTCGGGGCGGAGGTTCCGGACCTGCGAGAACGCGCGCTCGCGCGTTCCATCGGGAAGCGCGGCGAGAAAGATGCGGGTCGATTCCGGGAGCGGAAGTGCTTTGAAATTCGCGCGCAACAAGATCGCGAGCGATCCCATCGAGCCGACAAAAAGCCGACTGAGATCGTACCCGGCGACGTTCTTGACCACCATCCCACCCGCGCGCGCGAGCGTTCCGTCGGCGAGCGCGAATTCGCTCCCAATCAACAGATCGCGCGGACGTCCGTAGCGATGTCGGCGCGGTCCACTCCATGCAGCGGCAAGAACTCCGCCGACGCTCGCTTGCGGAGCATTGGGCGCATCGAGCGGGAGAAACTGACGATGCTCGCGCAGCGTCTGCTCGAGTTGCGCTGCGGTTATCCCGCATTCGACAGCGATGGTAAGATCGCGTGGTTCATATTCGCGAATCGCGCGCCGCGAGCGAAGATCGATCTCGTCGGCGTCGATGACGCGGCGATGCATGCCGGAGAAGACGTCGCCGGCGCGCAGCGCGACCGGGCGCCGGTGCGCCGAAGCATCTGCGAGCGCGGCGGAGATCGCTGCGTCGTTCACGTGCGCATCTCGCGACAGGAGATCCCCGAAGGAAAGATTTTTTCGGGGTTGAGCAGTGCATGCGGGTCGAAGATCTCACGCACGTTCGCCATCGCCGCGAGATCCTCGGCACGATAGACCAGCGACATGCCGTTGCGTTTCTCGATGCCGACACCGTGCTCGCCGCTAATCGTTCCACCGAGCTCGACGGCGCGGGCTAACACGATGTTCCCGATCTCGATCACCGCGGCGACCTGCCGCGCGTCGCGCTTATCGTAGAGCAACAGCGGGTGCAGGTTCCCATCGCCGGCATGGAAGACGTTGCCGACGACGATTCCGTGCTGCTTCGCTGCTTCATCGACGGTGGCGAGCATCTCGGGTAAACGCGTGCGCGGTACGCAGACATCTTGCGTGTAGTAATTCGGCGCGATGCGCCCGATCGCACCCGCTGCACCCTTGCGCCCGCGCCAGAGCGCTTCGCGCTGTTCGGTGCTCGTTGCCGCCTGCCACTTCGTCGCGCCGTGGGCGCGGGCGATGCGCGCGATTGCGCTGTCGGCGCTCGCGACTTCCTCGGGCTCGCCGGAGGATTCGACGAGCAGCACCGCAGCGGCGTCGGCGGGGTAGCCCGCGGCATAGGCGCTCTCGACGGCGCGCACGATCGTTGCGTCCATCATCTCCAGGGCGGTCGGGACGATCCCGGCGCCGACGATTGCGCTCACCGCCTCCGATGCGCTCTCGATACTGGGAAATGCGGCGAGCCAGACGCCGGTGGTCGGCGGGATGCGGAGTAGGCGGACCCAGGCCGAGGTCACGATGCCCAGCGTTCCCTCGCTCCCGACCAGCAGCGCGGTGAGGTCGTACCCGAGATCCTCGACGGCGGTGGTAAAACACTCGCCGCGCTCGTCGACGATCTCGAGCGCCAGCACGTGGTTGACGGTCGTTCCGTAGGCGAGGCAGTGCGGCCCACCGGCATTGGTAGCGATATTTCCCCCGATCGTACTCGCGCGCTGCGAGGCGGGATCGGGAGCATAGAAAAAGCCGGTCGAAGCGATGCGTTCGCTCAGTTGAAGATTCACGAGTCCCGGCGCGACGCGCGCCCGGCGATTCTCAACGTCGAGCTCCAAGAGCCGGTTCATCCGCGCGAACGAGAGGACGACTCCTGCGCGGGCAGGCGCCGCGCCGCCGCAGAGCCCGGTTCCGGAACCGCGGGCGATGAGCGGCTCCTCGAGATCGCGGGCGATCTTCACCACCGCGCTCACCTGTGCGGCGGAGCTCGGCAGCACCACGGCACTCGGCAACACGCCTTGGCTGTAGGCGTCGAAGGAGTAACATGCAAGATCCTCCGGAGAGGTCTTGACGGCTTCCGCGCCCAGCGCTTCGATCAGTCGTTCGATTAACACGGTTCTCTGCCCGGTGTTTGGGCATGCAGGAAGAGTCGCCTGCCCGGCTTAACGGCTCGACGGCAAATGTTCATGTTCGGGAAGAAGAAGAAACCGACGACGAAGAGCATGCTTCGTGCGCAGCCCGGCGTGCAGCAGAAGCGCTCCGCGTTCCGCATGCCGGTCGAGTTCGAAATACTCTACGAGCTCGATGGCCGCAAAGGCCGACGTTCGGCGCTTGCCAACGATCTGTCGGCGGGCGGGCTGCGCCTCGTCACCGACGAGGATCTCATCAAAGGCTCGCTGCTTCATCTCGACATCCAACTTCCCGCCGATTTTCTCGACGAAATGACGGTTGAGAAAGAGGTCTTCAAACAGACGCCGTTCGGGCTGCGCCCCGAGAGCGTTCGCGAACGCCCTCCGGGCTTCGAGCCGATGCGGTTGCGCAGCAAAGCGCTCGCATCGTTCTACGATGTCGCGATGAAGAAATTCGCTTTCGGCATGGCGTTCGTCGATACGCCGCCGCCGATACAAGAAGAGTTGCAACGCTTCATCCACCTCTGGCAGCTCAACTTTTTGCGCACGCGCCGCCACGACGATTAACCCTCGCGGCTTTCACACCGAGTAGTCGCGCTTGTCACGCCGAGTAGCCGCGCTGTCACGCCGAGTAGCCGCGAAGCGGCGTATCGAGGCGCGCTTGTCACGCCGAGTAGCCGCCCCTTCGACTCGCTTCGCTCGCTCAGGACTGGCTCCGCGGCGTATCGAGGCGCGGTTACATCGCCCTCGATACGGCTGCTGCGCAGCCTACTCGGGCTGACACTGTTGGGCCCCTCGATACGCGCTTCGCGCTACTCGGGGTGACAAAATACGGCTGCTGCGCAGCCTACTCGGGGGGACAGGGGCGCGC
>JAJYFM010000057.1 GCA_021790895.1 bacterium
TTATTCCCGTGCCCGTCGGTACGCTCGTCTACAAGAGCACCGAGATGCAGAGCGAAGCGTTGCTCGCCGATCTCGCCCACCCCGGCCAACGCGTGCTCGTCGCGCGCGGGGGCAAAGGCGGACTGGGGAATCAGCACTTCGCTACGGCGGCGCGACAGGCGCCCGACTATGCGATTCGCGGCGAAGCGGGCGAAGAGTGCAACCTCCGGCTCGAATTGAAACTGCTCGCCGATGTCGGCATCGTCGGCGTACCGAATGCCGGAAAATCGACGCTGCTCTCGGTGATTACCGCCGCGCGCCCAAAGATCGCCGATTATCCGTTCACCACCATCGAGCCGCAACTCGGCGTCGTGCGCCTTGACGACGAGCGTTCATTCGTCGCGGTCGATGTCCCCGGACTTATCGAAGGAGCGCACGAAGGCGCCGGGCTCGGCGACCGATTCCTGCGCCACGTCGAACGCACGCGCATCCTCGTGCATCTGCTTGACGGCGCGAAATCGCTCGACGAAATGGCGAGCGATCGCGCGACGATCGAAGCGGAGCTGCGCGCCTGGAACCCCGCGCTGCCGGAGAAGCCGACGATCGTCGTCGTCAGCAAACTCGATCTTCCCGATGCGCGGGAACGCTTCGCCGCTTTACACGAAGAAGATTCCCAAACGATGGGGATCAGCGCGGCGACGCATCAAGGTATCCCCGAATTGCTCGCCGCGATGTGGCGCGCGCTCGCGCTCGCTCCTCCGCCCGCCGAGATCGATCTTACCCCCGCGCAGATCGCACTGCCGACGCGCGAGACCTTCACCGTCTCGCGCGACGACGACGGGACCTTTGTGGTGACGGGCGAACGCGTCGAGCAACTTGCCGAGCGCACGAATTTCGATTCCGATGAAGCGCTCGCACGATTCGAACGCGCGTTGGTGAAGATGGGTGTAGAAAAAGAATTGCAGGCACGCGGAGTCCGCGAAGGGGACAGCGTGCGGATCGGGACGTACGAATTCACCTATTCATGAAACTCGGCATCTTCGGCGGAACCTTCGACCCCATCCATAACGCGCATCTCTTCGTCGCGGAGTCGGCTCGATTGAGCGAGGGCCTCGACCGGGTGCTCTTTCTTCCCACCGGGCAACAACACTACCGCGCCGATGCAATCGCCGATGCCCGACATCGCTGCGCGATGATCTTAGGTTCGATCGCGACCAACCGCGGCTTCGCCCTCGACGATAGCGATCTGCTACCCGAGGCGACCGGTTACACTGCCGATCTTCTTCCGCGCTTGCGCGCGCGCTATCCCGACGCCTCGTTCACCTTTCTCATCGGTGCCGATTCGCTCGTCAATTCCAATTGGGTTCGGCTCGACGAAGTGCTGAGCTCCCTCGAACGCTTCGTCATCGCGCCGCGCGCCGGCGTTCCCGACGATGCGCTCGCGCGCGTGATAGCCGCGATCCCCACGCATCTCCGCCAACGCGTCGGGACGCTCAATCTTCCCGCACTTCCCGAATCGGCGACGTTGGTTCGCACCCTGCTCGCGCAAGGGCGCAGCGTTCGCTATCTCGTTCCGGAGGCTGTCTGGCAGTACATTCGCACGCATCGCTTGTACGGACAACCCGAATGCGAACGCTGAAGCGCATCTGTCTTGCGAGCGCCTCGCCGCGCCGCCTGGAGTTGCTGCAATCGCTCGGGCTCTACGTCGAGGTGATTCCAAGCGACTACGATGAGCCGGAGAACCCGGCACTCACTCCGCGCGAACTCGCGCAACGCCACGCGCACGAGAAACTGCGCAGCGTCACCGCACGACTCGGCGCGGCGTTCGCATTCCCGACGCTCGCTGCCGACACCGTCGTCGACCGCGACGGAGCCGCACTCAATAAGCCGCGCGATGCCGACGAAGCCCGCGCGATGCTCGCATCGCTCTCCGGTCGCGAGCACCTCGTTCATACCGCGGTGGCGATCGCTTTTCCCGACGGGGAGCCCTCGGTCGAATTCTGCGAGACGACGCGCGTGCGATTCCACGAACTTACCTCCGACGAGATCGCCGACTATGTCGCGAGCGGCGAACCATTCGATAAAGCCGGTGGATACGGTATTCAAGGGCGCGCTGCCGCGCTCGTTGACGGAATCGAAGGCGATTTCTATACCGTCATGGGACTGCCGCTCGGCCGTGTCGTCCGCACGCTGCGCGCTCGCGGGTATCGCACCGAATCGGGGAATGTAGCCGATGCGCACTGACGAACGCAAACTGCTCGTCCTTCTCGCGATCGTCATCGCGGCGGCGCTGCTCGCCATCGTTCAGGTGCGCGCGCAGCGGAGCGGCGCACCGAGCCCCATCGCCGTCGCCGCCTCCTACCTCATTGCCGGATCGGAGAACGTCGTTGCATCGGTCGGCGGCGCGATCGGCAGTGGAACGAGCGCAGTGCTCTCCTTTCCGTCGTTGCGCACGCGAAATGCCGCGCTCGTCGCCGCAAACCAAGCGTTGCTCGAACGAAACGCGCGACTTCACCAAGAACTCGCCGACGCGCTCGGAATCGCCGATATCCGCCACCTGCGCGAACACCACGCGCACGGCATCGCGGCACGCGTCATCGGTTTTCCTCCGGAAGGCGCGACGCGAAGCATCACGATCGATCGCGGCTCGCTCGCCGGCGTTCGCCGCGACGACGGCGTGCTCGCACCCGGCGGCGTCGTCGGCCACGTTACCCAGGTAACGCCGCTGGAATCGACGGTCGTCCTTGCGACCGATTTCTCAAGTCGTATTCCGGCGATCGTCCGCAACGGGCGCTGGTGGGGAATCGCGCGTGGGAATTTGCGCAGCATTCGTCTCGATTACGTCACGCTCGACGCTCCACTCCACGTCGGCGATGTCGTCGTCACCGGAAACGGACGCACGTTCCGCGCCGGCATTCCTATCGGTCGCATCGTGAAGATCGATCGAAACGATTCCAGCCTCTATCAGACCGCAATTCTGAAGCCATCGGTACGCTTGAATGCCTTGGATCGACTCCTCGTCGTTGCACGTTAGGGAGCCCGAGACTCCCTACCGATACCCCGTGTGGTGGCACGTCGTGATCGCCTTGGGGCTCGCCCTGCTCGCGCAGGGAACGCTGCTGCCGCACCTCGCCTGGGCGGATATTCCGCCGAGCGCGGTGCTGCTCGTCGTGATTTGGTTTTCCGTCCGTTTGGGGCCGCAACGCGCTGCGCTGCTCGGCCTCGTCGCAGGGCTCTGTGAAGACTTGCTCTCCGGAACGACCGGCGGCTCGTGGATGCTCGCAACGCTCGCCGCAGCCGTTCTGACCGCGTTACTCGCACAACGATTTTTTAGCGACTCGCCGTTGCTCTATGCAGCATTTGCGTTTGTCGGCACCTTCGTTCGGAATGCCGTATTCTGGGCGGCGATGCAGATCGTCGGCTCTCCGTACGCGTGGAGCAGCCTCCATTTTCACGACGCGATCCGACAATCGATCCTCGACGCGTTCTTCCTCGGTCTCTTTGCTTGGTGGTACCGCGCCCACCATCGCGATAACCTATGAAGGACACAGGCATTCGACTTCGCCGACGTTTCGAACGCCCGGCAGCCAGAATCGCCGGATTTGCGGCCTTTGCCGTGCTGATATTCGCGATTCTTTTGGGGCGGCTCATCGACGTACAACTCGTCCATGGGGCGCAGTACCGCGCGGAGGCCGAGGCCAATCAAATCCGTCTGATTCGCGTCGCGGCACCACGCGGTCTCATCGTCGATCGCCATGGAAAAGTGATGGTGCGTAGTCGGCCCTCCTTCGTCGTTGCACTGGTTCCATCGCTCGTCAAACATCTTCATCGCGAGTTGCAGAGCGTTGCGACGACCATCCACCTGTCGCCGGCGAAACTCGAGGATCGCCTCTACCACCACAACGGCGTCAACTACCGGAATTTCGCCGAGGTTCAGACCTACGAACCATACGGGCCGGTGGTACTCGCGCGCAATCTCTCCGTCGCCGATGTCGCACGCCTCTCGGAGCTCCTCGCCGATCTCCCCGGCGTCGATATCGAGGTGCAAGCGATTCGCGACTACCCATATAACAAAGTCGGCTCGCTCATGTTGGGGTACGTCGGTCTCATCACCGCTTCGGAGTACAAGCGTTTGCGCCTGTATGGATATTCGCCGAATGCTATCGTCGGCAAAGACGGCCTCGAATACGAATACGACCGCTATCTCCGCGGCCGCCCCGGTGGGCAGCGCGTGGTCGTCGACGCCGCCGGCAACGTTGTTGCCGCCGACCGACTGCCCGACAAGGCACCGGTGCCCGGCGACACGCTTCAGCTCTCGGTGAGCCTGCGACTCGAACGCATCGTCGAAAGCGCGCTCGCCCACGGCGTTCAACGCGTGCAACGTGGCGAAGCGGTCTCCGGAGCGGTCGTCATCGAGGATCCGTGGACCGGCCGCATTCTGGCGATGTCGAGCTATCCCGATTACAACCCCAACGATTTCGCGCTCGAACGCTCGCGAAAAATTTCGTTCTACCTCACCGACCCCGCGCAACCGCTCTTCAATCGCGCGATTGCCGCCGCGACGCCGACCGGGTCGACCTTTAAAATGGTGACCGGTTCGGCGGCGATTACCGTCGGCGTTATTCGCCGCAATCAAGTCGTCTACGATAACGGCGCCTGGAACTGCGACGGCTATATTGCGCGCGA
Source organism: bacterium (assembly GCA_021790895.1). Classification (GTDB taxonomy): domain Bacteria; phylum Vulcanimicrobiota; class Vulcanimicrobiia; order Vulcanimicrobiales; family Vulcanimicrobiaceae; genus JABEUX01. Next base: position 4,666 of record JAJYFM010000057.1, read on the forward strand.
CATCGTCTCCGGCGGACTCGGATTTACCACCTTCGTTCCGGCGCTTGCGGCTTCATCGGATGGGTATTTCTATCGCCTCTCGATGGGACTCGGCCTCAAACGTCTGCGAAAATTCGCCCTGCTCTATGGCCTCGATGCGCGTACCGGCATCGATCTTCCCGGCGAGAATAAGGGGAATTGGCCGACCAACGCGTGGATGATGAAGAATTACGGCGTGCCGCAGGAACCGAGCGATGCGTGTTTTCTCGGTATCGGGCAGGGCGCGATGCAAGCGACGCCGTTACAGATCGCCAACATTGCATCAGCGGTCGTCAACGGCGGCACGCTCTATCGGCCGCATATCGTCACGCGCATTCTCACTCCCGACGGAAAAACGCTGAAGGTTTTTCCCCCGGTGATCATTCGCCACGTGCCGGTGACGCAGAAATCTCTCGCGGCGGTTCGCGCGGGAATGGCGCAAGTGACCTCTGCCGTCGGCACCGCCTACGGCCTCGCGATTCCGGGCTTCCCCTTTGCCGGAAAGACGGGCACCGTCGAGACCGACGGCGGGAATGGACCGAACACAACGTGGTTTGTCTGTTGGGCGCCGCTGAAGCACCCCAAGCTGGTCATCGCGGTCTACGTCGATCGCAGCGGCGGCTACGGTGCAAACGTCGCCGCGCCGATCGCGCGAAAAATTATGATTCGCTATTTCCGCTTGAAGCTTTAGCCCTCAAACTTCCGCATCGAGTTTTGTTAGCGCTGCGAGTGCATTATCGAGCAGCGTATCGAGCACGCGGTCGCTATGCGTCGCGATGACGCGATGAAATTCCGCGACGGGAAGTTCGCAGAGTACCGCGAGGCTCTCCGCAGCGCGCGCGCGATACTGCGAGAGAATATCGAGCTCTTCGCCACGAACGAGCAATACGGTCGGGAGCAACTGCACGTTGATAACCCACGGAAGCGCCGAACCGATCGCGTCGTTTTCGAGCCGCGCGCGCGCCCGATCGAGTTCGTCGAGATCGACGGTGCCGGCAAGCAGTCGCATCTCTCCGGTCGCGACCGGCATCTGTGCTTCGCCCGGTGTTGCAAGCAACGCATCGAGCAACGAACGTAACGCCAGCCGCCCTGCGCCGTCCTCGATATCTTTTCCGGAGACGACCGGGCGCGGACGATTGAGCGTCATCACCAACCGCGCAATCGGCGCGTTCATCGCTTCGCGCGCATCGCGCAGTGCCGCATCGAGCGCCGGTGTCGCCCCGACCGCACGCTCCGGTAACAACCGTCGCACGGCGATAAGGTGACGCAACATGCCGCCGCTATCAGCTCGTTCGATCGTGTGCAGTTCGTCGTGAAGGCGGAGATGCGCGAGATCGAGCACGAGCGTCGCCTTCGCTCCGCGTGGACGCGCGGCAACGCTCCCTTCGCGCGCGGGCTCGGGAATCGCAGCGGCGTTCGGTTCCGCCGGCGGCTCGGCAATCACGAGGTCGGGAAAGAGCGCGCGCAACGTCCGCGCCATCGAACGCTTCCGCTCATCGTCGCAGATCGCAAGATACTCCTCGACCGCTCGGCGGTCGCCGCGCGCGACCAAGGCGTGCGCTGCCGCGGTCGCGACCACCTCGCTCGGATCGGTCAATGCGTAGGCCAGCAGCGCCGCGCTCCGATCGTCGTGGCGCTCTTCGATCGAGAACAGCAGATCGCAGCGCGCTGCTTCGGGAAGCTGCGAAAACTCCGCTTTTTCGCGCTCTCCCCATGCCGGTTCGACGACGCTTTGCGGCATCGGTGGGGGCTCGGGCTGCGGAGCCGTTCGCTCCGTGCGTTCGACCGATTCGTGTTTCGGTAAAAACCGAGCGAGAACGATCGCAATCGCGCCGATGATAAATAGCGTAACAACCACAAGCGCAACACTCATCGCGGCTGGACGCTCGCAAGACCGTCGCGTAACGCCGTAAGCGCGCGGTCGAGCGCTTCATCGGAACTTCGCGTCAAGCGGTCGAGAAAATCTGCGGGCTTGAGTTCAACGAGCTCGCCGAGCGTCGCACAGAGCGCGCTGCGGTATTGCGCGAGCGGAGCGCGGTCGTCAGGAAGCAAATGCGCGAGCGCAAACCACGGCAGCGCACTCGCCGGCGGCGAATCCGGCAAACGCTCCAAGAGCGCGCGCAACGTCGATGCGTTCACGTGTCCACGCAGCGACGCGACGTTCCCCGCCGGCTGCGATGGTTCGCCGCGCGCTATCGCGGCGTCGGCGAGCGCAGTTTCGATCGCTTGTCGCAGCGCGGGTGTCTCGAGCTCGCGCTCCACCATTGCGTAATGGGCGATCCGCAGTTTGATAAAAAGTCGATCGAAGGCATCGCGCAACATCTCACGCAATCGATCGAGCGATGGGAGCGGTGCCGAGCCGATTGCATCGGGAAGCAAGGCTCGAAGCGCGAAGAGGTGGCCGACGATGCGGCCCGGACGAATCTCGCCGATCTGTCGTTCGATCTGCAAAAGCCGTTCGGGGCTTAGCGAAAGCATCGTGCCGATCTGCGACGTCGCCGATGAAGGAGCGCCGTTTGCTTCTGCATTCGTAACAACCGGTGGAGGCAGTGGTATCTCCACATGCACTCGCTCCTCCGTCGAACGCTGCTCGGCAAGCGGATTTCCGACGACGCCGTCGATCCCGAAAGGCAACCCGGCGATCGAGCCGGCGAGCAGCGGTGCCGAGCGAACGTGCAATTCCTCGGAGATCGCTTCATTGCTGCGTTCGCCGTCATACGAGATGTGCGCCCGGCGGAAGATACGCTCGCCGAGTTGCAGCTGATTGTGCGCGATGTCCCGCCAGGAGATGACCGCTTCCACCCCGGGTTCGACGGCGGTGAAAACGATGCCGCGCTCGGCGGCAAACGGCGGCCGCGCGCCGATATCGCGCACCGATACGCCGTTGACGGCGGTCGAATTCGGCACGTAAATAAGCGTCGGCGGTTGCTCGATCGCGACTTCGACGCGCCGAGCGACGCCGTCGCCGACGTTACGCAAGCGGAGCGTCCAATCGATGCTCTCGCCGGCCCCGATGCTTTCGTTCGGTGTGCTTCGTAACAACGCGCCCGTGAAATCCGGTTCGGCGGTCGTTTCGATAATGAAACGTTCGAGTTGCACGGGAACCATTTCGTCTGCGGTAACAACTGCCTCGAGCGCGAGTGGAAATTCGCGCGCGAGATTGCGTAACAGGCGGATTCCGACGAGCACCTCGGCGCCCGCGCCGGCGGCGATATCACCGACATCGAGTGCGGAATTCGCGCGCTTTGCGCCCTCGACGCTTTCGATTCGCGCCTCAGGTGCGAGAAATAGCCGCACGCGAACGTTTCGTGCGCTGTCGCTGCCGACGTTTTCGAGCGCGATCGCGACCGTCGTCACGCGATTCGGGCGAAGCGGGTCGCTTTCGCGCCGATCGAGACGCGATCGTTCCGGCGTAAACAACGCGTGCGAATCGACGACCCAATGAATCTCGCCGAGCGCTTGTTCTTCGAGTTCTTGCGTAACGAGAGCAGCCCGTAGCGAGAGATGCGTTCGATCCGGCAGCGGGCTACGGACGAACGCGTGGAGGCGAAAGCGACGCTCGGCAAAAGCGTCGATCGTGCCGAGTTCGACGCGTCCGTCAACGCTCGCGAGCGGCGCATCGCCTTCGAAAATCTCGAGCGCTTCGAACTCGAGATCGCTAGCAAATGTCAGCGCCGCTTCGTGGGCGTCCGCCGATCCGGTGTTTGCGACCGAGAGTTCTGCTTCGATTCGTTCGCCGGGGTGTACGGATCCGGCGCCGACGCGCTTGAGACGATTGCGACGCGGAACGAAATGCGGGCGCGAGACGATCGTGAACCGCCGTTCGAAGTAACGTTCGCCGATGGCGACGGAGGGAGACCATGAAACGCGCGCGCCGAGGTTAAGCTCCCGCCCGTTTGGCTGCGGCGACGCGAGCACGAAATCGGCGGAAAACTCCGCCGACTCGCCGGCGTCGAGGGGGCCGATATCGATGCGCAGATGCTCCCGCTTCCGCTCGCGCACCGGTACGCCGTCGAGATGCATGCTGCTGCGAACGACCGAGAGCCCGGGATCGGTGGTGAGCGCAAGCTCGACGCGCTCTGCGCGCGCACTGCCGTCGTTCTGCAACGAAATCACCGCGCGCAGGCGCCGCCCGGGAAGAATCTCGTCGGCGGACGGCTCCACTCGCATCGCGTTGCGCTCGCCGGAGAAATCGGGTGCGGCGGCGAGCGTGAGCACGCTCTCCGGAAGTTCGAAGACCGCGCTCTCCTGCGATGCAACGCGCGTCTGAAAACGAATCGTCGTGCCGTCGGGAAGCGGCGCCTCGACGCGAATGCGATACTGGAAGAGCGCGGTCGCACCGGAGGCGAGCGAACGGACGATAACCGGCGCGTAGAGTCGGTCGAAGGAAAGACCTCGTTCGCCTTCAAATTCGCGCCCGTCCACGCGAACCGAGCCCGGCACGTACTGCGTGTGCTCGGGAATCGGCGCGAGAACGACGACATCGTGTGCGCTCGAAGCACCGGCGTTGTGGACACGCACCGTCACGAGCGCCTCGCCGCCGGGAACTGCGGCACCCTGCGCTTCGATGCTGGCGACCGTTCCTGCGTTACGCAGGTTGGGCTTGCTGCGCGCGATCAGGCGAACGACGTTCGAACCAACCGGCTCGAGCTCGAGGCTGGCGACCGCTGCCTGAATTTCGACGGTGCTACCGTTTTCGATCGCTCCGGCAACGCTGTAACAGAGCTCGATTCTGCGCCGCTGCCCCGGAGCGACATCGCCGATCGGCGCGCCCGCATGGGCGAGCAGCGGCGAGTTCCCCTGCTCGTCGTCGAGGAGCGAGCCGTCGAGCGTCCCCGAGCCGACGAGGTAGAAGAGCCCCTCGGGAAGATTCAGGCGCACGCGTACCCCGGTCGCTGGGGCGCCGCCGTGGTTGGTAAAAGTGAAGGCCGCGCGCACCGTCATCCCAGGTTCCAACTCACGTTCGGGCGAAACGTCGAGCGTTCGAAGCCCCTCGGGTAACGTCGGCGATCCCGGAGCGAAGATTTCCGCGAGGGTGCGCATGACGCCGCGTAGCTTCGCCGTGCAGAAAGGATCTCCGTTTACGA
>JAJYFM010000058.1 GCA_021790895.1 bacterium
CGAACTATGGCGTCCCGACGACGGTTTTGGAGATCTCGCCGCCGTACACCGCCGCGACCGTCACGAACGTACTCGGGGGCGCGGATGCGTACCAAGAGGCAGTGGCGCCGAACGGTGACCTCGCGCTAGCAAATACCGGCGGAACCGTGGGTGGCTCGCTCTATACTCCGCCCTATACGGGAGTCCCGACTGGGATCAACAACGGACTCAACGGGCCCAGCGGGGTCGCCTTCGATGCGAGCAATAACGTCTATTTCGGAAACAACGCGACGACGGTATCGATGATCGCGCCGCCCTACAATGGCTCGGCGACGACGGTAAATACACTCCAAATCCCCCTGAGTCTCACCATTTCCGGCAATACCCTTTTCGTCGGCGAGAATACGAATATCGACGTCTTCTCGCTACCGCTGACCTCTTCGAGTACGCCGATCGCGTCGCTCAACAGCGGGGTTTTCAATCCTTATCGAACGACAGTCGATGCAAGTGGGAATCTCTGGGTCGCAAATGAAAGCGGCGGGTCGCAAAATAAGGGCTCGATCGAGGAGTTTACCAAGCCGTTTAGTAGCGCCGAGACTCCGGCGGTGACGATCGCGTGGCCGGTCGGCGGCACGTCGACGAGCTACAGTCCGTGGGGGATCGCTTTCGATTCGGCGGGGAATCTCTACGTTTCCGATTACGTCGGTGGTTCGAACAACGGCGGATTGTTGGAGTTCGCTCCTCCGATTACGAGCGCGAGTACGCCTACAATGGCGGTCGAGACCTCGAACTTCAATTTGTTACAAGATCTCGTCATTGTCCCATCGTACTTCTCGGTGACGCCGTAAGAAGAACGCTACATCCATTGCTAGGAGGCACAATCATGAAGCTCATGACCCGGGGGCTCTTCGCGCTCCTCATCGCCCTCGTTGCAGTTTCTTTCGCAAGTTCGCAAGCGTCTGCAACCGAGGTCGGCTATCAACTCAAAATAACCAATCACTCGAAGCAATTCGTTCGTATTGATATGAAGAACGTCGATTGTATGGGTGGAAGCGATCAAAACGCGGAGATTGCACCGGGGCATGAGTGGGGCGGATGGATCCACACCACGACATCGGGGCAATCGCGCAAAGGCGTGGCGTGCAGCGACGCGACGGCCGAGTCTGTGGCGCATGTCCTCGTCGGGAACTCCGACTCGATGGTCGTGCTGGTAAAGCGTGCAGACAAACCATGGCGTGCAAGCGTACTGGACCTCGGGCGGCTCCGCGTTCTTTCTAGTGCCGGGCCCGTCGCGATTTACCTCACGGTCGAGGGCCCCTAGGTTCCGCTGATACAGGCGGATATCGAAGCTTTGGGAGGATACGATGGTTCGATTTTTGGCTGCCGCGGTTTGTGCTCTGCTCATCGCCTCGCCGCTTGTGGGATCGGCGCACATTCCCCCGACGATTAATTTGCACAACGGCTTCATCCGCATCTTCAATCATATTCACTATCTTGGTGCTCGACACGGGCTGGTCGTGAGGATTAATTACGAAAGACACGACGAAACGACGCCCGATATCTATTTCAATAATTGCTGCTACGCAGCGGGATCGACGTACGAGCTGTTCGTGGAACCGAAAGCACGCAGTGGAACGAGGGACGATAGTGTATGGGACTCGCGCACGATTTTTGTACGGCCGCGCCTGTGCAACATCGACGGGATTCCATTCGGTTACGCCGAGGTTGAGGTAACGGGGCAAATGGTGCCCGGGACGGACACGCATCCAGAGGTCATCGAAAATTTTCACGTCCAGGAGACGACGAGCGTCTGTCCGACAAAGTAGGGGCGGTTGATTTCAACTCTGGATTGCGTTCTAGAAAATGCTTGCGTGCGTCTCGCGCCGGTGCGTGCCGACGATTTCGAGGCACTCAGTCAAATCGTTTTTGACCCCGTCATTTGGGAGTGGACGGTCGATAAAATCGAAACGCAGGCCGACCTGGAAAACTATGTGGCCGAATGCGTCGGCGCCCGCGAACAAGGCGTTCGCTTTGCCTATACCGTGACCGATCGCACCGGTTTGCTCGCTGGTGTTACGGCCCTGGGCAATTATTCGCCCAATGATCGGCGAATTGAAATCGGATGGACGTGGCTCGCACAGCAGTTTTGGGGAACCGCTATAAATGCCAATGCAAAAGCCCTCTTGCTGTCGCTCTGTTTCGAACGTCTGGAGATGGAGCGCGTGGAGTTTAAAACCGATCTCCTGAACATGCGCGCCAGGTCGGCGCTAAAAAAAATCGGGTGTACCGAAGAGGGCGTGCTGCGATCTCATACCCTAATGCACGACGGCCGCCGCCGCGACACGGTGTATTACAGCATCTTGCGGCACGAATGGGCCGCTTCGGCTCTCCGATCCGCCACCACAATCGAAAAAAACGCCTGATTGCTCAAGCGTTTTCGGAATTGGTGGAGATGAGGAGACTCGAACTCCTGACCCCTTACATGCGAAGCAAGTGCTCTACCAGCTGAGCTACATCCCCAAGTGCGCCGGGGTCGATTCTACGCAGCGTCCACCAGCCCTGTCAAACGCCATCGCTTCCCGAATTTCCCTCCCGAGCGGAGGATTTTGAGACTCGTTCTCAAAATGCCGCGCCTATGGAGACCGAATACGAGACCCGCCCACGGGAGGCGATCGCGCGCATCCTGCGGGCCGAGCCGCGCTTCCTTTCGGCCGCCGAGCTCTGCGCGCGGCTCGAGGAATCGGGGACGCCCGTCTCGCGCGCGACCGTCTACCGGACGCTCGAACGCCTGGCGGCGAAAGGCGAGGCGGCGTTGCGTCTGAACGACCGCGGCGAGGCGACCTTCATGTCCTGCGATAACGGTCACCACCATCACGCAATCTGTCGCTCCTGTGGGCGCGTCGAAGATGTCGCCTGCGGCGCGCTCGATACGTTCGTCGACCGTTTGCGCTCGCTCCACGGATTCCAACTCGACGATCACTCACTCGAATTCCACGGAAAGTGTCGCTCATGCGTCTAGCCCCGCGCGCGTTCGCGTTGCTCGCTCTCGCGTCGCTAGTTGCTTGCGGCGGCGGGGGAAAGGCGTCGAGCACTGCGCCGTCGCCGTCGCAATCTCCCGGCAACGCCGCAATCGATGTCGTCACGACATTCTCGACGCTGAACTCGTTCGTCAACGGTGTCGGCGGCAAATACGTCCGCTCGACGAATATCGTGCCGGTCGGCGCATCGCCGGAGACCTTCCAGCCGACGCCGCAGAGCATTGCGGTGCTTGCCGGCGCGCAACTGGTCGTCGAGAACGGCACCGGTATCGATGCGTGGGTCGATCGCATGGTCCGCGGCGCCGACGTTCCACGCTCGCGCGTCCTCGTAATCACCGATGGCATGCCGGTGGTCGGCGGGAATCCGCATCTCTGGATGGATCCGGTGCTGGCAAAAACCTATGTCGCGAAGATTCTCGCTGCGCTCGTTCGGATCGATCCGGCGCATAAAGCGGCATTCGAGAAAAATGCACGCGCCTACGATGCGCAGCTCGATGCGCTGACCGCCTGGATTCGGGCGCAAATTGCGACGATTCCACCGGCAGACCGGCAACTCATCGTCTTTCACGATGCGTGGCCATACTTTGCGAAGCGTTTTGGCATCCATATCGTCGGCTCGCTCGTCCCGGCCCCCGGGCAAGAACCCAATCCGCGTCGCCTCGCAGAGCTCGTCACGCTCGCGAAAAAACTGCACGTGCGTGCGGTCTTCGCCGAGCCGGAGTATAGCAAGAAACTCGCGCACGCCTTTGCCGGAAGCGCCAATATCAAGGTCGTCACCGATCTCTATGACGATTCGATCGGTCACCGCGCCGTCGTCGGAAATTATCTCTCGATGATGCGTTATAACACCGAACAATTGGTGCACGCGCTCCAGTGAACGGCGACGTCGAGCTCCACGCAGTCCGAGTCTGTTACGACGCCTTCTGTGCGCTCGACGGCATCGACCTCAGCGTGCGACCCGGTGAAGCACTTGGAATCGTCGGCCCGAACGGCTCGGGAAAATCGACGCTGCTCAAAACGATAGCTGGGTTGCTCAAACCGGAACGCGGCACGATCTGCGTCTTTGGAACCGAGCCGCGCAAGTTGCCGCGCGGGACGATTGCGTACGTGCCGCAAGTCGAAGCGGTCGACTGGGGATTCCCGGCGACGGTGAGCGACGTGGTGGCGATGGGTCGCTTCGCGCACCTCTCGTGGCGGCAGCGCTTCGGTGCGGCGGACCGCGCGTTGGTTGCAGAGGCGCTCGATGCCGTCGGCATGAGGCCGATGGCGGGGCGTCATATCGCCGAACTCTCGGGCGGACAGCAACAGCGAGCCTTCATCGCGCGCGCACTCGCACAGCAGCCGCGTCTTCTCTTACTCGACGAGCCGACGACCGGCGTCGACGCCGCAACCGAAGAAGCGATGCGCGTCGTCGTCCGCGCCGTCGTTGCTCGCGGAACGCCGGTGCTGATGACCACACACGATCTCGAGCGCGTCGACGAATGGTTCGATCGACTGATGGTGCTCGACCGTCGCACGCTGGCGATCGGAACTCCCGCCGAGGTCGCCGCGTCGGGCGCCTACTCGGCGATTCGCGAACATACGCACACACATGGCCATCTGCGCGTGGACCACGATCCGCATGAAGGGCACGAAGCACATCCTGAGGTTCGCATATGATGCACGCACTGCTCGCCCCTTTTGCATATGCATTCATGCAGCGGGCACTTGTCGCCGCATTGATCGTCGGCATCCTCTGTTCGATGATGGGCACCTACGTCGTGCTGCGAAAGCTCGCGTTTATCGGTGACGGGCTCGCACACGCGTCGTTCGCCGGCATCGTGATCGCCTATCTGCGAAATATCGATTATCAGCTCGGTGCGGCCGTCGTTGCCGTCCTCACGGCGCTCGGGATCGGCTTCGTACATCGCAAAGGCAAAGTCTCACTCGATACCTCAATCGGCGTGCTCTTTACCGCCGCATTCGCACTCGGCATTTTTCTCATGAGCCGACAGACACGCTATACGCTCGATCTGCAGAGCTTTCTCTTCGGTGACATTCTCTCGGTGACGCGCGGCGACCTCACGTTTATCGTCGTCGTCGGTGCCGCGGTGTTCGTCGCAGCATTACTCGCCTATCGCGATCTACTCTTCGCCTCCTTCGACCCGGTCGTTGCAGAGGCGGCTGGGCTTCCGGTGAAATGGCTCGACTACGGGCTGCTCGTCGCGCTCGCGCTGACCATCGTCGTCGCGCTGCAGTCGGTCGGCATCGTCTTGGTCGCCGCGCTTTTGGTAACCCCGGCGGCGGCGGCCTATCAGCTCGCGAAGCGTTTTACACCGATGCTCTTGCTCTCGGCGGCGTTCGGTGTCGTTAGTACCGTCGGTGGACTCTACGTTTCCTATTTTCTCGGAAGCTCGAGCGGCGCAACGATCGTCCTGATGGCGACGCTGCTATTTTTCATCGCCGTCGCGATCAAGCGGCTCCGCTTCGCGTAACACGCGCAAGCGCTGCGCGTCGATCCGTTCGAGAAAGCCTGCCTCCACCAACGCATCGAAGACCTCGCCGAGAAGCGCTCGCTCGTTCTTATTCGGCATGCCGGCCCAGCGCATCGCGGTTTCGTTCGCATCGACGATCGCGTTCGGGCGCAGAAGCGCGGCGAGAAAGGCGAGCGGAAGCTTTGCGCGCTCCATCCGGCGCGCAAGCGGCGCCAGCGCTGACGCAAGATCGCCCGCTGGTGGCGGTGCTGCCTCGAGGGGCGGCGACGACGCGGCGGGTGGTGCCGCGGGCGGCGCATCCGAGGACTGCGCGTCGTGGGTGTTGTCGATCATGCGCGCGATCGCCGCGTCGGCGAGCTTCGGAAAGGCGCGGCCAAGCGCGAGCAGCAATGGCTGCACGCGATTCGCATCGATCCGCGGACGTCGTTGTTCGATGCCGTCGAGGAGACGTCGCGCGACCTGACGCGGATCTGCGCGGCGCATCGATCGCGGCGCCGCCGTTCCTGAGACGGAGGAGAACTCCGTTGCGACCACTCCGGGGTCACAGTACGAAACGGCGATGCCGTCGCGACGAAGTTCGCGACGTAGTTGCGTGCATGCCGCGCGCACTGCCGCCTTCGCCGCACAGTACGCTCCGAAACCGGGAATCGGCATGACGGCGAGCCCCGAGCCCAACATGGCGATGGCGCCGCGCGTTGCGCGCAGGTCCGGGAGCAACGCCCGCGTGATTGCCAGCGGAGCGGCGAGATGCAGATCCCACTGCTCGCGCAACGCCGCATCGCTCTGCTCCAGCAAGGTTCCGGCGCGCGCGGCACCGGCGTTGTGCAGAAGAATATCGACGCGGGGGAGCGCAGAATGGGCCGCAGCGGCGATGCGGGCGGGCGCATCTGCTGCGGTGATATCGCAAACGAGCGTAGCGAAGGGAGCGCGCCCGCCGGCTTCGGCGGCAAGGCTCGTCAGGCGGTCGGCACGACGAGCGATGGCGAGCACGGCGTAACCGCGCTCGGCGGCAAGCAGCGCAATTGCGCGTCCGATGCCGCTGCTCGCACCGGTAACGATGATGCCGTGTCGATTATCGGACATCGACGAGATACCGCTCGTAGTTTGCGGTGATCGCTCCGGGCATCGCTGCATAGTACTCCGTTTCGTCGGCGAAGATTGGGCGCGCCTGCGGAAGCACGCTCATTTCGCGTGTTGCGAGTGCCGCGAGCGCGTGTGCGACCGGCTTCAATGTACCGTTCGCGCGAACCATGCCGAAACGGAATTCGTGCGTTGCAAGATCGAAAGGTGGAAGCGCGGCGAGCGCTTCATCGTAATCGCTCCAGCACCACCACATTGCGCCGAGCGCGCCTCGGCTCTGCAGCCGATCGACGACGGCGATGCAGTAGTCGGCCATCTCTCGCTCGGTGAGGCAGGCGAACGGCTTCGCGAGCTCCGGATGCGCTTCGTTCGGCGCGCATGCGGGATTCCCAAATTCCGAAAAAAGCACCGGCTTCTCCGTAAAGGATCGCGCGAGCTCGCAGAGATACGGAACCACCTCAGCGTCGAGCCGATCGCGCGCAAACGCGCTATAGACCGAATAGCCGTGCATCGTCGCAAATCGCCACGGGAGCGATATGCTTGACGGGCGGATATGCCGATCGCGTTCGAAGTCTTCGCCGTGGATGCCGCCGGTCACGCCGACTCCGGAGTGCTCGGAGAGAATCGCGGAGAGCGTCGCGCTCCATCGCGCAGCATCCTCGGGCGCGCGCGGTTCGCGCAGGTTGGAAAACTCGTTGCCGAGGTCCCAGCACCAAAGCGAGCGGCGCCCGCGAGCGCGCTGTGCAATCGTGCGCGCGAAAAGCTTCTGCGCCTCCAACAATTTCGGGTCGGCGTAGAAATCGCCGATCCCGTACGGTGATTCACCCGCAAGCGTCATGCTGCGAAAGCGCCCGTGCGGCGTCTGGGGATCGAGGCTCCATGGCGGCAGCCAATTCACCCCGCTCATGTGTCCGCAGAAAAGCGTTGGCATCGCCTTCAGGCCCGCCTCATCGATCGCGTCCATCACCGCGTCGAAATGCGCGAGGGCAGCCTCGTCGATTCGGTCGATCTCCGGCTGAAAGCTCTCCCAGCGCAGAAAGAAGCGGACGACATCTAAGCCGAGGGCGGCGATGCGCTGCATGTCGGTACGCCAATCCGCAGCCTCGAAGCGCTCCCAGGCATACATCGCGCTCCGAGCGGGCCAATAATTGACGCCGAGCCGGAATCTTTCCATCGCTTCATCCCCTCCGTTCTGCAGAGCATCGCTGCGAGGTTGCGCCCTGGGTCGGCGCGAAACGCTTGCGTTATTATGGATAGCCCGCCGCCGCTCGTCGGTATCGTCATGGGGAGTCGATCCGATTGGGAGACGATGCTTCCCGCACACGATACGCTCGTCGCACTGCATATCCCCTGCGAAATGCAGGTGCTTTCCGCTCATCGCATGCCCGATGAAATGTTTGCATACGCCGCTGCCGCAGCCGGTCGAGGGCTCCGCGCCATCATCGCCGGGGCGGGTGGGGCGGCGCACTTGCCCGGCATGATCGCAGCGAAAACCACGCTCCCGGTCATCGGTGTCCCGGTTCAGTCGAAGGCACTGCGTGGTATCGATTCGTTGCTCTCGATCGTGCAGATGCCGCCCGGGGTGCCGGTCGCCACGATGGCGATCGGCGGAGCCGTCAACGCCGCGCTCTTCGCCGCACGAATGATCGCGCTTCACGATACGCGCGTCGCCGATGCGTTGCTTGCTTACGTTGCTCGCATGCACGGCGATGCCGCCGCGAGCACGCCCCGGTGATGCATCGTCTGGGGGTCATCGGGGGCGGCCAACTCGGCCGCATGTTCGCGCTCGACGCCAAGCGTATGGGCTATCACGTCACGGTTCTCGATCCCCAGGAGCATTCGCCGTGCGGCCAAGTCGCCGACGAACAGATCGTCGCGTCCTACGACGATCTGGCGGCGATCGAAGAGTTGGGGAAGAAGAGCGATATCGTCACCTTCGAATTCGAAAATATCGCCATCGCTTCGATTGAATATCTTGAAACCGCAGGTTTTCGCGTGACACCGGGAAGTTCGGTCTTGCGCATTACGCAAGATCGTCTGTTGGAAAAATCGTTTGTTCGCGAATGCGGTATTCCGACCGCCGATTTTGCAAAAATCGAACGTATCGGTGATCTCTCCGAGGCGGCGATGATGGTTGGCTTCCCGGCGATCATGAAAACCGTGCGCGGAGGCTACGATGGAAAAGGACAGTGGCGCGTCGACACACTCGACGCCGCTCAAGCCGCCTTTGCCGCCGGTAAAGGCGCGACGCTCATCTTCGAGCGCCTGATCTATTTCGTAAAAGAACTCTCCGTTATTGCGACCCGCAACGCGCAGGACCAGGTGGTTACCTATCCCGTTGCCGAGAATTCACACGATCAAGGGATCCTCTCGATGACGATCGCTCCGGCCCGCATCAAGGCCGAGCTGGCGGCGCGCGCCGCCGAGATGGCCGCGACGATCGGGCGAAAACTCAATATCGTCGGAACCTATTGCGTTGAATTTTTTCTCAACGAACGCAACGAGTTGCTCGTAAACGAAATTGCACCGCGCCCGCACAATAGCGGACACTATACGATCGACGTCACGCCGTGCTCGCAATACGAGCAGCACGTTCGCGCGATCTGCGAGCTTCCGCTCTCTCCGCCGCGCCTCTTCGCCAACGCGATCATGCTCAATATCCTCGGCGCGGGGAAAGGCGACACACTGGGCGGAGTCGATGAAATGCTCGCCGATCCGAGTATTGTGTTGCACCTCTATGGCAAACACCACGCCGTCGCGCGACGCAAAATGGGGCACATTACGGCGATCGTCGACGGAGCGGTCGACGATGTCGCGATTAAACGAGCGCGTGGCGCACACGGCCGGCTGCGCTGGCTTCCGTAGCGCCGAGGCGCGCATCGGTCGTAACGCGTCGTCGCAGTGTTGTCACGCCGAGGAGGTTGTTTTGTCAGGCCGAGTAGGTTGTGTTGTCACGCCGAGTAGGTTGTGTTGTCACGCCGAGTAGCCCCCGAAGGGGGCGTATCGAGATTCCGTGATGAGCGTCAAGCCATGGTGGGGTCGAAAGGGCGTTGGGATTTGAGGACGCCATAGGCGATGACGAGCAGCTTATGCATGACGGCAACTACGATTTGCATCGGTCGTT
>JAJYFM010000059.1 GCA_021790895.1 bacterium
ATCGAGGCTCCTGCGCTCCATAGAGCTTCGCAATGGCCGTATAATCGCGCTGACCGTCGGTCTTGGATTGTAGCGTATAGAGTTGGTGTGCGAGCGCCGCCTGCGGCATCGGGTGCCCCATAACGCGAGCCGCATCGAGCGCTGCGGCGAGATCTTTACGTAATAAATCCATCGCGAACCCTCCATCGAATCCGGCCCCCAACCACGTCTTGGGTATCCATTGTTCGAGTACGTAATTCGAGGCGGTCGCACTTTTGAGCACTTCGCGCACCGCGTCGATATCGGCTCCGGCCTTTTGTGCGAACATCAACGCTTCGGCGTTCGCGATCATAATGCTGCCGATCGCAATTTGGTTCACCAGTTTGACCGTCTCGCCCATGCCGACCGGGCCGAGATGGTGCGGCGTTCCCATCGCTTCGAGGACGGCACGCACGCGCGTAAAGGCTTCATCGCTCGCCCCGACCATGATCGTCAATGTGCCGCTCTGCGCGCGCATCGGCCCACCGCTCACGGGCGCATCGACGAAGCCGATGCCACGCTGCGCGAGTCGCTCCGCGAAACGACGCGATGCGACCGGCGATATCGTCGACATGTCGACGACAATATGTCCTTCGCGCAGCCCATCGGCGACGCCGTGCTCGGCAAAAAGCGCTTCTTCCACCTGCGGTGCATCGGGGACGCAGAGGACGACGATCTCGCTCTCGGCCGCGACTTCGCTGGGATGCACGACCGCCCGCGCACCGGATGCGGCGAGCCGTTCGAGCGGGGCGCGGTTCCGGTGCGCCGCGGCGACCACGGGAAAACCCGCGCGCAGCAAGGCATGCGCCATCGGCTCGCCCATAGCGCCGAGACCGATAAAACCTACGGTTGTGGGGGATGACATCGCACCTGGCGTTTATCGCTCCCGGCGCGCCCTTCCTCGTCCCGCCCCCCGCATAGGGGCGGGGCTCCAACCGGACGAAGCCCCGGCCCCATGCCTACACCGATTCGTCGTCCAACCTTCGACGACATGAACCTCTCCACGGGCAAACGTGCCCGTCTCCATCGGCTGATGTACGAACACGGTCCCGCAAACGGCACGCTGATGATCCTGCCGATCGATCAGGGGCTCGAGCACGGCCCGATCGACTTCTTCGACAACCCCGATTCGCTCGATACCGATTGGATCTATCGCCTCGCCGTCGAAGGGCGATTCTCGGGCATCGCGCTGCATGTCGGCCTTGCCGAAAAATACCACCGTCACTATGCCGGGCGCGTTCCGCTGGTGCTCAAAGTGAACGGAAAGACCAATCTTCCCCCCGACGACGAAGCATTCTCGTCGCTGACCTCCGGTGTTGAGGACGCGGTGCGCCTCGGTGCCGATGCGGTCGGCTACACGCTCTACGTCGGCAGCCCCTCGCAAGATGTCGATATCGCGCAGTGCAACGAAGTCCGCCGCGAATGCGAACGTTATGGAATGCCGCTGATCGTGTGGTCCTATCCACGCGGCAGCGCGGTGAAGGCAAAGGGCGGCGTCGATTCGCTCTATGCAATCGACTATGCCGCACGAGTCGCCTGCGAAGTCGGGGCGGATATCGTGAAACTCAACGAGCCCAAGTGGGAGCCTGAAGCCGCGACGAAATCGCCGAAACCCTACAATGCGTTGACCTTCGACGATCTCGAGGGACTCCGCCGCGTCGTTCGCTCCGCCGGCCGCACCCTGGTCCTCGTCTCGGGCGGCAGCAAAATGGGGGATGAAGCGACGATTCACAAAGCCCAGATCGCCATGGAGGCCGGCTGCGTCGGACTGATCTTCGGCCGCAATATGTGGCAGCGCCCGTGGGAGAGCGCGCTCTCGATGGCCGGGCGGATGCACGAACTGATGAAGGGTTACGCCCAATAGCGCTTGCTCGCTAGCGAAACTTGCGACCGAGCGCGAATGGTTAAGGACATATTATGCACGAAACGACGACTGAGCTGGCCGAGCGCGTCAACACCGCGCTCGACAAGGTACGACCGGGCATCGCCGCCGACGGTGGCGAGGTCTGGCTCGTACGAATCGACGGCTCGGTCGCGTTCGTACAGATGCTCGGGGCGTGCGGCGGCTGCCCGGCCTCGCACCTGACGCTCAAGGGAGCGATCGAAGCGATCGTTACCGCCGAAGTCCCCGAGATCACCGAAGTCGTGCAGGTCTAAAAAGCACGACTTTTTTCTATTGCTACGTCCTACCCGCTTTAGTAACTCATAGATAACGAAGGAGAACGAATGATCCGTCGAACGATGACGGCGCTTGCGGCAGCAGCGTTTTTAACGCTTGCTCCGCATATCGGCGCCGCAGCGACTCCGCACTTGGTTCCCTCGCTTGCAACGGCGAGTAATCCGGAAACGCTCCTGCTCGATGCCCGCGAAGCACCGCGGGGCATCATGATCGCCCACCTCCATATTCCCGCGCGTCCGGGTACCTTTACGATCGTCTATCCGAAGTGGATTCCCGGCGAACACGGGCCCACCGGACCGATCGGCGATCTCGATATGCTTTCGGTTCGCGTCAACGGGAAGAAGGTTCCGTGGCGCCGCGACTTGGTCGACATGTATGCCTTTCATATCGCCGTCCCCGCAGGCGCGAATGCCGTCGACGTCACCTTCCGCGAGATCCTCAATTCTCCGGGCGACGTCATGGGGACGAGCAAGCTCGCCGTCGTCAATTGGAACCGCGACCTTCTCTATCAGAACAAAACCGACAATCGCGATGTAATCGTCAAATCGTCGATCATTCTCCCGCCGGGCTGGCATTACGGTAGTTCGATGCCGGTTGCATCACGCTCCGGACAGCGGATCGATTTCAAACCGGTCACGTTAGCATTCCTCGTCGATACGCCGTTAGACATGGGACAATACTGCCGCAAGATCGTCCTCTGGCAGCACGGCACCGCCAAACAGGTGCTTGATGCATTCGCCGACCATCCCGAAGATCTCGATTTTTCGAATCAACTCATCAAAGAATACAAGCGGATGACGCCGCAAGCGCTCGCGCTCTATGGCGCGCGCCACTGGTACGTCTACCACTCCTTGCTCACCCTGAGCAACAAGATCGGTTTCCAAGGGATCGAGCACCATCAGTCGAGCGACGACCGTGCTCCCGAGGACTTCATGACCAACCCGATGGAGCAACTTGCGGCGGGCGATCTGCTCACGCACGAGTTCTCGCACTCGTGGAATGGGAAATATCGTCGTCCGTTCGATCTCTACCAGCCGAATTTCCAGATCCCCGAGCGGACCGAATTGCTCTGGGTCTACGAGGGCATGAATCAGTACCTCGGCGACCTGCTCTCGTTCCGCATGGGCATTCGCAAAACATCGGAGTACCCGGAGTATCTCGCCAGCATCTACGCGAGTATGGCAAATGAGCCCGGCCGCGATTACCGCCCGATCATCGACCTCACCACCTCCGCTCCCTATCTCTATCAGTCGTACGGCGACTACACATCGTTGCGCCGCACTGCGGGTGATTTTTATACCGAAGGTGAGTTGCTCTGGCTCGATGTCGATTCGATTATCCGTGAGAAATCGCACGGAACGAAGTCGCTCGACACCTTCCTTCATCTCTACGCCGGGCCGCCGAACACCGGCCCGATTACGAAGCTCTACAACCGCGCCCAGATCGAAGCGCTGCTCGGGAAAGTCGTGCCCTATAACTGGCATGCCTTCTTCCAAAAATACGTCTACTCCGTCGCCCTGCAGCCTCCCGATGCCCTCGCGCGCACGGGCTTCAAGCTCGTCTACAACGCTACACCGAACAAATTCATCCAGGCGAATGAAACCCTCCGTCATTATGTCGACGCATGGTATTCACTCGGCCTCCGACTCGCGGTGAACGGCGGCGTCGGTGACGTCCGTCGCGGATCGCCGGCGTGGAGCGCGATGCTCGCTCCGCACGAAAAGATCGTCGCCGTCGATGGCCGCGCCTTCTCCGGCAAGGTCCTCACGCGTGCGCTCGTTCGCGCCGAGAAGAACAAAAAACCGATCTCCTTATTGGTGGAATCGGATGGATACTTCAACTCGGTGAACGTCAACTACACAGGTGGTCCGCGCTATCCGCACCTCGTGCGGATCAAGGGCGTTCCGAACATGCTCGCCAAGATCATGGCGCGCAAGAAGTAGAATGACTCGACGGAGGATACTCCGGGCCGCAGGGCTCACGCTACTCCTCCTTCTCGCGTGGCTGGGCTCCGGTTCTATCGGGGCCCAGCGCGCGTGTGCGCACGACCCGCGCTTTGCATGTTCGCCGCGCGACGCCGCGCACGCGGTTCGCATCAACGACCCGACGAAATCGTGGGCCTTTTACGGCCGACTCCGACCGCGGCAGAACGACGAGTATCGCTTCCGGCTCGAACGCGCTGCGACGGTGCCATGGAACCTCCTCGTGGAAAAGGGCGACGCCGGAAATCTGGCACGCCCCGTTGCTACCCTGACCGATGCCGCGGGCACGACGATCGCGCGAGCGACGCTCGCGCACGCGCAATCGTTCTACGAACCGTTTTCGGGAATCAACTATCTCTCATCGCCGCCGGTGAATCTGCATCTTGCCGCGGGCAGCTATCACATCGACGTCGCGATGCAGGGCCCCGGCTCGGCGCAGCGCTACGTACTGGCGATCGGCGCGAAAGAACGTTTCGGGCTCTGGGAGATTCCGTACGTGCTCGGTGCCATCTACCGTATTAAGACGCGCGGCTGGTAGCCTCTCCCACGCAGCGATCGCAGTACCATGCGACTGCGCCGTCAAATTTCTCCGGAACCATGTGTTCGCGCACGTTGCGCTTGCCGCATTTCGCGCAGGCAAAGCTCTGCCCCAAGGGTGGAACGATCGAGCCTTCACCGCGCTTGGCCATGTAGGCGACCAGATAAATAATCAACCCGAGCGTTAACGGCGCGGAGGCCATAAAGAGCCCTAATTGCGCGCCTGAAAGGGTAGCTGCTATCGTCATAACGAGCCTCTTCTTTCGCACGTATGCGCGAAATTTCCGCTCGGCCTCTGCAGAACGCCGCTCGCTTAGAGCGCAATCTTGCCGGCGTAGCCGGTCAGTTCGACGTAGCCCCGCCCAAGAAGACGCCCCGTTCGCGCATCGAAGACGCGCACCGCGCCCTCCCAATAGGTCGCCCCGGCGCCGACTAGCTCCTGATCTTTGAGAACCGGAACCAAGCGCAGCGGCGTCGCAATCCCGGCGACGCGAACGATCCATCCCGATGGATAGCGCGCGTGCGTGTGCGGGCTGCGCCAATATCCGGTCGGCGCGATCTGAAAATCGCGAAGCGACAGATAACTCGACCTCCCGTTGGGTGAAACCAGCGTTCCCGACGACGCAGGGGTCGTCGTTCCGTTGCGCTCGCGCAGACGATAGAGCATGATCTCGCGGTCGTCATCGAGCTGAATCGAAAACCAGTCCCACCCGACCTGATGCGGCGAGAGCTCGTCGGATCCATACTCGTGATCCATCCATGCCACGCCCGTGACGCGTTCCGTACGCCCGCCGATGCGCAGCGTTCCGGCGGCGCGCAGGCGCGTGAACGAATAATAATGCGAGGCGCAACTCGCGCACGCGCCCTTGCGCGAGATCCCGTCGCGGCCCTCGATTACCGGCGGTTTTTCGGGTACGACGCGGAGATCGATGGCACTCGCGCGATCCGCCGCCCGTAGCTGCATGCGTGGTTCGAGCGAGGAGGTTCCGCTGAGCACCCAGCGATTGACGCGGACCAAGAGACGCCGCTGCGATGCATAGCCTTGCCCGAGCGCGTCGCGCGCCGTGCTCTCCGCATAGAGAAAGCGGCGCCCGGTGATATCGGTGATCGCGAAATGCGCGAGATAGAACTGAGCGCTGCGCCACGCGCTTCGACCCGGGCGCACGCGATAGGGATAGGGGCGCAGCCCGATTCGGAAAAACGTCACTTCAAATCCGTAGCGCCGTCCGTCGGCAGCATGCAGATGGCCGGTAAAGTACCACCACTCGGTGCGATAGGTATCGTGCGCGAAGTGGTCGCGCGGAAAAACGAAGTGGTAGGGCGCGCGAGCGATCTGCCAGCGCTGCGCTCCCGATGCGATCGTCGCTTGCAGTACGAGGAATGCCAGCGCCGCTGCGAGCCAACGGCGCACCAAGTCCCGCCTATTCAACGCGAAGTGCCTCGAGCGTACGAATCTCGGCGGCGAGCTTCGCCGGATAGAGTGCGGCGAGCAATGCGGTCACGATCACCAAGAGTGCCGACTGCACGAAGAGCTCCACCGGCGCGTTCCACGCGATCAACCATCCGAAACTCTGCCGGTTGATCACGAAAATTAAATCGCGGCCGAGCAAAATACCGAGTACGGTTCCGAGGATCGCGGCGACCGCACCGATCGCCACCGCTTGCAGCAGCACGGCCCGCACGACGCCCCTTCGCGTGAGGCCGAGGTAGCGCGCGAGCGCGATCTCCCGCCGTCGCTCGAGCACGAGCGCGACGAGCGTCCCTACCGTTCCTAATATCGCAATCAACGTCCCGATCGCGTAGAGTGCGCCGGTGATGGCGAAGGTACGATCAAAGACGCCGAGCGCAAAGCCGCGAAGTTGGCGATTGCTCTCGACATCGGCGCGCAGCGGGGCGAGCGCGCGAACGATGCGACTACGCATGCCTTCAAGCGAGACGCCGTGACGCGCGTAGACGGCGATAGAATCGAGCATGTCGTCTTTGTAGAGGCGTCGGAAGGTCGCGGCGTCCATCAAGAACGTCCCGCCCCCGGTGGAGTAATCGTTGTAGATGGCGACGACGCGCATCTCGACCCTCCCCGACGGCGTATTGAGGTGAAAGCGATCGCCGACATGCATGCCGTAATGAACCGCGAATGGCTCGCTGACGGCGACCGCGTCGCGGTCGTGCATCAACGCACCGAGACGACGCGGCGACGGAGCATCGATAAACGGCATTTTTCGCCGGTTGGTAAACGAGGCAAGATTCGTCGCTTCAAGTTGCGCGATATCGCCGCGCACGATCACCGAGAAACCGCGGATATCGTCGACCGCGCGAACGCCGGGCAGCGCGGCGATGATGCGGGCAGCGCCTCCGGGAAAGGCGCCGCGCGACGAGGCATCGCTCGGCCCGATCGGCGAGACATAGAGATCCGCCGGTAGCGCCGCGTAGGCCCACTGCGCGACGGTCGAGCGGAACGAAGCGACCAAAATACCGATCGAAAGCATCATTCCGACGGCGGTCGCGAGCGTCGCAACGGCGACGGCATACCGGCGCGGTGAGCCGCGCAGAAAACCGACCGCGATCCCCCCAACCGCGCGTTCGCCTGCGAGCGCTTGCAGGAGCGATGCGGCGAGCAGAACGCCCGCGGGCGCGAGCGCCGCGATACCCGCGATGCAGAGCGCTCCGGCGAGATAGCCGAAGAGGGGGATGCCGTTGCCGACCGCCGGCATCTTCGAGGCAACCCACGCCGCCGTCAGCGAGAGCAGCGCGATCGCGATCGAGAGCGGCAACGTCGCTCCGAGCCCACGTTCGCTGACGCCGCGTTCGCGCATCGCCTGCGCAGGCGGCGTTCGCGATGCTTCGATGGCGGGGATCGCCGCGCTGGCCATCGCGATGCCGACGCCGACGAGATAGGCTTCGAGCGCAAGCGCGAATGAGTAGCGTACGCCCTCCGCTTGCGCGCCGATGTAGAGCGTCGAGACCGTCGTCTGAACGGCGGCGACCGCGTAGCGCGCGAGCAGTGCTCCGAGCGCAAGGCCGAGCGCCGAGCCGATCGCGCCGTAGAGCGCTCCCTCCACAAGAAAGATCCGTACGATCTGCCCGCGGCGCGCGCCCAATGCGCGCAGCGTCCCAAGATCGTTCCGTCGCTGCACGACGGAGATCGCCATCGCGTTGTAGATGAGGAATCCCCCGACCAACAGCGCGACGTAGGCAAGCGCGGCAAGGTTCATCTGAAAACTCGCGAGCATCCGTCGCACTTGGTTTTCCCGCGTCTTGGGAGCGACCGCCTCGCTCCCCGGCGGCAAGAGGCGCGCGAGGCGGCGACGGATTTCGCCAAGTCGCGCCGGATCGACGACGAGATCGATGCGATCGAGGCGACCGACTTCGTGGAAGAGCTCTTGCGCGGTCGCGATATCGACGAAGGCGACATCGGCGTCGATGCCGACGCGATGTGCCGGAATAAGCCCCATCACGCGCAGTTGCACCGGAGCGCCGTCGACGTGTGCGCGCAGCACACTTCCGACGCGCAACCCTTCACGTGCGGCGAGGCGATCGCTGATGAGGACGCCGTTTTCGTCGATAAAGCGCCCGAGATTGAAATGCGAGGAGGCCGCAATCGCGACGCCCGGCGGTAACGCTGCACGCGTACTATCGACGCCCACGGTGTTGATGAGGATTCCCCCACGCGCGCCGTTGCCGCCGAGCGTCAACGAACCGACGACGGTTGGGTCGGCGGCACGGATGCCCGGGAGATCTTGCACGCGCAGCAACGTGCGTTCGTCGAACCCTCGCCCCGCGCCGACGATCTGAAGATTTACGCGCGGAGAGAGCACGTTGACGCTCCGCGCAAAGGATGCGACGGCGGTCGCGTTGGCGAGATCGATCGCGAAGAGCGCGGCGACCCCGACGGCGATAGCGACGAGCGTTATCGTCGCGCGGAACAGACCGTTGCGCGCATAGCCCAGCACCAACGCGCGGAAGATCGGCATCTAGGGTCCCGAGATGATACGACCGTCGCGCATGTGTAGGCTGCGATCGGCCGCCGACGCCGCCTCCGCAGAATGCGTGACCATGAGAATCGTCTGCCCTCGCCGCGCGAATGCGCGCAGTAATTCGAGCACGCGCTCACCGCTGTGCGAATCGAGATTGCCGGTCGGTTCGTCGGCGAGAAGAATCGCCGGCTCGTGCGCAACGGCGCGCGCGATCGCAACGCGCTGCGTCTGCCCTCCCGAAAGCTGCGAGGGCATCGCGCGTGCTTTTTCCGGGATGCCGACCGCTTCGAGGACCTCCCCAACGCGTGCGACGATCTCGGCATGCGGTCGCCCTTGCAGACGAAGCGGAAGCGCGACGTTTTCGAAGACGTCGAGTGTCGGCAACAGATTAAAAAACTGGAAGACGGTGCCGACGCGGTCACGGCGCAGGCGAGTCAGCGCGTCGTCGTCGAGCTCGGTCGTCGATCGTCCGTCGATCTCGACGCTGCCGCTATCGGGGAGATCGACGCAGCCGATGAGATTGAGCAGCGTGCTCTTGCCGCAGCCGCTCGGGCCGAGCAGCGCGAGCATCTCTCCGGCCTCAATACTCAGGGAGACGCCGTCGAGTGCGACGACACCTCCCTCGTAAACCCTACCGACATTCGAAACGCGAACGGGCAACACGGCCCGGTCAACCGCTCGCGTAGGGCGAACGGTTGCGCGCTACTTCTTGAAGTACTCCGCGTTGATCGCGGTAAAGTTCGCCCACTTTGCAGGCAGATCGGAGTCGGCGAAGATCGCCTCCACCGGGCAGGCTGAGACGCAGGCGCCACAGTCGATGCAGACCTCGGGATCGATATAGAGCTGTTCGTCGCTCTCCTCACCGTGGATACAGTCGACCGGGCAAACATCGACGCACGATTTGTCTTTGGTACCGATACACGGTTCGGTGATGATATAGGCCATGAAGCGGAAGAAACCTCACTTTGGGCGAGCGATAAACGGAATGGAACGAT